>CAYHQJ010000009.1:0-6158 GCA_964358595.1 uncultured Gemmatimonadales bacterium
GTACATCTACCCGCCGGAGCCGAGCCTGCGGCTGATCACCGACGTGGTCCGGTTCTGCGTCGCGCGGAAGCTCGACTTCAACCCGATCTCGATCAGCGGCTACCACATCCGCGAGGCGGGCGCGACGGCGGTGCAGGAGCTGGCCTTCACCTTCGCCAACGCTCTCGAGTACGTGCGGCGGGCCGTTGACGCGGGACTGGAGGTGGACGACTTCGCGCCGCGGCTGTCCTTCTTCTTCGCCGGCTTCAACGACCTGTTCGAGGAGGTCGCGAAGTTCCGGGCCGCGCGCCGGCTCTGGGCGACGCTCCTGAAAGAGCGCTTCGGCGCGGGCGATGCGGCGTGCAAGCTGCGCTTCCACACCCAGACGGGCGGCTCGCTGCTGACCGCGCAGCAGCCGCTGGTGAACGTCGTGCGCGTGGCGATCCAGGCGCTCGGGGCGGTGCTCGGCGGGACCCAATCGCTGCACACCAACGCGTACGACGAGGCGCTCGCCCTGCCGACGTCGGAGTCGGCCAGGCTGGCGCTGCGCACCCAGCAGGTGGTGGCGCACGAGTCGGGCGCGGCGCGCACCGTGGACCCCCTGGCGGGGAGCTTCTACGTCGAGGCGCTGACGGCGGAGATCGAGCGGCGCGCGCTCGCGCTGCTGGACGAGGTGGAGCGGCGCGGCGGAGCGGCGAAGGCGATCGCCGCAGGGTTCGTGCAGGAGGAGATCACGCGGGCGGCGTACGCGGAGCAGCAGGCGATCGAGCGCGGCGAGGACGTCGTCGTCGGCCTGAACACGTTCACCGACGACGCCCCGAGCGGGGGGCCGCGCGCCCCCCACTACACGCGGCGGGCGGCGGCGCAAGTGGAGCGCGTGCGCGCGGCGCGCGCCGCGCGGGACCCGGGAACGGTCGCCCGCGTCCTCGGGGCGGTGCGGAGCGCCGCGGCCACGCCGGCCGCGCAGCTGATGGAGCCCATCATCGAGGCCGTGCGCGCGCGGGCCACGCTCGGCGAGATCGCCGGGGCGATGGAGGCGGTCTGGGGGCGCTTCTCTCGCGGGTTGACGGCCCCCGCGCGGCTCGGCTAAGCTTAAAAGCTATGCCGACTTACGAGTACAAGTGCCCGCAGTGCGGCAGCGCATTCGAGGCCGTGCAGAAGATGACCGCCAAGCCCGGGGCCAGGTGCCCCGAGTGCGGCGGGAAGGCCGAGCGCCAGCTCTCCGCTTCCAGCCTCGTCTTCAAGGGCTCCGGTTTCTACATCACCGACTACAAGCGCGCGGGCGAGAGGAAAGAGACGGCGGAGGGCGCCGGGAAGCCGGCCGGTGAGAAGCCGGCCGCGGAGTCCTCCGAGAAGCCCAAGTCCCCCAAGAAGAAGAAAGACCACTAGCGATGACGCAGGACGCGATCCGCTCCGAGCTGGCGCGCGTCGCCGCGGCGCTCGGGGCGCCGCCTTCCGTGCCCGTGGAGCTGGAGACGCCGCGCGAGAAGAGCCACGGCGATGTCGCGACCAACCTCGCGATGCTGCTGGCGAAGCCGCTCCGGGCGGCGCCGCGCAGGATCGCCGAGCAGATCGTCGCGGCCCTCGACTTCCCGCCGGGCGTGGTGGACGCGATCGAGATCGCGGGACCCGGCTTCATCAACTTCCGCCTGGCGCCCGCGCAGCTCGGCGAGACGCTGCGCGAGATCGTCGTCGCCGGCGCCGACTACGGGCGCGGGCGCCCCGAGCGGCCGCTCACGATCAACGTCGAGTTCGTCTCGGCCAACCCGACCGGGCCGCTGCACGTGGCGCACGGGCGCGGCGCGGCGCTGGGCGATTGCGTGGGCACGCTGCTCGAGTGGCAGGGCCACGCGGTCACGCGCGAGTTCTACGTGAACGACGCGGGGAGCCAGATCGTGCGCCTCGGCGAGTCGCTGTGGGCGCGGGTGCAGCAGCGCGTGGGCCGCGAGGCGGCGATTCCCGAGCAGGGCTACCACGGCGCCTACCTGATCGAGCTCGCCGACATGCTCCTCTCGGTGAAGGGCCCTGCTTTCGCCGACGTGGCGGCGGCCGAGGGGGCGGATGTCTGCCGCGCGTTCGCCGTCGAGGCGCTGAAGGCGGAGCAGCGCGATGATCTCGCGCAATTCCGGGTGCGGTTCGACGTGTTCTTCGACGAGAGCCGGCTGTACGACGAGGACCGCGTCGGCGCTGCGCTGAAGACGCTCGCCGAGCGCGGCGTGCTGTTCGAGGAGGGCGGGGCGCTGTGGCTGCGCACCACCGCGCACGGCGACGACAAGGACCGCGTGCTGCGCAAGTCGGACGGGAGCTACACCTACTTTCTCCCCGACATCGCCTATCACGAGGACAAGGCCCAGCGCGGGTTCGACCGCGCGATCGACGTGTGGGGCGCGGACCACCACGGCTACGTGCCGCGGATGCGCGCCGCCATGCTCGCCCTCGGCCACGGCGCGGCCTTCTTCGAGGCGCTGATCGTGCAGCTCGTGACGGTGGTGCGGCACGGCGAAGCGGTGCGGATGAGCAAGCGCGCGGGCGATTTCGTGGCCCTGCGCGACCTGGTGGACGAGGTCGGTGTGGACGCCGCCCGCTACTTCTTCCTGATGCGCAAGAGCGATACCCCGTTCGCCTTCGACATCGACCTCGCCACGAACCGGACCGAGGAGAACCCGGTCTTCTACGTGCAGATGGCGCACGCGCGGATGGCGGGCATCTTTCGGGTCGGCGGAATCGAAGCGTCGGGCGTCGGCGCCGACGGCGTGGACGTCGCGGCGCTCGCGGACCCCAGCGAGGCGGACCTCATCAAGGTGCTGGGCCGGTTCCCGCTCGCCGCCCGGCGCGCGGCCGAGGCGCTCGAGCCGCAGCGGCTTACCGCCTACCTCGAGGAGCTGGCGCGCGCCGCCCACCTCTGGTATCACCGCTGCCGCGTCCTCGGCGAGCCGCCGGCGGTGGAGCAGGCGCGGCTCGCGCTCGCACGGGCGGCGCAGATCGTGCTCGCCAACGCCCTCGGGCTGCTCGGGCTGTCGGCCCCGGACCACATGTAGGACCGCGGAGGATCGCGCATGGGCTTGCTGGTCGTCGGCAGCGTCGCGCTCGACTCGGTCGAGACGCCGTTCGGGCGGGTCGAGGACGCCCTGGGCGGCTCCGCGGTGTTCTTCAGCGTGGCCGGCTCGCTGCTGCACCCGGTGCAGCTCGTCGGCGTCGTCGGGCGGGACTACCCGATGGACGAGCTGCGGAGGATCGCCGTGCGGGGGATCGACCTGCGCGGCCTGACCGTCGGCGACGGCGAGAGCTTCCGCTGGGCCGGCCGCTACGGCTTCGACCTCAACTCCCGCGATACGCTCGAGACCCGGCTTGGGGTGTTCGCCAACTTCCGGCCCGACATCCCGGAGGAGTTCCGCGACGCGAAGTACGTGTTCCTCGGGAACATCGACCCCGACCTGCAGCTCGACGTGCTCGAGCAGGTGCGCCACCCCGACCTCGTGGCGTGCGACACGATGAACTACTGGATCCAGGGCAAGCGCACGGCGCTCCAGAAGCTGCTCGAGCGGGTGAACGTCCTGATGGTGAACGACTCCGAGCTGCGTGAGCTGTCCGGCGACTGGCACATCCACCGCGCCGCCCGCTGGGTGCTGGAGCGCGGCCCGCGCGCGGTCGTGGTGAAGAAGGGCGAGCACGGCGCGGTGCTGATCGAGAAGGACCGGACCTTCTTCGTGCCCGGCTACCCGCTGGAGGACGTGTTCGACCCGACCGGCGCCGGGGACGCCTTCGCGGGCGGGTTCATGGCGCACCTGGCACGCAGCGGAGACCTCACGCACGCCAACATGCGGCTGGCGATGGTGTACGGTTCGGCGATGGGCTCGTTCTCCGTGGAGCGGTTTTCGGTGCAGCGGTTCGACGAGATCACCGCCGCTGACGTGGTCGAGCGCGTGCTCCAGTACCGCGACCTCGTGCACTTCGATCCGGACGATGACGGCTTCCTCCGCCGCTGACCGCTACCGCGCGGCGGGCGTCGACTTGGGCGCCGCGGAGCGCGCCAAGGCGCGGATCGCCGAACTGGTGCGCGGGACCCGCACCGCCGCGTCGGTGGGCGCGGTGGGCGGCTTCGGCGGCCTGGTGCGGCTCCCGACCGGCGTGCCGGATCCGGTGCTCGTCGCCTCGACCGACGGCGTCGGTACGAAGGTGCTGGTCGCGATCCGCGCGAACCGGCACGGCACGGTGGGCGAGGACCTCGTCAACCACTGCGTGAACGACATCCTGGTGCACGGCGCGACGCCGATCGGGTTCCTCGACTACTTCGCCTCGGGGCGGCTCGACCCGGCGGTCGCGGCCGAAGTGGTGAGCGGCGTGGCGCGCGGCTGCACGCGGCATGGCATGCCGCTCGTCGGCGGCGAGACGGCCGAGATGCCGGACGTCTACCGCGCGGGCGAATACGACCTGGCCGGCACGATCCTCGGCGTCGTGGGCGAGGGCGAGGCGATCCACGGCGACCAGGTGCGCGCGGGCGACGTGCTGGTCGGCTTCGCTGCGAACGGGTTCCACACCAATGGCTACTCGCTGCTGCGGCGCGTGCTGTTCGGCGACATGGCGCTGGGCCTCGACGACGAGTTTCCGCACACCGGCCGGAGCGTGGCGGACGTCCTGCTCGACGTGCACCGGAGCTACGGCGCCGCGCTGTGGCCGGTGCGGACCGCCGTGCACGCGCTCGCGCACGTCACCGGCGGCGGGATCCCGGGCAACCTCGTGCGGGTGCTGCCGGCCGGGGTGGACGCGGTGGTCGAGGACGGCAGCTGGCCGGTGCCCGTCGCCTGCCGCGTGGTCCAGGAGGGCGGCGGCGTGGGGACCGGGGAGATGCGGCGGGTGTTCAACCTCGGCGTGGGGCTGATCGCCGTGTGCCCGCCGGACGCCCTGGAGCGCGTGCGCGCGGCGGCGGCCGCCGCGCGGATCGACACCTGGCCGATCGGTGAGGTCGTGCCCGGCCGGGGCGCGGTGCGCTGGGAGCCGGCGGGGAGCTGACGGTGCGCGACCGCGAGGCGATGGAGCGTGCGCTGGCGCTCGCGTGGGGCGGCTGGGGCCGCGTCGGCGCGAACCCGATGGTCGGGGCGGTGGTGCTCAGGGACGGCGCGGTGGTCGGCGAAGGCTGGCACGCCGAGTTCGGCGGCCCGCACGGCGAGGCGGTCGCGCTCCAGGCGGCCGGCGAGCGGGCGCGCGGCGGGGACCTGGTGGTCACCCTCGAGCCGTGCGCCCACCACGGCAAGACGCCGCCGTGCACCGCGGCGATCCTCCAGGCGCTCATCCGGCGCGTGGTGTTCGGCGCCGCGGACGTGGACCCGCTGGCGCGGGGCGGAGCCGACGTGCTGCGGCGCGCCGGTGTCGCCGTGGAGTCGGGACTGCTCGAGCAGGAGGTGCGCTCGCAGAACGCGCCGTTTTTCCACCGCCACGGGGCGTCCGAGCGGCCGTTCGTCGCGGTCAAGCTCGCGCTCTCGCTGGACGGGCGCATCGCCGACGCCGGCGGCCGCTCGCGCTGGGTGACCGGCGAGGAGGCGCGCGCCTGGGTGCACTGGCTGCGCGCGGGCTGCGCGGCGAGCGGCGGGGGGGCGGGCCCGGGGCGCGCGCCCCACCCCTCGGTGCGCGCCCGCGCCCCCGGCACGCCCCTCACGCCGCCGCTGCGCGTGATCTTCGACGCCCGCGCCGAGCTGTCGCCGACCGCGCGCGTGCTGCGCACGGCGTGCGAACAACCCACGCTCGTGCTCGCCGACGGCGACGCGTCCGACGCGGCGATCCGCACGCTCGAGGCCGCCGGGGCGCAGGTCCTACGCGCTGGCGGCGTGGAGGACTCGCTCGCCGAGCTGCGGCGCCGCGGCGTGGCCAGCCTGCTGGTCGAAGGCGGCGGCGTGCTGGCGGGCCGGCTGCTGGCGGCCGGCGTGGTGGACCGCCTCTACCTGTTCTACGCGCCGCTGGTCCTGGGCGAGGGGGCGGTGCCGGGAATGCGGCACGTGCCCGCCGTACGCCTCGAGGCGGCGGTGCGCTGGCGGACGGTGGAGCGGCGCGCGCTCGGCAACGATACGCTGCTGGTCCTGGATCGGCCCTGATGTTCACCGGGATCGTGACCGCGATAGGGACGGTGCGGCGCGGGGGGCGCCCCGCCCCGCGGGGGGGGCGCCCCCACGCCGCGCCCGCCCGCG
>CAYHQJ010000009.1:6168-25802 GCA_964358595.1 uncultured Gemmatimonadales bacterium
GGGGGCCTGGCGCGCCCCTGTTGTGCCCGGGGCGCGTGCCCGCGATTGGGCGGGGGGGGCGCGCGCGCCGCACGGCGCGCGGGCTGGCCCTCACCATCGCGTCGCGCTACCGCGGGCTGAGGATCGGGGAGAGCATCGCCGTGGATGGCGCGTGCCTCACCGTCGTCAAGACGGGCAAGGGCACGTTCACGGTCGAGGCCGTGACGATGACGCGCACGCGGACCACATTCGCGGACTTCGCGCCGGGCCGGCCGGTGAACCTGGAGCGGTCGCTGCGCGCGAGCGACCGGCTGGGCGGGCACCTGGTGTCCGGGCACGTGGACGGGGTCGGCACGGTCGTGCGGCGCGTCGCGCTCGAGGACTCGGTGCTGCTCGACATCCGGGTGCCGGAGGACGTGGCGGCGGTGAGCGTGCTGCACGGCTCGATCGCCGTGGACGGCGTGAGCCTCACCGTCAACGCGATCCCGAAGCGGGGGATCGTCCAGGTCTCGCTGATTCCGTACACGCTCGAGGTCACCACGTTGGGTAGAGCCCGGGTGGGGACGCGGGTACATTTAGAGGCGGATCAGGTCGGGAAGATCGTCAGGCACGTGCTGGCGCCGTACCGCGCCGCGCGGCGATAGGAGCGCTGGATGCCGTTCGGGACCGTCGAGCAGGCGATTCGGGACATCAAGGCCGGCCGGATGGTGATCGTCGCCGACGACGAGGGCCGCGAGAACGAGGGCGACCTCGTGATGGCGGCCGAGCACGTCACGGCGGAGGCGATCAACTTCATGGCCCTGCACGGGCGCGGCCTGGTGTGCCTGACGCTGGCGCCCGAGCGGTGCCGCGCGCTCGACCTGCCGCAGATGGTGGACCACAACACCGAGGCGCACGAGACCGCCTTCACCGTGAGCATCGACGCGGCGGCGCGCTTCGGGGTGACGACGGGCATCAGCGCGGCCGACCGTGCCGCGACGATCCGCGTCGCCATCGATCCGGAAACCGTGCCGAGCGACCTGCGCCGGCCGGGCCACGTCTTCCCGCTCCAGGCACGCCCGGGCGGCGTGCTCCAGCGCGTGGGCCAGACCGAGGCGAGCGTGGACCTCGCGCGGCTCTCGGGCCTGATCCCGGCCGGCGTGATCTGCGAGATCCTCAAGGACGACGGCACGATGGCGCGGCGCGCCGAGCTCGAGCGGGTCGCCGCGGAGCACGAGCTGGTGTTCATCACCGTCGCGCAGGTTGTGGCCCACCGGCTCAAGCACGAGCGGCTGGTGCACCGCGTGGCGGAGGCGCGGCTGCCGACGCCGTTCGGCGAGTGGCGGGTTGTCGGCTACCGGAACGACGTGGACCGGGCCGAGCACGTGGCGCTGGTGTACGGCGACGTGACGGTCAAGCCCGGCACGCTGGTGCGGATGCACTCGAAGTGCCTGACGGGCGACGTGTTCGGCTCCTCGCGTTGCGACTGCGGCTGGCAGCTGCACGCGGCGATGCAGATGATCGCGCAGGACGGGCGCGGCGTGGTCGTGTACCTCGACCAGGAGGGGCGGGGAATCGGCCTGCTCAACAAGCTCAAGGCCTACGAGCTGCAGGACGCCGGGCACGACACGGTAGAGGCGAACGAGAAGCTCGGCTTCGGGCCGGACCTGCGGAACTACGGCATCGGCGCGCAGATCCTGCTCGACCTCGGGCTGCAGTCCATCCGCATCCTCACCAACAACCCGATGAAGCTGGTCGGCGTGGACGGCTACGGCCTCACGATCCTGGAGCGGGTGCCGATCGTTTCGCCCCGCACCGAGGAGAACGCCGGCTACCTCGACGTGAAGCGCGACAAGCTGGGCCACCTGCTCGCGCACGGATGACCGCTGCCCCCACCCGCTCGCGCGTCGCCATCGTCGCGAGTCGGTTCAACGAAAGCGTCACGGCGCGGCTGCTCGCCGGTGCCCAGGCGTGCTGCGCCGAGCGCGGGATCCCGGAGCGCGAGGTCGAGGTGCACTGGGTGCCGGGGGCGTGGGAGCTGCCGGTCATGGCGCGCGCGCTGCTGGCGCGCGGCGACGTCGCGGCGGTCGTGGCGGTGGGCGCGGTGATCCGGGGCGAGACGGCGCACTTCGACGTCATCGCCCGGGAGGCGTCGCGGGCTCTGATGAGCCTCGCGCTCGAGTACGGGGTAGCGGTGGGGTTCGGGCTGCTGACCTGCGACACGATGGAGCAGGCGCTCGCGCGGGCGGGGGGCTCGCACGGGAACAAGGGCTACGAGGCGATGGCGGCGGCGCTCGACACCGCCGCGGCGATCCGGCGCGCGGATGCCGATCCGCGCTGAGACGCGCTGCCGCGCCCGGGCGCTGCAGCTCCTCTACACCTGGGACGTCGTCGGCGCGCTCCGGCCGGAGCCGGCGGCGTTCGGGCGCGTCATGCAGCTCGTGGACGCGGGTCCCCGGGTCGGGGAGCGCGCCATGGCGCTCGCCGAGCGGGCGGCGGCGCGGTGCGCGGAGCTGGACGGCCACATCACGCGCGCGGCCGAGCGGTGGCGGCTCGAGCGGCTGGGCGCCGTGGACCGCAACCTCCTGCGGCTCGCCGTGCTCGAGCTCCTCGAGGAGCCGACGCCGCCCAAGGTCGTGATCGACGAGGCGGTGCGGCTGGCGCACTGGTTCGGCGGGCACCGCTCCCCAGGGTTCGTCAACGGCGTGCTGGACCGCGTCGCGCGGGACCTCGGCCGGCTGTGAGGATCCTGCTGGTGAACTGGCAGGACCGCGGCAACCCGCAGGCAGGCGGGGCCGAGGTGCACCTGCACGAGATCTTCGGCCGCGTCGCCGCCGCGGGGCACGAGGTGCACCTGCTGTGCAGCGGCTACCGCGGCGCCGCGCCGGAGGCGGCGCTGGACGGGATGCACGTGCACCGCGTCAGCTCGCGCTACGGGTTCGTCCTCGCCGGACGGCGGGCGTTCCGCGCGCTCGCCTCGCGGCTCGCGCCCGACCTGGTCGTCGAGGACGTCAACAAGGTCCCGCTTGGCCTGCCGCGCCTGTGGGACGGCCCGTTCGTGCTCGTGGTGCCGCACCTGTTCGGGACGACGGCGTTCCGCGAGCTGCGCTGGCCGCTGGCGGCCCTGGTCTGGTGCGCCGAACTGCCGATGGCGCGGGTCTACGCCCGGGCCGGGGTGCACGCCATCAGCGAGGCCACGCGGGAGGACCTCGCGGCCCGCGGCTTCCGCCGGGAGGCCATCCGCGTCATCTATCCGGGTGTGGATGCGGCGCACTTCGTGCCCGATCCGGGGGTCCGCCGGGAAGCGGCGCCCACCTTCTTGTACGTGGGGCGCCTCAAGCGTTATAAGCAGGTGGACGTTGCGATTCGCGCGGTGGGACTGCTGGAGCGGCGCGGCGTCCAGGCGCGGCTGTGGATCGCCGGCACCGGCGACGACCGGCCGCGCCTCGAGCGGATCGCGCGGACGGAAGCGGGGGGTGCGGTGGAGTTCCTGGGCTTGGTCAGCGAGGAGCGCAAGCTCGCGCTGTACCGCAAGGCTTGGGCGGTGGTCCTCCCATCGCTGAAGGAAGGCTGGGGGATCACCAACGTGGAGGCGGCGGCGTGCGGGACGCCTGCCGTCGCCGCCGACAACTCGGCGTTGCGCGAGTCGGTGCGGGACGGGGATACCGGGTTCCTCGTGCCGACCGGCGACGCCGAGGCGCTGGCGGCCGTCCTCGGGCGGCTGGCGGCGGACCGGACGCTCGCCGAGCGTCTGGGTCGGGATGCGCGCGCGTTCGCGGAGACGTTCAGTTGGGAGCGCGCCGCGCGCGAAACGGAGTCTCACCTTACCGCCGTGGCGGCCGACTGGCCCCGCGGCCAGGAGTGATGCCATGCAGGTCACGATCACGGCCCGTCACAGTGACATTCCGGACGGGCTGAAGGAGCGGGCGGGCGCGGTGCTCGGGAGGCTGGCGAAGCTCGCCAGCCGGCCCACCAGCGCGCAGGTCACCTTCGGCATGGATCACCAGCGTGCGACGGCCGAGATCATCCTCAAGGCCGCGCGCGGGGCGGTGCACGTGGCGAGCGCGGACGCGCCGGACCACCGCAAGGCACTCGACCGTGCGAGCTCGAAGCTGCGGCGCCAGCTCGACAAACGGGAGTCGAGTCGGCGGCGCCGCGCGGCGGCGGGGGCCGGGGAAGGGTGACGCCCTGAAGATCCGGGACCTGATCGAGCTGCGCGGCGAGCGCCTCGCCCTCGAAGCGCTCACCGGCGAGGCCGGGCTCGAGCGCGAGGTGCCCTCGGGCGAGGTCTCGAGCCCCGGCCTCGTCCTCTCGGGGTTCACGGCCCGGTTTGCGCCGGGCCGTCTGTTCGTGCTGGGGGAGACGGAGGTCCGGTACCTCTCGTCACTCGACGCCGCCGGCCGGCGGCGCTCGCTCGAGACCCTATTCCGGTTCGACTTCCCCTGCCTGTTCGTCACCAAGAAGCAGGAGGTGCCGGTCGAGCTGATCGAGCTGGCGCAGGCGCACGATGTCGCCGTGCTGCGCTCGGCGCTCAAGACGGCCGACTTCTACCACACGATTCAGCCGTTTCTCGAGGAGGCATTCGCGCAGCACACCACGCTGCACGGCTCGCTGGCGGACGTGTACGGCGTGGGCCTGCTGTTCGTCGGCCGCTCCGGGATCGGCAAGAGCGAGTGCGTGCTCGACCTCGTCGAGCGCGGCCACCGGCTCGTGGCCGACGACGTGGTGCAGGTGCGGCGGCTCGGTGCCGACGTGCTCATCGGCAAGGGGCACAGCCACCAGCAGCACTTCATGGAGATCCGCGGCATCGGGCTGATCGACATCGCGGCGCTGTTCGGGATCCGTGCGGTGCGCCAGCGGAAGCGGATCGAGGTCGTCGTGCAGCTCGAGGACTGGGACAGCGCGGCGGCCTACGACCGCACGGGGATCGACGGTCAGGCGACCGAGATCCTCGGCGTGACGCTGCCCAAGGTCGTTGTGCCGCTGAACCCGGGCAAGAACATCACCGTCATCGCCGAGGTGGTGTCCATGCGCCACCTCCTCAAGTACAGCGGCGTCGATTCGGCGCGGCTGTTCAACGACCGCCTCATCCAGCGGATGCAGGGCCAGCGCGCGATCGGCCAGTACCTCGAAGAAGACTATGAGTGAGCCGCTCACGGGCGTGGTGCTCGCGCACGCGGGGCTGGCCGGCGCGCTGATCGCCGCCGTCGAGGAGATCGCGGGCGCGGACCACGGGCTCGTGGCGGTCTCCAACATCGGCTGCGACCGCGCCGCGATCGTGGCGCATCTCGAGGCCGCCATCGCCGGCCGTCCGGCCGTGGTATTCGCGGACATGCCGGGCGGCTCGTGCGCTTTCGGTGCGGCGGCGTACGCGCGGGAGCACCCGGACGTCGGCGTGGTGACCGGCGTGAACCTCGCGATGCTCGTGGACTTCGTGTTCCACCGTTCCCTCGGGCCGGCCGAGGCCGCGACGCGCGCCGTCGCGACGGGGCGCGCGGCGGTGATGCCGATCGGCCGCACCGGGGCGGGGGCGGCGCGGTGAGCGTCGAGTTGTTCCGGATCGACGACCGCCTGATCCACGGGCAGGTCGTCGTGGGGTGGGGGCAGCCGCTGGGCGTGGGATTCATCGTCCTCGTGGACGACGAGGTCCGCGCCAGTGACTGGGAACAGGAGCTCTACCGCATGGGGGTGCCGCCGTCGGTGGCGGTGGTGTTCGCGAGCGTGGCGGAGGCGACGGCGCAGCTGCCCGCGTGGCAGGCTGACGGGCGCAAGGGGATCGTGCTCACGGGGGACATCGACGGGATGACCGCGCTGTGCGCCGGCGTGGACGGCGCGATCCGGGCGGTGAACCTCGGCGGTATCCACTTCCGCGAGGGCCGCCGGGAGAAGCTGCGCTACGTGTACCTCACCGACGAGGAGGCGGCGAAGCTGCGCGCGCTCGCGGGCGCCGGCGTGGAGATCACGGCGCAGGACGTGCCGACGGGCAGGCGGGTGCCGCTGGCGGAGCTGCTCGGTTGACGACGCTCGAAACGGCCGGCGTGGTCGCGGTCGGCACGCTGGTCGGGCTCGACCTGGTGAGCGTGCCGCAGATGATGATCTCGCGGCCGCTGGTGGCCGGGCTGTTGGGCGGCCTTGTGGTCGGCAATCCCGTGGCGGGCCTTGGCGCGGGCGCCGTGCTCGAGCTGTTCGCGATGGAGACGCTGCCGGTGGGCGCGGTGCGCTACCCGGACTGGGGTCCGGGCTCGGTGGCCGCCGGCGCGCTGGTCGGCGCGCGGGGCGCTGGGGCGTTGCCCTCGGGGCTGCTCGGCGTGGTGCTCGTGGTGATCGCGAGCGCGTGGCTGGGCGGGTGGCTGATGCACGTCGTCCGGCGCGCCAACGCGGCGTCGGTGACGGCGCGCCGCGCCGAGCTCGAGGCCGGCGACTTCGGTGCGGTGCGCGCGCTCCAGTGGCGGGGCCTGGCGCGCGACGCGGCCCGCAGCATGGCGCTCACCGCGTTCGCGATCGCCGCGGGCGACGCGCTGTCCTTGCTCTTCGCGCACGGGTGGCGGGCGCCGGAGATCGTGGCGCACGTGGCGCTCGCGGCGGCCACGGTGGGCGTGGCGCTGGCGAGCGCGCTGCGGCTCTTCGGACATGGGCGGTCACTGGTGTGGCTGGCGGGCGGTCTCGGGGCCGGGACGCTGGCCGCGGTGGCGTGGCGGTGAGCGCGCCGCGCATGCCCGGCTTCGGCGGCGCGCTCGCGCGGCTGTTCTCGTTCCAGGCGGCGTGGAGCTACGAGCGCATGGGCGGGATCGGGTTCGCGCACAGCATCGAGCCGGCGCTCCGTGCGCTCGAGGGTGGCCCGGAGGGCGTGGCGTACCGGCAGGCGATCGCGCGCCAGGCGAGCTTCTTCAACGCGCACCCGTACTTCGCCGCGCTCGCCGTGGGCGCCGCGGCGCGCGCCGAGCTGGAGGGCACCGCGCCCGAGAAGATCATGCGGCTGCGCGAGGCGCTGTGCGGCCCGCTCGGCTCGGTCGGGGACCGGCTCATCTGGGCGGCGTGGCTGCCGGCCTGCGTGGCCGTCGGACTGATCCTGGTCGCGCTCGGGGCCGGGCTCTGGGCCGCGCTCGCGTTCCTGGCGCTCTACAACGTCGTGCACGTCTACAGCCGGGTCTGGGCCCTGCGCGCGGGGTGGTCGCGCGGGCTCCACGTGGCCGGCGCGCTGACCGCGCCGGGCCTGCGGGTGGCCAACGCGGCGGCGCCGCCGCTGGCCGCGTTCCTGGTGGGGGCGGCGCTGCCGCTGAGCTTCGGGTGGCAGCTGCGCAGTACGCCGTGGCCGGCGTTCCTCGTCGCGGCGGCGGGCGCGGCGGTGCTGATCGTCGCGGTGCGGCTTGCCGCGACGAAGGCGAACGGCGCGGCGCTCGCCGCCCTGGTGCTGGCGGCGGTCTGGGTGGCGGGGCTGCTGTGGTGGTGATCGAGCGGGCGGTGCCGATCGTGAACTCGCTCGGGCTGCACGCGCGACCCGCTGCCGAGTTCGTCAAGACGGCGGGACGGTTCAAGGCGTCCGTGCAGGTGTGCAAGGACGAGCTCGCGGTGAACGGCAAGAGCATCATGGGCATGATGATGCTCGCCGCCGAGTGCGGCAGCCGGCTCACGATCCGGGTCGAGGGCGAAGACGCCGAGGTGGCCATCGAGACCCTCGCCGCGCTGATCGCGGCGGGGTTCGGGGAGGACTAGTGCCGCACCGCACGATCCGGGGCACCGCCGTCTCGGCGGGCGTGGCCGTCGGGCCGGCGCTGGTCGTGCGTTGGGAAGTGCCGGCCGTGTCCGACCACGCCATCCGGCCGGAGCAGGTGGACGGGGAGATCGCGCGGCTCCACGACGCGATCGCGTGGGCGCGCGAGCGCATCACCGCGGTGCGCGCCCACGCCGCCGAGCGCGCCGGGCCCGAGGAGGCCCGGATCTTCGACGCCCAGCTCATGATCCTCGAGGACGAGGACCTCATCGGGGGCGTCGAGCGGCTGATCCGTGAGAACCACTTCTCGGCCGAGCGTGCCTTCGAGCTGAAGATCATCGAATGGCGCGGGCTGTGGATGACGAACGGCAGCACGCTGCTGCGCGACCGGCTGATCGACCTCACCGACGTGGAGATCCGCGTGCTGACGCGGCTGCTCGGCGTGGACGAGCCCGACGTGCTCGCGCCCGCCGACGGGCCGGTGATCCTCGTGGCGCGCGACCTCACGCCGTCGCTCACCGTGCAGCTCGACCGCGAGGCGGTGCTCGCCATCGCGTGCGAGCAGGGCACCCGCACCTCGCACGCGGCGATCCTCGCGCACTCGATCGGCATCCCCGCGGTCGTGGGGCTGCACGACGTGCTCGATCGCGTGACGACGGGCGAGATGGTAGTGCTGGACGGCTGGACGGGGACGCTGCAGGTCGAGCCGCAGCCTGCCGACATCGAGGAGGCGCAGCGCCGCGACGCGCGCCGCCGGGCGCTCGAGCGGGACCTCGTCCTCGCGGTGGATCAGCCGGCCGTGACGCGGGACGGACGGGCCCTCGTCCTGCGCGCCAATCTCGACCTGCCCGAGGAGCTCGACCAGGCGGTGCGCCACCGCGCCGAGGGGATCGGGCTGATGCGCACCGAGTTCCTCGTCGTCGGCCGCGGCAGGATGCCGACCGAAGACGAGCAGGTGCAGCTGTACGCGCGCATCGGGAAGGCGTTCGCCGGGCAGGACGTCGTCATCCGCACCTTCGACCTCGGCGGCGACAAGTTCCCGGCAGGCTTCCGCACCACGGCCGAAGCGAACCCGTTCCTCGGCTGGCGCGCGATCCGCGTCTGCCTCGACCGCCCGGAGGTGTTCCGGCCGCAGGTGCGCGCGATCCTGCGCGCCGCCGCGCACGCGCAGCTCAAGCTGATGATTCCGCTCGTGACTACGGTGGACGAGGTCGAGGCGACGCGGGCGATCGTGGCCGAGGAGGCCACGGCGCTGCGCACGGCGGGCATCGAGGCCGCCGAGAGCGTGCCGGTCGGCGTGATGGTGGAGACACCCGCGGCGGTGTTCGTCGCCGACCGGCTGGCCGAGGTCGCCGACTTCCTCTCGGTCGGCACGAACGACCTGGTGCAGTACACGCTCGCGGTGGACCGCGGCAACGCGCGGCTCGCCGACCGGTTCACGCCGCACCACCCGGCGATCCTGCGCGCGCTCGCCCAGGTGCGCGCCGCGGCGGACGCGGCGGGCAAGGAAGTCTCCGTCTGCGGCGGCATGGCCTCGGACCCGGTCTCGGCGTTCCTGCTGCTGGGGCTCGGCTACCGCACGCTCTCGGTCGCGGCGCCCAGCCTGCCGCTGATCCGCTGGCTCGTACGCCGGGTCGACGCCGGCGAAGCCGCCGCGTGCGCGACGGCCCTGTGCGCCGCAGGCAACGCCGCCGCCGTGACCGCGCGCGCGCGCGCGGCGCTGGGCCGCGCGGTGGACCTCAAGCTCATCGAGCCCGACGCGTAGTTGCCAGCCTCGCCCGGTTCCGGCTAACTTCCGCTCCAATCGAACCTTAGGCGAAGGTAACCTGTGGATATGCAGCGCCGCTGGCTCTTCACGTCCGAATCGGTGACGGAAGGGCACCCCGACAAGATCGCCGACCAGATCTCTGACGCCGTCCTCGACGCCATCATCGCGAAGGACCCGACGGCGCGCGTCGCGTGCGAGACGTTCGTCACGACGGGCATGGCCCTCGTGGGCGGCGAGATCACGACCGACACCTACGTGCACATCCCCGACATCGTGCGCGGCACGCTGAACTCGATCGGCTACACCGACCCCGCCTACGGGATCGGTGCCGAGACGTGCGCGGTGCTGAGCTCGATCGACCGGCAGTCGCCCGACATCGCGCAGGGCGTGGACACCGGCGGCGCCGGCGACCAGGGGATGATGTTCGGCTTCGCGACGGACGAGACGCCCGAGCTGATGCCGCTGCCGATCCTGCTGGCGCACAAGCTCACGCGCCGCCTCGCCGAGGTGCGCAAGAGCGGCGAGCTCGCCTGGGTGCGGCCCGACGGGAAGTCGCAGGTGACCGTCGAGTACCAGGGGGACAAGCCGCGCCGCGTGACGGCGGTCGTGGTTTCCACACAGCACGAGCCCACGGTCGCGTACGACGAGCTCAAGAAGGCCGTCATCCACCACGTGATCAAGCCGGTGTGCGGCGAGTGGATCCAGGGCGGCGAGCCGGTCTACCACATCAACCCGACGGGGAAGTTCGTGGTCGGCGGGCCGCAGGGCGACGCCGGCCTCACGGGCCGCAAGATCATCGTGGACACCTACGGCGGCTTCGCCCGCCACGGCGGCGGCGCGTTCAGCGGCAAGGACCCGACCAAGGTGGATCGCTCGGGCGCGTACGCTGCGCGCTGGATCGCCAAGAACATCGTCGCCGCAGGCCTCGCGAAACGGTGCGAGGTGCAGCTCGCCTACGCCATCGGCGTGGTGCAGCCGGTGTCGGTGCTGGTGCAGACGTTCGGCACGAGCACCCTCCCCGAGGTGGCGATCGAGGCGGCGGTGCGCGAGCAGTTCGACCTCGCGCCGAAGGCGATCATCGAGGCGCTCGAGCTGCGCAACCCGATCTATCGGGCCACCGCGGCGTACGGCCACTTCGGCCGCAAGCCGGAACGTCACATGGTCGAGGGGCGCGTGAACGACGAGTTCCGCGAAGTGGAGTTCTTCACCTGGGAGCGCGCCGACCGGGCGTCGGAGCTGCTCGAGACTGCGAACCGTCTGGCGGGCGCCGCTCAGGGCGCGCGACGGTAGGAGATAGTCGATCATGGCCGTGGCGACCGGGACGCCGTCGTACGACGTCAGGGACCTCAACCTCGCGAGCGAGGGGAAGCGCCGCTCCGAGTGGGCCGAGCGGTCCATGCCGGTGCTGCGGCAGATCCGCGAGCGGTTTGCGAAGGCGAAGCCGCTGGCCGGCAAGCGGCTCAGCGCGTGCCTGCACGTGACGAGCGAGACCGCGAACCTCGCGATCACGCTCCAGGCGGGCGGCGCCGACGTGGCGCTGTGCGCCAGCAACCCGCTCTCGACCCAGGACGACATCGCGGCCCACCTGGTGCGCGACCACGGCATCGCCGTGTACGCCATCAAGGGCGAGGACCACGCGACGTACTACGACCACATCCGCGCGGCGCTGGCCCACCGGCCCGACATCACGATGGACGACGGCGCGGACCTGGTCGGCGCCCTCCACATGGTCGCGCTCAACCGGCTCGACGATCTCGCGCCGCCGGTGCGGAAGTGGATCGAGGCGCTCTCGGCACAGGATCGCCAGGCGCTGGTCACGGGCGTCACCGGCTCGACCGAGGAGACGACCACCGGCGTCATCCGCCTCACGGCGATGGCGAAGGACGGCGTGCTCAAGTTCCCGGTGATCGCGGTCAACAACTCGGAGACGAAGCACCTGTTCGACAACCGCTACGGCACCGGCCAGTCCACGGTGGACGGGATCCTGCGCGCCACGAACCTGCTGCTCGCGGGCAGCACGGTGGTGGTCGCCGGCTACGGGTGGTGCGGGCGCGGCGTGGCATCACGGCTGCGCGGCGCGGGCGCGAACGTCATCGTCACCGAGATCGACGCGGTCAAGGCGCTCGAGGCCCAGATGGACGGCTTCCGCGTCATGCCCATGGCGGAGGCGGCGCCGGTCGGCGACCTGTTCGTGACGCTCACCGGCAACGTGAGCGTGGTCCGCGTCGAGCACATGCGGCGCATGAAGGACGGCGCGATCGTGTGTAACAGCGGGCATTTCAACGTCGAGATCGACCTGGAGAGCCTCGCGAAGGCCGCCAAGGGCCCGCGGCCGGTACGCGAGTTCGTGGACGAGTGGGTGCTGGATGGCCGGCGCGTCTTCGTGCTCTGCGAGGGCCGGCTGATCAACCTCGCGGCGGCCGAAGGGCACCCGGCCAGCGTCATGGACATGTCGTTCGCCAACCAGGCGCTGGGGAGTGAGTACCTGGTGCAGCACGGCGCGTCGCTCTCGAAGGACGTGCACAACGTCCCGGCCGCGCTGGACCGCGAGATCGCGCGGCTGAAGCTGCAGTCGATGGGCGTGCACATGGACGAGCTGACGCCCGAGCAGCAGAAGTACCTCGCGTCGTGGGACCTTGGCACCTGAGCCGAAGGGCGCCGCGCTGGTCGAGGTGCGCGTAGCCCACCTAGGCCACGACCGGGACACCAACACCCCCGTCGTGATCCTCCAGGAGAAGGAGGGGCAGCGGGTGCTGCCCATCTGGATCGGGCCGGGCGAGGCGAGCGCGATCGCGATGGAGCTGGCCGGCATCAAGTTCAGCCGGCCGCTCACCCACGACCTGCTCAAACAGGTGATCGTCGGGCTCGGCGGCGAGCTGCGCAAGGTGCTCATCACCACCGTGCGCGACAACACCTACTTCGCCGAACTGCACATCTACCGCGACGGTGACGTGATCCAGGTGGACGCGCGTCCGTCGGACAGCATCGCGGTCGCGCTGCGCCTCAAGTCGCCGATCTTCACCAGCACGGACCTGCTCGAGCACGCCCCGGTCGGCACGATCGATGCGTTGCCCGAGTCGGGCCCGCTGGACGCCGAGTCGCTGAAGAGCTACCTGCAGAACCTCGACCCCGAGGATTTTGGCAAGTTCACGCCATAGCGGCCCGCTCGTCACGGTGCTGCTGCTCGTGCTGTCCCCCGGCCTCGTTGCGCAGTCCGGCGGGCCGCTCGTGCTTGCGGGCCGGCTGGTCGTCGTGCGCGGCCCCGCCACGACCGCGCGCGGGGGCGCCACGGTCGTGGCGGACCCCGGGGGGGCGCAGCAGCACGGGCCCGGGGGCTCCGTGGCGACCGACGCCGCCGGGCGGTTCCGGTTCGTCGTCGCGCGGCCCGCAAGCGCGTCCGTGTACGTGGTCTCGAGCCGCTACGCGGGCATCGGCTACTTCTCGGAGCCGTTCGGCGTGGAGCAGCACGCCGGCGCCGACCGCATCACGCTCGCCCTGTACGACACGAGCGCGGCCGGCGGGCCGCTCGCCGTCAGCGTGCGGCACGTCGTGGTCACGCGCCCGGAGTCCGACGGCTCGCGCAAGGTGCTCGACATCATCCAGGTGCGGAACGGCGGCACCGCGACGCGGGTCGGCACCGACAGCCTCGCGCCGACGTGGCAGACGGCGCTGCCCGCCGGGATCACCCAGTTCGCCGTGGGCGAGGGCGAGATCTCGCCCTCGGCGGTGCGCTCCGAGGGGGGGCGGCTGATCGTCTCGGCGCCGTTTCCGCCGGGCGAGAAGCAGGTCATCGTGCAGTACGTGCTGCCCAAGGGGAGGGCGACGCTGCGCATCCCCATCGACCAGCCGACGGCGAAGCTCGAGCTGCTCGTCGAGGACAGTACGGTGACGCCGTCGGGCGACTTGCGGGCGACCGACCCGATGGAGATCGAGGGCCGGGCCTTCCAGCACTACACCGCCGAGCGGCTGGCCGCTGGTGCCGCGCCGGCGCTTCGCTTCGGGCGCGGCGCCGGCCAACCGACGTGGATCCCGATCGTGGGGGCCGGAGCGGTGCTCCTCGCCGGCCTCGCCGTCGTGCTGCGGCGTCGCGTCGCGGCGAGCGTGCCCGCCGCCGAAGCCGCCGCACCGGATCGCGACGCGCTGCTGCGGCAGCTCGTGGCGCTCGACGAGCGCTACGATGGGCGCGAGGCCGAAACGCCGCCCGGTGAGTGGGCGGCCTACCGCGCGAAGCGCGGCACGCTGAAGGCGGAGCTCGCGCGCCGCCTTGCGCGTTCCTGACCGCTGCGGTCAGATTCCCTTCCACAACTGATTGCGAACGGGGATCTCGGAAGCCGGTGTGAGTCCGGCACGGCCCCGCCACTGTAACGGGCCTGGGATGCGTTCCCGCCGTCCGCTCACGTCGCCACTGGCGCAAGCCGGGAAGGCGAGCGGATGGGCCCGAAGCCAGGAGACCTCGCCGTTCGCCCTTTTCGCACCACCCTCGCGGGAGGGCACGTGACCGCGTCTCGACAGTTTCCTTCCATCCGTTCGCTGATCCTCGGCGTCGCCGCGTGCGCGGTGGCCGCCTGTGCGCGTGAGGCGTCGCGCCCCGCGCAGGCGTTCACCGACGACTGGGGCCGCGCCATCGCGCTCGACTCGACGCCGCGGCGCATCGTCTCGCTCTCGCCCGCCTCCACCGAGATCGTCTTCGCCCTCGGCCTCGGCGAGCGCCTGGTCGGCCGCACGACCTGGTGCGACTACCCTGCCGCGGCGCGCGCCGTCCCCGACGTCGGCAACGGGATCGGCCCCAACGTCGAGGTGGTGGCGGCGACGCACCCCGACCTCGTGTTGCTGTACGCCTCGGAGGCGAACCGGCAGGCCCTCGCGCGCTTCGAGGAGCTGCGCATTCCCGTCGCGGTGCTGCACCTCGACCGCGCCCTGGACGTGCGGCGCGCCGCGCAGGCGATCGCGTCGCTCGCGGGACGGCCGTCGGCCGGGGACTCGCTCGTCGCCGCGTTCGACAGCACGCTGGCAGCGGTGAGGCAGGCGGTGGCGCTGGCGGAGCGGCGGCCGCTGCGCGTGTACGTGGACGTCGAGGCCACGCCGCCGATCACCGTCGGGAGCGGCAGTTACCTCACGGAGATTCTCGCCGAGGCGGGTGCGCGCAACGTGTTCATGGACATCAGGGCGCCCTCGGGCACGGTGAGCCTCGAGGCGATCGTGCAGCGCCACCCCGACGTCGTGCTCGTGCTGTCGTCCGATACGACGCGGGCGCAGGATCTGGCCTCGCGGCCGGGATGGAGCGCGGTGCGCGCCGTACGTGAGGGGCGGGTGATCGTGGTGGACGGCTCGCTGTACGGCCGCCCGTCGCCGCGGATGCCGCTGGCGGTGCGGGACCTGGCTCAGCGGCTCGCGCGGGTGGCGCCGCCGCCGCGCGCGGCAGGACGGGAGGACGGCCCCTGAAGCGGCTCCCGCCGGCCTCGTTCGCCGGCGGCCTGCTCCTCGCCTGTACGATCGCCGTGCTCGCCGGGCTGTTTCTCGGCGGCGCGGGCCTCTCTCCGGGCGACGTGACGCGGGCCCTCGCCGGCACGGGCGACGCGGCCGCGCGTGACATCGTGCGGACGCTGCGCGCGCCGCGCGTGGTGCTCGGCTTCCTCGTCGGCGGCGGCCTCGCCGTCGCAGGGGCGGCGCTCCAGGCGCTGGTGCGCAATCCCCTCGCCGATCCGTACCTGCTCGGGCTGTCCGGCGGCGCCAGCCTGGGCGCCGTGCTCGCCATCGCCGCCGGGCTGGCCTCGCCGTGGGGGATGCCCGCGGCGGCCTTCCTCGGCGCGCTCGCCGCCGTCGCGGTCGTGTACCGGCTTGCGCTCGTGGCGGGCGGCACGCTGGACAGCCGCATCCTGCTGCTCGCGGGCGTCGTCGTCGGCGCGTTCGCCGGCGCGCTGGTGAGCGGCATCCTCGCGGTGAGCGAGGCGGGTGCGACGCGCACCGCACTGCTGTGGCTGATGGGCGGCCTCGGCGGCGTGGGGTGGGTCGGCGTCGGGGCGTTCGCCCTCTACGCGACGCCCGCGCTCCTGGTCCTGGCGCGCGAGGCGCGCGCGCTCGACCTCCTCGCGCTCGGCGAGGAGCCGGCCCAGCACCTGGGCGCCGACCTCGCCCGCACCAAGCGTCGGGTCTACCTCGCCGCCTCGCTGCTCACTGCTGCGGCGGTCGCGTCCGCCGGCATCATCGGCTTCATCGGCCTGGCCGTGCCCCACGTGATCCGACTGCTGCGCGGCCACGCCCACCGCGGGCTGCTCCCGGCGGCGTTCCTGCTCGGCGGCGCGTTCCTTGTGCTCGCCGACGCGGCGGCACGCACCGCCTTCGCGCCGCTCGAGATTCCGGTCGGCGTCGTCACGGCCCTGGTCGGCGTGCCGGTCTTCGCGATGCTGCTGCGACGCAGCGCCGCGCGGAGGGCGCCGTGAGCGGCGCGGCGGCGTTCGTCCTCGACCGGGCCACGGTGCGGCACGCGGGCGCGTCCGCGCTCGAAGCCGCGTCGCTGCGGGTGGCGGCCGGCGAGTGCGTCGCGCTCGTCGGGCCGAACGGGGCGGGGAAGACCACGGCCCTGCGCGCGCTGCTGGGTCTAGTGCGGCTCGACGGCGGGCGGGCCGAGGTGTTCGGACGGCCGAGCGCGGCGTGGCCGCGCGACGAGCTGGCGCGCGCCGTGGCGGCCGTCGCGCAGCGCGAGGAGCCCGCCTTCCCGATCACGGTGGACGAGACCGTCGCGCTGGGCCGCTACCCGCATCTGGGCCCGTGGCGCGCGCCGGGCGCGACCGACGTCGCAGCCGTGGCGCGCGCGATGCGGCGCGCCGACATACTGCACCTGGAGGGGCGCTGGGTGGACACGCTCTCGGGTGGCGAGTGGCAGCGGGTGCGCATCGCGCGGGCGCTGGCGCAGGAGCCGCGCGCGCTGGTCCTCGACGAGCCGACGGCCTCGCTCGATCTGCGCCACGAGATGGAGCTGTTCGAGCTGGTCGCGGATCTCGTGCGGCGCGACGGGCTGGCGGCGCTCGTTGTCTCGCACCACCTCAACGTCGTCGCCCGCTTCGCCGACCGCCTGGTGCTGCTCGCCGCCGGCCGCGTCGTGGCGGACGATGTGCCGGCGCGCGTGCTCGAGGCCGAGCGCCTGAGCCGCGTCTACGACTGGCCGGTCGCCGTCCAGCACCTCGCCGACGGCACGGTGCAGCTGTACCCGGAGCGCCTTCCCCTCGCCGACCATGGCGAAAAGGAGTCCCCATCATGATCGCTGCTCATCCGCAGACGCGTCGCTCCGCGCGGACGTGCGTCACGCGTGTTGCCCTCTGCGGCGCCGCGCTCGCGTGCCTTTCGCGCACCGCGCCGGCGCAGGAGCCGGGCGACACCGTACGCTTGCGTGAGATCGTCGTCACCGCCACGCGCCTGCCCACGCCTCGCGAGCACGTCGCGAGCGCGGTAACCGTGCTGGACGGGGGGGCGCTACGGGCGCGGGGCGTCACGCGCGTGCTCGAGGCGCTGCGCGAGGTGCCGGGCATCGCGGTCGTGCAGAGCGGCTCATTGGGCGGCGTCGCGTCGCTCTTCCTGCGTGGCGGCGAGAGCGACTTCGTGCGGGTGCTCGTGGATGGCGTGCCGGTCAACCAGCCGGGCGGCGCCGTGAACCTCGCCGATCTCTCGCTCGACAACGTGGACCGGATCGAGATCGTGCGCGGGCCGGCGAGCGTGCTATATGGGTCCGACGCCGTGACGGGCGTGGTGCAGATCTTCACGCGCCGCGGCGGCGGGGCCGCCGCGCTGCAAGCGGCGGCGCGCGCGGGCAGCTACGGCACGCGCGTGGGCGAGGTCTCGTTCGCCGGCGGCCGCGGTCCGCTCGGCGTCAGCGCCGGCGTCTCCCGGCTGACGGCCGGCGGCGTGTACCCGATCAACAACGGCTACGAGAGCTGGACGGCGAGCGCGCTCGCGCGGCTCGTGGCCGGCGCGCGGGGCGAGGCGCAGGTGAGCGTGCGGCACCAGGATGGCAGGTACCGCTTTCCGACGGACTTCACGGGCTTCCCGTCGGACAGCAACCAGTTCACGGCGGGGCGGGCCACGACGGTGAGCCTCGAGGCGGGCCGCTGGGTGAGCTCGCGGGTCGAGGCCCGGCTCCTGGCCGGATGGCACGAGGCGCGCGACCGCGCGGAAAACGCGCCCGACAGCCCGGCCGAAACGGACGGCTTCACCAACCGCACGCGGTTCCGCCGGCTCGCCGCCGACGCGCGGGTGAACGTACGCACGGCCGCGCGTGTGACGCTCACGGCGGGCGCAGCGCTCGAGGAGGAGGCGTTCCACAACGCGATCGCCTTCACCGGCGACTTCCCCGCGTCCGACACGGTCGCGGTATCGCGCACGAACCGCGCGGCCTACGCGCAGCTGATGGCGGGGTTGGGTGAGCGGATCACGCTCACCGCAGGCTCGCGGTACGAGGACAACCAGGCGTTCGGCAGCTACGCGACCTGGCGCGCGGGGCTCGTCGTGCGACCCGCCGCCGGCACGCGCCTGCGCACCAGCGCGGGGACGTCGTTCAAGGAGCCGACGTTCTTCGAGAACTTCGGCGGCGGCTTCGCGACCGGGAATCGCCGCCTCGATCCCGAGCGCTCGACGAGCTTCGACCTCGGTGTCGAGCAGGCGCTTGGGGGCGGGCGCGCCACAATCGGGGCGACGTACTTCGACCAGCGGTTCCGGAACCTCATCCAGTACACGTTCGCCGTGGTGCCCGGGACGCCGAACTATCGGAACGTCGCGGGGGCGAACGCGCTCGGCGTCGAGCTCGAGGGGCGCGTCTTCCCGGCGCGGGGTACGACCCTGACGGCGCGCTACACGTGGCTGCGCACCGCGGTCGCGGACAGCGGGGTGGACGGCAGCACGTTCGCGGTGGGCCGCCCGCTGCTGCGCCGGCCGGCGCACAGCGGCGGCGTGGCGGTGGATGGGCACCTCGCCGCGCGTGCAACTGCCGGAATCAGCGTGCTCGTCGTCGGCGCGCGTGAGGACCTCGACTTCCGCAACGCCGACCCGGTCAGCTTCGCACCGCGCCGGGCCGTGCTGCCGGCCTACGCGCGCGTGGACGTCGGCGGCGAGCTCGAGCTGACACCGTCCGCGCTCGCGCGGCCGGGCTTCGCGCTCACACTGCGCGTCGAGAACCTGTTCGCCGCACGGTACTCGGAGGTGCTCTACTTCCCGGCGCGCGGGCGCACGGTGCTGGTCGGCGCGCGGGCTACGACCGGGCGATAGGCACGATCGGCGGGCCCCTGTAGCTTGCAGGGGTGCCCCTGGTCACCACGCCCGCGCTGGTCCTCCACGTCATGCCCTACGGCGAGACGTCGAAGATCCTGCGCCTCCTGACCCGCGACCTCGGTCTCCAGAGCGCGATCGCGCGCGGCGCGCGGCGTAAGAAGGCGCGCACCGGCCCGCGGCTCGACCTGTTCGCGGCGGGCACGGCGACACTCCTCACCAAGGGCACGCGCGAGCTGAACCCGCTCACCGAGTTCGAGGCGACCGCCGCCCACGCCGGCCTCGCGCACGACGTCACCCGCTTCGCCGCCGCCTCGGCGCTGGCCGAGCTGGCGCTCAAGTGCGCGCCCGCGGATCCGCACGCCGAGGTGTTCGAGGCGGCGCTCGCGGGACTCGACGCGATCGAGCGCGCCACGGCCGACGTCGCGGACACGGCCGCGCTCGCCGCCTGCTGGGGGCTCGTCGTCGCGCTGGGCTTCGAGCCGGTGCTGGACCGCTGCGCCGTGTGCGGCACGCCGCTCGAGGGCGCCGTGCCATTTTCCGCTGCGCAGGGCGGCGCGCTGTGCGGCACGCACCGCGGTGGGCACGGCGTCACGAAACTGGCCGAGCCGGATCGTGCGGCGCTCGCCGCCCTGCTCGAGGGACGGCTCCCCGATCCGCCGCTCGATCGGCGCCACGCGGCCGCGCACCGCCGCCTCCTCCTCGCCATCATCCGCCACCACCTCGCCGAGCACCGCGCGCTGCCGCCGCTCGCGTTCTGGGATGCCGAAGCGAGGAACGCCACGTCGTCGTAGGCACCGCCGGGCACATCGACCACGGCAAGACCGCGCTGGTGCGCGCGCTCACCGGCGTGGACACCGACCGCCTGCCCGAGGAGAAGGCGCGCGGGATCACGATCGCCCTCGGCTTCGCGCCGCTCGCCCTGGGCGGCACCGCGGCGCG
>CAYHQJ010000010.1:0-25447 GCA_964358595.1 uncultured Gemmatimonadales bacterium
GGCCGATGAGCGGGGCGTGGCGCAATATCGCGTCGACAAAGTGCGGAAAGTAGGAGAGGTGAGAAGCGCCAAGGTGATTAGGAGTGGGTGAGGAGGCTGCCCGGCGCGGCACCGTGCCGCGTGATCCACCCGCCTCACCTATCACCTAATCACGTTGACCCTCTCACCTCTCGCGTTTCATCCACCCCGTTGCGCAATCCCGGGTGCCGCCACTAGACTAAACCTCGCCCCCACGTCAATCGCGGAGCGCATGCCGAGGCATTTGAACACCGCCAGGAAAGCGTGGGTCGAAGAAGGCTCGCTGGATCAGTATCTCCGCGAGATCAGCGCCTACCCCCTCATCACCCGCGAAGAAGAAATCCAGCTCGCGATCCTCATCAAGCAGGCCGACGCCGAAGCCCTCGACAAGCTGGTGCGCTCCAACCTGCGGTTCGTCGTCTCCGTCGCGAAGAAGTACCAGAACCAGGGCGTCTCGCTCTCCGACCTGATCAACGAGGGGAACCTCGGCCTGATCCGCGCGGCCCACAAGTTCGACGAGACCAAGGGCATCAAGTTCATCTCCTACGCGGTGTGGTGGATCCGCCAGGCGATCCTCCAGGCGCTGGCCGAGCAGAGCCGCATCGTGCGGGTCCCCTTGAACCGCGCCGGCACGCTGCACCGCATCGGCAAGCGCTCCAGCGCGCTCCAGCAGGAGCTGGGCCGCGAGCCCACGGTCGAGGAGATCGCCGAGGGGATGGACATCAGCCAGGAGGAGGTCGCCAAGACCCTCTCGATCTCGCAGAGCCACCTCTCGCTCGACGCCCCGATGACGCCCGGCGAGGACAACAAGCTGCTCGACTACCTGCCGGACACGCTGAACCCGACGCCCGACGAAGAGACGTTCGAGCACGCGCTCACCGAGAGCATCGAGCGCGTCCTCTCGACGCTCAAGGAGCGTGAGGCGAAGATCCTCCGCCTCTACTTCGGGCTCGAAGGCAAGGAGCCGATGACCCTCGAGGAGATCGGCAGCCTCCTCGGCATCACCCGCGAGCGGGTCCGGCAGATCAAGGAGAAGGCGCTCTCCCGCCTGCGGCACATCTCGAAGGCCCGCGCGCTCGAGAGCTTCCTCACGTAAGTGGCCTCGCAGTCCTCGTTCGACATCTCGACCGGCGCCGACCTCCAGGAAGTCGACAACGCGGTCAACCAGGCCAGGAAAGAGCTGGCCCAGCGCTACGACTTCAAGGGCTCGAAGGCATCCATCGCGTTCGACAAGGCGAAGGCCCAGCTGGTCCTGGTGGCCGACGACGATTTCCGGATGCGGGCCCTCTTCGACCTGCTCCAGGGCCGGCTGATCAAGCGCGGCGTCCCCGTGAAGAACCTCGTGGTCGGCAACGTTGCGCCGGCCGCGGGCGGCACCGTGCGGCGCGAGATCAGCCTCACGCAGGGCATCGCCGGCGACCAGGCCCGGGAGATCGTCCGGGCGATCAAGGACGGCGGCCTCAAGAAGGTGCAGGCCGCCATCCAGGGCGAGGAGATCCGCGTCTCGGCCCCGTCGCGCGACGAGCTGCAGAACGTGATCGCGTTGCTCCGCTCGAGGGATTTCGGGATCGAGCTGAAGTTCGGCAACTACCGGGGATAGCGCTCCGGGGCGCCGGGCTGCCCGGTTGGTCGAAGGCTGTGCCGCCGCTAGCTTTATCCCCGTGAAACTCGGTGTCATCTCCCTGGGCTGCGACAAGGCAACGGTGGACTCGGAGAAGCTCATCGCCCGGTTCGTCGGGCACGGGGCTGAAGTGACCGCCGCGCTCGCTGACGCCGACGTCATCCTCGTCAACACCTGCGGGTTCATCGACGCCGCCAAGAAGGAATCCATCGACGCGATGCTCGAGGCCGCCCGCTACAAGAACGAGGGGCGGTGCCGGGCGGTCGTGGCGGTGGGCTGCCTCGTCACCCGCTACCAGGACGAGCTGCAGCGGGAGATCCCGGAGGTCGACTACTTCTGCGGTTTCGCCGACCTCCCGACGCTGGTCCCGCAGCTGCGGCGGGACGGTCTGCTCGACGAGCCCGTCGTGACGCACCCGGGGATGCGCTTCTTCTTCGGCACCAAGCCGCACGTGCGCTACCTCAAGATCAGCGAAGGGTGCGACCACACCTGCGCCTTCTGTGCGATCCCGCTGATGCGCGGCAGACACCGGTCGCGGCCGCTCGAGGAGCTGGTGCGCGAGGCGCAGGAGCTGGAGGCGCAGGGCGCCCGGGAGGTCAACCTTGTCGCGCAGGACCTCGGCCACTACGGGCGCGACCTGCCGGACGGCGGGCCGCGGCTCGCCGACCTGATCCGGGCGCTGCTGCGCGAGACTGGCGTCGCGTGGTACCGGCCGCTGTACGTGTACTCGGCGGGGATCACGCCGGCGCTCGTCGAGCTGTGGGCGACCGAGCCGCGGCTGGTGCCGTACATCGACATGCCGATCCAGCACGGCAACGACCGGCTGCTGCAGCTGATGCGCCGCCCCGAGCGGCAGGACACGATCCGCACCAAGGTGCACTGGCTGCGCGAGGCGGTCCCCGGCATCGCGATCCGCACCACGGCGCTGGTCGGCTTCCCGACCGAGACCGACGAGGAGTTCCGCGAGCTGCTCGAGTTCATCGAGGAGCTGCAGTTCGACCGGCTGGGCGCGTTCGCCTACTCGCCGCAGGAAGGCACGCGCGCGGCGCAGCTGCCCGACGACGTGCCCGAGGCGGTGAAGCAGGAGCGGCTGCAGCACCTCATCGAGGTCCAGCGCGCCGTTTCGGCCGGCAGGCTCGCGGAGCAGGTGGGGCGCGAGACCCTCGTATTGGTGGACGAGGTGGCGGACCGGGACGATCCGGGTGACCTGGTGGGCCGCACCGCGTGGCAGGCGGACGACGTGGACGGGTGCACCTACCTGCGCACCCGCACGCCGGTGGGCCCCGGGGATTTCGTGCGCGCCCGCGTCGTGGACGCGCTCGACTACGACATCGTCGCCGAGACGATGGCGTGAGACGCGCGGCGCTCGTCCTCGGCGCCGTGCTCCTGGCCGGCGGCTGCGTTCGCCGGCCTCCCACCGCCCGGATCGGCGAGGAGCCGGTCATCCGCGTCGGCATCGTCGTGGACCGGGACACGGGCTCCTTCAGCGCGACCGGCCAGTTCCGCGTGCTCGGCGCCGACGGCGCGATCCTCGCCGTGCAGGATGCGGGCCGCACCTGGAGCGTGGAGCGCGCGGACGCGAACGGCTTCGTGAGCCTGGCGCGCCCCGACCGCGCCGATCCGATCGCGGTGGCGGCCCCGGTCACGGTGCGCACCGAGCGCCCGGAGGACTTCGTCGTCGTCAACGGGAAACGCTACCGCGGCGAGGCCCTCGTGCTCTTCGGCTCGACCGGCGTCACGATCGTCAACCGCCTGCCGCTCGAATCGTACCTCCCGAGCGTCGTGGCGCTCGAGCTGGGCTTCCGCAACCCGAGCGACCGCCAGGCGGTCATGGCGCAGGCCGTGGCGGCGCGCACCTACGCGCTGCGCTACCGGGGGCGCCGCGAGGCGCTCGGCTTCGACGTCTTCCCGACCGACGCCGACCAGGTCTATGGTGGCGTGGAGCCGGAGAAGAGCGAGGTCACGGACGCCGCGACCCGCACCGTCGGCCAGATTCTCACCTGGCACGGCGAGCCGATCCAGGCGCTCTTTCATTCCACGTGCGGGTGGTCCACCGAGGCGGCGGGGCAGGTCTTCCAGAACGGTGAGCCGGTGCCGTATCTTCGCGCGGTATCGGACCGCTCGGGGCGCGGGCAGGACGGCTACTATTGCGCCATATCGCCGCGGTTCCGCTGGCGCGAGGAGTGGGACGGCGCGAGCCTGAACGCGATCCTGGCGCGCACGCTCCCGGCGGTGCTCGGCGAGCGCGCGAGCAACCTCGGGCGCGTGACGGGCGTCCGCGTCAGCCGGACGACGCCGACCGGCCGCGCCGCCGAGCTGGTGATCGAGACGACGGGCGGCGCGTTCACCGTGCCGCAGGGCCGCATCCGCGAGGTGCTGCGGCCGGCGGCGGACCGCCAGCTCAACTCGACGGGCATCCAGCTGCACGTAGAGAAGCAGGGCGGCGAGCTGGTACGGGTGGTCGCGGCGGGCGCGGGGTACGGGCACGGCGTCGGGATGTGCCAGTTCGGCGCCGTCGGCCGCGCGCGGGCGGGGTGGGACTACCGCAGGATCCTGGCGACGTACTACCACGGAACGACTCTCGAACGGGTCTACTAGATGCCGGCCTCGAACTCGTCGGACATTCGGATCGGGATGGTGGGGGCGGGCGCGATCGCGCAGGTCGCGCACCTGCCGGTGCTGCGGAAGATGAAGGGCGTCGAGATCGCCGGCATCTGCGACAACGACGGCGCCAAGGCGCGCGCGCTCGCCCAACGCCTCGGCGTGAGCGCGTGGTACACGGACATCGAGGAGCTGCTCGAGTACGGCAAGGTGGACGCGGTCGTCGTCTGCACGCCCAACCACCTCCACGAGGTCCACACGCTGAGCGCCCTCGCGGCCGGCGCCCACGTCGTCGTCGAGCGGCCGATCGCCCTCACCTCGGCCGGCGTGGCGCGCGTCCTCAAGGCCGCCGAAAAGGCGAAGCGCAGCGTGCTGGTCGCGATGAACCACCGGTTCCGCAGCGACGTGCAGGCGGTGCACGGCTTCATCCGGGGCGGCGAGCTGGGCGAGATCACGACGATCCGCACCGGCTGGCACGTGTTCCGCGCGGCGAAACACCAGCTCGGCTGGCGCTCGCGGCGCGCCGAATCGGGCGGCGGCGTGATGATGGACCTCGGCCTGCCGATGCTCGACCTGGGGATCTGGATCGCGGGCCGCCCGCAGGTCGAGCGCGTGTCCGCCTACTTCAAGGGGCCCGGGCAGGTGGACGAGGTCGGCGCGGCGCACCTGTTCTGCGAGCACGGGATCTCGATCTTCTGCGACGTGTCGTGGCGCTACGTCGGCGAGGGCGAGCGCTTCTGGCTCGACATCCAGGCGGCCAAGGGCTCGGCGTCCATCACGCCGTTCCGGGTGTTCAAGGAGCTGCACGGCGCGCCGGTGGACGTCACGCCGACCGGCGCCGCCGGGAAGGAGCACGTCTTCACCGCCTCGTACCGCTCCGAGTGGGCCTACTTCCTCGCGGGTGTCCGCGGCGAGGTTGCGCTCGTCCCGCCGGAAGACCAGATCAAGCTCCTCAAGGTCTTCGAGGCCATCTATCGCTCGGCGGACGAGCAGCGCGACGTCAAGTTGTGAGCCTCCGCGGTTGGCTGCCGGCTCGCCGCGAGCTCGTCCCGGCGGCGTGGGCCGCCGTACACCTGTTAGTCGCCAACCCCCCCGTCTCGCTGGTCCTGCCGAGCTTCGTCGCCCTCGTGCCGTTCGTGTGGGCGATCGAGGACGCCCTGCGGGACGGCCGGACCGACCGCGAGGTTGCGCGGCTGGGATACTGGGTCGGCGCGGTCGTCAACGGCGTCGTGCTGTACTGGCTCGTCATCGCGCTGTGGCACTTCACGCCGCTCTCCCTGGCCGGCTACCTCGCGTCCGTGCTCATCGTGCTCGCCCCCGGCTGGGCGCTCGCGGCGTGGGCGGTCGCGCGCGTGCGGCGGCGCCTCGGCCTGCCGCTGTGGATCGTCTTCCCGGTGGTGTGGACCGCGGTCGAGTGGCTCGCCCACCATCTGGGCGACGTGCGGTTTCCCTGGCTCGGCCTCGGCAGCTCGCTGACGCGCGTGCCGATCCTCGTGCAGTGGGCCGACCTCGCCGGCGCGCGCGGCGTGACGCTGTGGCTCGCGTGGGTGAGCGTGCTGCTCGCCGCGGCCCTGCGGCGCAGGGCGTGGCGGCCGGCCGCCGCCGTGGCGGTGTCGCTCGTCGCGGCGTTCGCCTACGGCCTCTGGCGGGAGCGCACGCTCGTGATGCGCCCGGTCACGACGGTCGCGGTGGTGCAGCCCAGCGTGGACTTCAACGAGAAGCGGGCGAACCGCGAGAAGGACTCGCTGCTCCTCCAGCTGCTCGAGTTGACGAAGCGTGCGGACTCGCTGCCGGGGGTGCGTCTGGTGGCCTGGCCCGAAGCGGCGGTGGACGCGTTCTTCTACGATCACCCCCACTGGGAGCAGTGGATCGCCGACCTGGCGCACCGCACCGGTACGCCGATCCTCGCCGGGGCCCTCGACGTTCAGTTCGCCGGGGACGGCTCCTACGAGTACTACAACGCGGCGTTCTTCTTCGACTCCACCGGCTCGGATCGCACGCACCCCACCTACCGCAAGAAGTACCTCGTCCCGATCGTCGAGCGCGTACCGTTCGTGAACCCCCGCTGGTTCGGCGACCTCAAGTACTTCGGGGGGTTTGGGCACGGTGACCGATTCCCGGTCTACCCGGTGGCCGGCGGCGGCTTCGGCGTCCTTATCTGCTACGAATCCGCGTTCGAGGACCTCGCGCGGCTCTACCGCCGCGAGGGTGCGGACTTCCTCGTCAACATCACCAACGACGCGTGGTACGGCCGCACCGTGGCCGCCTACCAGCACGCCGCGCACCTCGTGATGCGCGCGATCGAGACGCGCATGGGGATCGCGCGCGCGGCCAACACCGGGATCAGCCAGTTCGTGGACCCGCTCGGCCACACGCACCAGTCCACGCCGCTGTACGTCGAGCGCGTCGAGGCGCGCGAGGTGCTCACCACGGACGTCCGCACGCTCTACGTCCGCTGGGGCGACTGGGTCGCGCTGCTTGCCCTCGCGGGCGCGGGCACGATGCTCGCCGCGACCTTCCTACGCCGTGGCGCCACAGGAGCTGTGCGATGAGAGGCATTGCCTTCGCTCTCGCCATGCTGTCTGCGCCCGCTGCGCGTCTGCGCGTCTGACCACCGTGCGTATTGGCATTGATGTTGGCGGCACGTTCACCGACCTGGTGGCGGTCGGGCCGCGGGGCATCCGCGCGATCAAGGTACCGAGCACGCCCGAGGCACCGGAGCGCGGCATCTGGCACGCTTACGAGGCTGCGGAGCTTGCCGAGCCCCCCGAGGCCCTGATCCACGGCACGACGGTTGCGACCAACGCGCTGCTCGAGCGCACGGGCGCGAAGGCGGCGCTCGTGCTCACCGCCGGCTTCGAGGACCTGCTCGAGCTGCGCCGGCAGGACCGCGCCTCGCTCTACGACCTCTCCCGCCACCACCCGCCGCCGCTGATCCCGCGCGAGCGCGTCGTCGGGGTCGCCGAGCGAATGGGGCCCGAGGGCGTCGTGCAGCCGCTGACGGACGAGGGGCTCGCGGCCGCGGTCGCGGCCGTGCGCGCGCTCGAGCCCGAGGCGGTAGCCGTCTCGCTCCTGTTCGCGTTCCGCCACCCCGAGCACGAGCGGCGCGTGGCCGAGGCGCTGCGGGCGGCGCTGCCCGGCGCGCCGGTCATCGCCTCGCACGAGCTCGTGCCCCGGATGCGCGAGTACGAGCGCGCCTCGACCGTGGCAGCCGAGGCGTTCCTGCGGCCCCGGGTCGGCAGCTACGTCCACCGGTTCGCCGCGGACGCGAGCGCGCGCGGGGTCGCCGCGCCGCGCGTGCTCGGCTCCAACGGCGGGGCGCTGAGCGCGGCGCTCGCGGCCGAGCGGGCGGTGTGGCTCGCCCTTTCGGGCCCCGCGGGCGGGATCCAGGGCGCCGCCCTCGCGGGCGCCGCGTCCGGCTTCACCGAGCTGCTCACCCTCGACATGGGCGGCACCAGCGCCGACGCGGGCGTCGTGCTCGGCGGCGCGGCGGCGCTGGCGGCGCACGGCACCATCGCCGGCGTGCCGCTGGCCGTCCCCCACATCGCGATCGAGACGGTGAGCGCGGGCGGCGGCTCGATCGGCTGGCTCGACTCCGGCGGCGCGCTGCGGGTCGGCCCGCACAGCGCGGGCGCGGTCCCCGGTCCGGCGTGCTACGGCCGCGGTGGCACCGCGCCGACCGTCACCGACGCGTTCGTGGTCCTCGGCTGGATTTCCGACGGCGCACTGCTCGGCGGGAGCGTGCGGGTCGTGCGCGACCGTGCGCTGAAGGCCCTGGCCCCGCTGGCGTCCGCGGCCGGCCTCGAGGTCCACGCCTGCGCCCTGGGCATGATCCGCGTGGCGGAGGCGAGGATGGCCCGGGCGCTGCGGCGCGTGAGCGTCGAGCGCGGCCTCGATCCGGCCTCGCTCACGCTAGTCGCGTTCGGCGGGGCGGGACCGCTTTCGGCCTGCGCCCTCGCCGAGCTGCTCGGCGTGCGCCGGGTACTCTTCCCACCCCATGCGGGCGTGCTCTCCGCGCTCGGGATGGCCGCCGCGGCCGACATGGCCGAGCGCACGGCGGCCGTGCACCTCCCGGTGGCGGCGTTCGCCGCGCGCGCGGACGCGGTTGCGGCGCCGCTCGCCGCGCGGCTCGAGGCCGACCTGCCGGGCGCCGCGGTGAGCTACGTCGCCGAGTGCCGCTACGCCGGCCAGGGCTACGAGCTGGACGTGCCGTGCGCCGCCGGCGCATGGGAAAAACTCGCGGCCGACTTCCACGACATCCACCAGCGCGCCTTCGGCCACCGCGACCCCGTGGCGGCGGTGGAGGTCGTCGAGCTGCGGGCGGTCGGCCGCGCGGCCGGGGGCCTCGGCCGCATCGGCTGGCCGCGGCGCTCGTTCCTGGGCGGCACGGCGCGGCTGCGCATTCACATCGGCGCGCGGGAGACCGACGCCGCCGGCTACAACTGGGAAGCGCTCACCAGCGGCAAGGTCCTCGCTGGCCCGGCGGTGGTCGAGGGAACCAGCGCTACCGCCCTCATTCCCCCCGGCTGGGCGGGCCGGGTCAACCAGGTCGGCGCGATCGTCGTGGAGCCCGGTGATGCTCGGCCCCGTTGAGCGCGACGTGATGGCGCAGCTGTTCGCCGCGGTCCCCGACGAGATGGGTGCGGTGCTGGTGCGGAGCGCGCGCTCGCCCAACATCCGGGAGCGGCGCGACTCGTCGGCGGCGCTGTTCACCGCCGCGGGCGAGCTGATCGCGCAGGCGGCGCACATCCCCGTGCACCTCGGCGCGATGCCCGATGCGGTCGCCGCGGTGATTCGCAAGGGCGCGCGCGCCGGTGATGTGTGGATGCTCAACGACCCGTACACCGGGGGCACGCACCTGCCCGACATCACCGTTATCGAGGCCGTGGCGTCCACCACGGTGCCGCCGCTGCGCCAGACGCCGGGCGCGGTGGCGCTGCGGGGCGCCTACGATCCGCCGATCGCCTACGCGGTGGTGCGCGCGCACCACGCGGACGTCGGCGGCACGCGGCCCGGCTCGATGCCCCCCGGCGCCCGCACGCTGGCGGAGGAAGGCGTGATCATCCCGCCGACCCGCATCGTCGCCGAGGGCGAGCTGCTCGAGGAGGTCCTGGAGCGCCTCACCGCCCCGATGCGCGAGCCCGACGTGCGGCGCGCCGACTGCGCCGCCCAGCTCGCCGCCGCGGCGCGCGGCGCCGAGCGCTGGCGCGAGCTGATCGCGCGCTACGGGCGCAGCTGGCTCGAGAACGCCGTGGCCGATCTCCTCGCGTACGCGGAGCGGCGCACCCGCGCCGCGCTCGCGGAGCTGCGCGCTGGCGTCTACGAGGCCGAGGACGCCCTCGAGGGCGACGGCGTCGGCGACGCCCCGCTGCCGATCCGCGTGCGGGTGACGGTCGGGGACGGCGCGCTCGACATCGACTTCCGCGGCACCTCACCGGCGGCCGTGGGGAACGTCAACTGCCCGCTGTCGGTGACGAGGTCGGCCGCGCTGTTCGCGGCGCGCTGCCTGATCCCCGAGGACGTGCCCACCAACGGCGGGGTCGCGCGGTGCGTGAACGTGAGCGCGCCGGAGGGCTGCCTGGTGAACGCGCGCGCCCCGCGCGCCGTCGCGGCGGGCAACGTGGAAACCAGCCAGCGCATCGCCGACGTGCTCCTGCTCGCGCTCGCGCAGGCCGGCGCGCCCCTCGTCGCGCAGGGGCAGGGGACGATGAACAACCTGGTCCTCGGCACCGACCGGTGGACGTACTACGAGACGATCGGCGGCGGGCAGGGCGGCGGGCCGAACGGCCCCGGGCCCTCCGGCGTGCACGTGGGGATGAGCAATACGATGAACACGCCGGTCGAGGTGCTCGAGATGGAGCTGCCGATCCGGGTGGAGCGCTACGCGCTGCGGCGCGGGTCCGGCGGTGCCGGGAGCGCGGCGGGAGGCGACGGCGTAATCCGCGAGCTACGGGTCCTGGAGCCGTGCTCGCTCTCGCTCATCACCGAGCGGCGGACTCGGGCCCCACGCGGCCTCCAGGGCGGCGGGGACGGCGCCCCGGGCCGCAACCTGGTGAACGGTGCTCCGGTGGGCGCGAAGGTGGCTCTGGAGCTGCAGGCCGGCGATGTGGTGCGGGTGGAGACGCCGGGCGGGGGCGGCTACGGGAACAGGCGCTAGCGCGCCGCGCCAGGTGGCAGCCCCCAGCCACCCGAACACGATCGCTGTCCCGAGCATCTTGGCCACGGCCTTCATCGCGCCGACCCGGAACTGCCTCATGTCGTCCGGGGGGACCGCATCAGACCGCGAGGCACTCCATGGTGCTGGCGCAACGGCCTGTGGGGGAGTTGCTCAGTCGGTGGCGTCGCCGAAGCGCAACACGTCCTCCGCGGTGTCGATGTCCAGCTCGCCCCCGGGAAAGGGTGCGGACACGGCCCGGTCCCGATGGCGCGCGATCACGTCACGCGCCCCGCGGTCAGCGTCGAGCCCGAGCAGCTCGGGGAAGAGGCTGCGCTCGAAGGCGGCGGGCACGCCGAGCGTGCCGCCGTAGCCTGCGGCGGCGACGGGGGCGCCGGCAGCGAGCCCCGCGGCGAGGCTGCGCAGCAGCTCCGGCGTGACCAGCGGCTGGTCGCAGGCGAGGAGCAGTACGCCCGCCACCGCGGGCTCGAGGCCCGCTGCGGCTCGGACGCCGGCCGCCACGGAGCCGCCCAGGCCCGCGCGCCATTCCCCGTTGATCACGATGCCGACTCCGAGGCCCGCGAGGGCCGGCGCGATCCGCTCGGCCTCGTGGCCGAGGACGACGAGCACCGGTCCGACGCCGGCCGCGAGGGCCGCGTCCACCGCATGGCGAAGCAATGGCTTGCCACGATACACGACGAGCTGCTTGGGGCGGCCGAGCCGCTCCGAGGCGCCGGCCGCGAGGACCACGACGGCCGTGCGGTGCGGCTCAGCGGCGGTCGTGGATCGGACCCTTTCGGTTGCTCAGCCGACCACCGGAACGGCCGGCCAGGGTCGCGCGGATCTCGGCGGCGATCGCGAGCGCGATCTCCTCGGGGGTCTCGGCGCCGATGTCGAGGCCGACCGGCGCGTGGAGGCGCAGCAGCTCGACCGTGTTGGGGGTCGCGCCCCGCGCGGCGAGGTCCGCGAGCAGGCGCTCGGTGCGCGCGCGCGGGCCGAGCACGCCGACGAACCGCGCCTCGCTCGGCAGGAGCCGGCCGAGCAGCTCCAGGTCGCGTGCGTAGTTGTGGGTCATGATCACCGCGGCGGTGCGCTCGTCGAGCGGACCGAGCGGGTCGTCCTTGCCGACCGCGCGCACCTGCCAGCCGAGCCGCGCGCCCAGCTCGGCCAGCGGGCCGGCGTCGTTGCCGCCGCCGCAGATCACGAGGGCGATGGGGCAGGGGACGTACTCGATGAGCACCTCGGCTTCGCCCTCCGGCAGCCGGTAGGCGACCGCGTCGGAGCGCTCCTCGCGCAGCACGCGCAGCGCGTCGGTCTTCACCGAGCCGCCGAGGTCGCCGCCGCCAACGTCGCCCGTCACGTGGCCGTCGCCTCGCACGAGCAGCCGCGCGCCGACCCGCGCGGGCACCCCCGCCGGCGCGCGGAACAGCGTGGCGACCACCGCCGGCTCGCGCAGGGCGAGCCGCTCCAGCATGAACGCGAGATGCTCGGGCGCCCGGCCGGTCGGGACGGGCTCGAGGAAGACGTCGAGCTTCGCCGCGCAGCCCATGTTGAGGCCCCACGGCATGTCGTCGTCGGTGGTGAGGTCGTAGCTCACGGCCAGGGGCTGGCCGCTCTGCCGTACGCGCTCGGCGTGCGCGACGACGTCCTTCTCGAGGCAGCCGCCGCTGATCGCGCCCACGGTGGTGCCGTCGGGAAGCACCGCCATGCGCGCCCCCGGCCCGCGGTACGCCGAGCCCGCGACCTTCATCAGGGTCGCGAGGACGGCTGTCCCGCCGGCGGAGACACGCCCGGTCGCGGCGACGATGTCGTGCAGCTCCCTCACGGCCGGCTCCAGCCCCGCGGCGCGGCGGCTCCGCTCACCATGCCCCGGTCACCCGGCGAGTTTCTCGAAGACCTTCCCGTCGACGAACAGGCGGAACAGCTCGGCGTCGAGCATCCCGTCCTTGACCTCGGCCGCCATGATGTCGATGGCGCGCTGGAGCGGCACGGCGCGCTTGTAGGGGCGGTCGGCGGCCGTCAGCGCGTCGAAGATGTCGCTGACCGTCATCATGCGCGTCTGGATGGGGATGTCGGGCGCACCGACCTTCCGCGGGTACCCCGAGCCGTTGAGCTTCTCGTGGTGCCCGTAGGCGATCAGCGGGATCTGCGACAGCTCCTTGGTCCAGGGGATCTGGAGCAGGAACCGGTAGGTGTGGGTGACGTGGCTCTCGATCTCGAGCCGCTCGGCCTCGTCGAGGCTTCCCTTGCGGATCGTGAGGTAGCGCACCTCGTCGTCCGAGAGGAGGTGCTGCTCGTGGCCCTCGACGTCGGCGAAGGTCCGCTCGGCGAGGCCCAGCAGCTCCTCGAAGCTCCCCTCCGGCAGGAGCGACGGCTCGTTGGCCGTCAGCACCGTCTTGAGGAAACTCTCGAGGCCTTCCATCTCCTTGCGGTGCGCCGCGTCGAGCTGCGCGAGGAACTCGTCGTAGCCCGCGCGGCCGCGCTCGGCGAGGTAGTCGGCGCGCCGGCGGTGGTACTCCGCCTCGGCCGAGCGCTTGATGAACGCGTAGCGGCTCCTGATCAGCGAGAGGTCGGGCGGGTAGAGCTTCTTCGCCTTCACCAGCACCTGCTCGCGCACGCCGACCTTGCCGAAGTCGTGCAGCAGCCCGGCGTAGCGGATCTCCTTGATCTGCTGGCGCGAGAAGTTGACGTGGCGGTACGGGCCGTCGCCGGAGCGGTCCACCACTTCGGCGAGTCCGACGGTCATCGTGGCGACGCGGCCCGAGTGGCCGAAGGTGGTCGGGTCGCGCTGCTCGATCGCGTGCACGGCGGCGTTGACGAACCCCTCGAATAGCCGCTCGATGCTCTCGTACAGCAGGCTGTTCTCGATGGACACCGCCGCCTGGCCCGCCAACGCCGACACGATCTCGACGGTCCGCCGCGAGTACGGGATCACCTGCTCCGCGACGAGCTCCGGCGAGGTGAGCTTGACGTTCGGGTCGCGCTTGCGGTTGATGAGCTGCAGCGCGCCGATCACCTCGTCCCGGTGGTTCTTCATCGGCACCGTGAGCATGGACTTCGACCGGTACCGGTTCCGCTCGTCGACGCTGCGGTTGAACGAGTACTCGACGTCGGGGGCCAGGAAGTACACGTCGTCAATCACCAGCGGCTCGCCGGTCGAGCAGACGTAGCCCGCCTGGCTTGCGTGGTCGAGCGGCATCGTGAACTCGACGAAGCCCACGCCCTGGAGCGTGTCGCTCTGGATGAGCTTGAAGCGCAGCTTGGGGTTCGGCGTGTCGCGCCCCTCGACGAGGTAGAGCGAGCCGCCGTCGGACTGGGTGATCTGGCGCGACTGGGTGAGGATCAGGTCCAGCAGCACGTCATAGTTGCGCTCGGTGCTGAGCGCGATGCCGATCCGCGTCAGCTCCGCGATCTCCTTGGAGCGCGCGGCGAGCTCGGCGCGTTGGCGCACCGCCTCGCTGCGCATCGCAGCCTCGCGGTACCCGGCCTTGAGGGCGGTAAGCAGCTGGCGCGGTCCCGCCGGGTGGCGCAGGAAGGCCGAGATCACCTCGCCGCCGGGCACGTCGGCGGGCAGGTCGGGCTCGCCGGGTGCGCCGAGGGCGACCACGCTCGCGCCGGCGTCGGCCGCGGCGCGGACCCCCGAGGGGCCGAGCAGGCGGCGCAGCGTCTCGTCGAGCAGCAGCACCGTGGCCCGCTCGTCGATCGCGCCGGGGGAGAGCGCGGTGATGCTCTTGCGCACGATCTGCTCGGCGTCGAGCGCCGCGCATGCCTCGCCGGGATCCCAGGTGGGGCCGTGCAGCAGGACGAACTTCACGGCCGAGGCTCCGGGCGCACCGTGTCGCGCGCAGCCGGTGCGGCGCTGACGCGCGTCGTGTCGCCGGGCGCGGGCCGCCGCCGCGTCGTGTCGCGCCCGCCCACCGAGAGGCTGTCGGGGATCCTCACGCCGGTGATGATCCGCATCGGCCGGCGGCCGAGCTGCTCCATCACGTACTGCATCTGCTCCGAGAGCTGCCGCATGTTCACGATGATCGCGCGGATCTCGGGGCGGTTCTCGGCGCCCATCGACGTCATGAGGCGCGTGGCCGAGTCGGCGGACGCCATGAGGCGCCGGGTCTGCCGCAGCGTCGAGTCGAGCTGGCCGATGACGGTGCCTGCCCGCACGTCGTTGGTATCGATCAGCGCGCGCACGCGCTCGAGATTGGCGACCAGCTCCTTCAGCGTCCGCTCCGTGCCCGGGCGGACGCCCGTCACGAACTGCCGGGCCGTGCCGGTGGCCGCCGACAGGCTGTCGGCCAGGCGCTTCACGGAGTTCAGCGTGGCGGTCGTCGCCACGAGCGCGTCCTGAATGGTGCCCTTGAGGTCGGTCGCCAGCGCGCCGAACGCCTCCATGGCCGGGGTGCGCCGGTGCATCCCGATCGTGTCGCCCGGCTCGAGCGTCCCGGGGATCGAGTCGCTGGTCGAGAGCTGGAGCGTCGAGCCGCCGAGCAGCGCGGTCTCGACCTCGGCGCCGGTGGCGCGCGGCAGGCGCAGCGGCGTGCCGTCGGGGAAGCGCTCGACCATCTTGGCGCGGACGATGAACTCGAGGCGGCCAAGCCGGTTCGTCGGCCGCGGCGCGATGGCGGTGACGCGCCCGACCTCGAGGCCCTGCATGTAGATCTTCGTGTCCAGCGCGATGTCGCGGGCGTCGTCGGTGCGGATGTACAGGTCGAAGTGGCGGACGTTCCAGCCGGCGGTCGCGACGAGGGCCACGACCACGATGGCCACGGTGGCGATGACGAAGATGCCGACGGAGAGGTCGGTGCGCTGGATGTTCACGAGGGCTCGTCCTGCGCTAGGCCGTCCTGGATCCGCACGACGCGCGTGATCAGCCGCCGCACGCCGGTGTGGAGGTCCTGGGCCGTCAGGAACACGGTGCGCGGCGTGCCATCGAGGCGCCGCGCCGCGTGCTCCAGGATGTCGATGGCGGCGCGCCCCGTCAGCCCGTCGAACGGCGCCTCCAGCACCAGCAGCTCCGGGTCGAGCGCGAGCGCGCGCGCCAGCGCCGCGCGGCGGCGGTCCTCTTCGTTCGACTGCGCGGGCCGCAGGTGCGCCACGGCGCCCAGGTGCACCGCCTCGACCAGCTGCGCGACCCGCCCCTCGACCTCGCTGAGGCGGTGGTCGGAGGCGTAGCGCAGCGGCAGGGCGATATTGTCCTTCAGCGAGAGGTTCTGCAAGAGGCCGTCCCCGAGCTGGAGATAGCCGAGGCGGCGCCGGAACACCAGCAGGTCGTAGTAGGGCAGGCCGGCGATCGCCGCGCCGAAGACCAGCGCGCGCCCCTTGAGCGGCTGCGCGAGGCCCATGGCGTACCGCCCGAGGTCGCCCACCCCGCTGTCCTCGTCGCCGACGGCCGCCACGACGGTGCCGGGCTCGACACTGAGGGTGAACCGGTTCGCGGGATGGTCGGGTTGGTCGCGCAGGTCGAGGGCCTCGAAGACCAGCGGCGCCGCGCCCTCGACCCCGAACGCGTAAGCCTGGACGAGGAACGAGCTGCGGGGCTCGTTCACACCGTCACCGCCACGAAGATCGCCGACATGATGAAGATCGCCACGATGGTGCCCACCACGCCGCGCGTGACGGCCTGCGGGATCTCGGTCGGTCCCGCCGTCACCGCGAGGCCGTGGTAGCTGCAGAACAGGGCGACCGCGGCGCCGAAGCAGATCCCCTTGGCCACGGTGATCCAGACGTCCTTGGCCGACAGCGTCGCCAGCACCAGCGAGGCGTACCGGTTGAAGTGGACCCCGGCGGTCGCCGCGCCGACGTACCCCGCGAACAGGGCCACGGAGTCGAACACCACCATCAGGCACCCCACGGAGACGATCGCCCCGAGCATGCGCGGCAGCACCAGGTAGATGAAGGGGTCGATGCCCATCGCCTCGAGCGCCGTGACCTCGCCCATCACCTTGTTGGTGGCCATCTCGGCCGCGATCGCGGTGCCGCTGCGGCTGACCACGATGAGCGCAGTGAGCAGCGGCCCAAGCTCGCGGATCACCGCCACGACCATGATCGTGCCGACCCGCTCGAGCGCGCCGAACCGGCCGAGCTGCTGCACCGACTGGGCGATGACCAGGAACGACAGGATGGCCGACAGGAGCGCGACGAGGCCGATCGCCTGGAGCGCGGTGAACCGGATCTGGTTGACCAGCACGCGCAGCATGACGAAGCGGCCGGTGCGCGAGAGCCGGCCGGCCGCGCGCACGGCGCGGAAAGCGAAGCGCGCCAGCCCTCCAAGCACGGAGAGCCGGCGCGCCCAGGGTTGTCCGAGGGCCGCGACGACTGCCGTCACGGCCTCAGCATATCACGAACAGGCGCCCGCCTGCAAGCGGTTGCAGTCGCTCTTCGCCTGGGTGTACTGCGGGAACGCCTGAATCGCCCGGCGGTACTGCTCGACGGCCCGCTGCGTGTCGCCGCGATCGGCGTAGAGGACCGCGCGCGAGTACGCCATCACGGCCTGGGTCGGCGGGGCCGGGTTGGCCTGGCGGTGCTCGTCCATCACCCGCCGCTCGAGCGCCGGGAGGTTCGCGTCGCGCATCAGTTGCTGCGCGAGCTGCGAGACCAGGTCGAAGACGTTGTCGAGCCGGCCGTTCACCCGCTGGGTACGCAGGATCTGCCCGGTCTCGGCGTCGAACAGGCGTGCGTCGATGCGGAAGGCGCCGCGCACGTCGAAGATCGTCCCGGTCACCATGTACCGGGCGCCGATCAGGCGGCCGATCGACACGATCGTGTTCGGATCGACCCGCCCCTCGCGGCCGAGGTTCTGCTCCTGGAGGATCTGCTGGAGCTGGGCGCGCTCGACCACCCGGACCGCGGGGTTCGCCGTCAGCTCCGAGATCGTCATCGCGGCGAGGCCGCGACGCAGCGCCTGATAGTCGTCCGGGTCCTGCCCGATGGTGGCGCCGATGTCGAAATCGAGCACCGCCATGCCCGGCCGGGAGTCCTGCTGCGCGGCCGGCGCTGGGGGGTTCCGCTGCTGCTGCCCCGTCGCGGGCTGCGCGCCGAGCAGCAGCGCCGCCGCGAGGGCCGTGGTTCCCGTTGCCAACCGCTTCATAACGCGCAACCTCCGCAAGGGTTTCGGACTACAGGGTGACCGTGGCGCCTTCGGCGGCCGCGAACACGTCGCGCGGACCACCGAGCTTCGCCGCGACTTCGCGCGCGCGGGCGACGATCGCGTCCATCTCCTCGTCGCCGTGCTCGGGCTCGTGATGAAACAGCGCCAGGCGCTCGACGCCGGCCTCGTGCGCCAACTCCACCGCCTCCACGTACGTCGAGTGGCCCCAGCCCGCGTGGGGGGCGTACTCCTCGGGCGTGTACATCGCGTCGTGGATCAGCAGGTCCGTCCCGCGGATGAAGTCCACGAACCGCCTGCGCCAGTTCGGCCCGACTTCGTAGTCGCCCGCGGGACCCAGCTCGTCGTCGGTCACGTAGACGATCGAACGGCCATCCTCCGCCGCCAGCCGGTAGCCCAGCGTGTTCGCCGGGTGGCGCACCCGGATCGACGTGATGGTACACCCCGGCGTCACGATCGGCTCGGCCGTGACGTGCCGCACCTCGAGCGTCGCGGCCAGCGCGTCGAGCGGCACGGGGAAGACCGCGGCGTGCATCTGCTGCCGCAGGATCGTCTCCATGGCCACGTCACCCTGCTGCGGCCCCCACACCCGGACGACGTTCCCCTTCGCGAACAGCGGCGCGAAGTAGGGCAGCCCCTGGATGTGGTCCCAGTGCGCGTGCGACAGCACCAGGTCCGCCCGCACCGCGCCGTTGCTCACCAGCCGCTTGCCGAGGCAGCGGATCCCGGTGCCCGCGTCGAGGATGACCAGGTGCTCTCCGTTGCGCACCTCGACGCACGCCGTATTGCCGCCGAAGCGGGCCGTCTGCGCGCCCGGCGTCGGGATCGTGCCCCGGGTGCCCCAAAAGGTCACGCTGGCGGTCATGCCGGTCCGTCCAACGGTAGGCGCACGGGGCGGCTCAGGGCAAGGAATGGGGTCACCAACACCTCGTGACGGCCCTCACGCCCGCACACCCGCCAGGGCGCGGAGCGCGTCGTGATCCTTGATCGTGATCTCGCGCCGGCTGACGTCGATCAGCCCCCTCTCGACCAGCTCGCGCATCGCGCGCGAGACGGTTTCCCGCGACGAGCCGATCATCTGTGCGAGCGTGTGGTGCGTCAGCTTCCGGGTAATCTTCGGCCCGCCGCTCTCTTCTGCCAGGTTGAGCAGGAGCTGGGCCACCCGGCCGTTGACGTCCAGGAGCACCAGGCCCCCGATCTTCTCGTCGGCCCGGCGCAACCGCTGGACCAGGACCCGGAGGAGCTCGAGGGCGACCTTGGGGTGCTGCTCGAGCTGGGACTGGAAGTCGTCGCGGCGCAGCACCAGGAGGTGCGAGTCCCGCATCGCGATCACGTGCGCGCTGCGCGGCTCGTCGTCGATCAACGACATCTCACCGAAGAAGTCCCCGTCGCCCAGCACCGAGAGGATGACCTCGCGCCCGTCCTCGCCGATGAGCACCACCTTCACCTGGCCGGTCGATACGATGTACAGCGCGTCTCCCGGGTCGTCCTCGAAGAGAATCACGCTGTTCTTCGGATACTCGCGCTCCCGGGTGACCTCGCCGAAACGGGCCAGGTCGGCCGCCGAGAGGTCGGCGAAGAGCGGCACCCTCTTGAGCACGTCGGTCGCGGACATGGATCCGGGCCTGGGATGGGCTATAAGTCGTCGAATCCGGCCAAGTTTACCGACCGCCGCGGGATGTGTCAAATGGCGTCAGCGGGTGCGGCTTGTCGCCAAGTGACGGTGCCGGTTATATTTGCGGCCTGTTCGCCGAACCTCGACCGCAAGGACGTCGTACCGTGAAAGCTGGCATCCATCCCGAGTACCGGACGGTGAACGTGGTGTGCGCGTGCGGGAACAGCTTCGAGACCCGCTCGACCGCCAAGGCGATTCACCTCGAAATCTGCGCCAAGTGCCACCCCTTCTTCACGGGCAAGCAGAAGCTGGTGGACACCGCGGGCCGCGTCGAGCGGTTCCGTGCTAGGTACCGGAGGCCGGCCGAAAGCTGACCTGCGCGGCCGCCTCGCGGCCGCGCTCGAACGCGCCGGGCAGGTGGCCGCCGAGCTGGCGGACCCGGCCACGGCGCGTGATCCATCCAAGCTCCAATCCCTGGGCCGCGAGCACTCCCGCCTCGCGCCCGTCCTCCGCGCCGGCCGGCGCCTGCTGAAGCTCGACGGGGAGCTGGCGGCCGCCCGCGGGCTCCTGGCCGGCGACGATCAGGATCTTGCCGTGCTGGCCAGGCAGGAGATCGCCGCGCTGGAGCCGGAGATCGCGCGCCTCGAGGCCGAGCTGCTGGACCTACTCACGCCGCGCGACCCCCTCGACGACCGCGAAGCCATCGTGGAGATCCGCGCCGGAACCGGCGGGGACGAGGCGGCGCTGTTTGCCTCCGACCTGTTCCGCATGTACACCCGGTACGCCGAGCGGCGCGGGCACAAGGTCGAGATCATCTCCTTGTCGCCGGGGAACGTGGGCGGGATCAGGGAGGCGATCTTCGCGGTCCGGGGCTCCAACGCGTTCGGCGACCTGCGCAGCGAATCGGGCGTGCACCGCGTGCAGCGCGTCCCCGCCACCGAGTCGGCCGGCCGCATCCACACCTCCGCGGCCACGGTCGCGGTCCTGCCGGAGGCGGAGGAGATCGACGTCAAGATCGAGGAGAAGGACCTCCGGATCGACGTCTTCCGCTCGTCGGGGCCGGGCGGCCAGAGCGTCAACACCACCGACAGCGCGGTGCGCGTGACGCACCTTCCGAGCGGCGTCGTGGTCCAGTGCCAGGACCAGAAATCGCAGCTCCAGAACAAGGTCAAGGCGCTCGAGGTGCTGCGCTCGCGGCTGCTCGACCGGATGATCGCCGAGCAGGAGGCGGCTCGGGCGCGGGAGCGGCGTGCGATGGTGGGCACGGGTGACCGGTCGGCCAAGATCCGCACCTACAACTTCCCGCAGAGTCGAGTGACCGATCACCGGATCGGCCTCTCGGTGCACAAGCTCCAGGAGGTGCTGGACGGGGAGCTCGAGGCGTTCGTGAAGGCGTTGAGGCAGCAGCGGCAGGAGGAGCGTGAGGCGTGAGAAGCGCCGGGGTGATTGGAGGAGTGTGAGGCGTGAGAAGCGCCGGGGTGATTGGGTGATGGGGATGGGGCTGCACAACACGGCTGTCGTGACGGTCGGCGATCTACTCGCCACGGCCGAGTGGGCGCTCGCGGCGGCGGGGGTCCCTGAGCCGCGGCGCGAGGCGGCGGAGCTGTACGCGGCCGTGATCTGTGGGGCGACGAGCGCGGCGTGGCTGGAGCGCGGGTCCGAACCGCCCGCCGCGGTGCGTGCGCGGTTCGCCGAGGTTGTGGCGCGGCGCGTGGAGGGCTGGCCGCAGGCCTACGCCGCGGGGCGCGCGAACTTCCGCGGCCACTGGCTGCTGGTGGACCGCCGCGTGCTGATCCCGCGGCCCGAGACCGAAGGGCTCGTCGAGCGGGTGATCACGTGGGCTCAGGGGCAGGGAGGCGCCGGGGCGCGGTTGCCCGTGGTGGCCGACGTCGGGACCGGGTCGGGCGCGATCGCCATCGCCCTGGCGCTCGAGGCCCCGGTCGCCGGCGTGATCGCGACCGACGTGTCGGCCGCCGCGCTGGACGTCGCGATCGAGAACGCCACGCTGCTCGGCGCCACCGAGCGGATCAGCTTCCGGCGCGGCCACCTCCTCGAGCCGCTGCTCGGCGACGTGGTGGACGCGGTGGTGAGCAACCCGCCGTACGTGGCCACGGAAGAGTGGGACCAGCTGGACGGCGCGGTACGCGAGTTCGAGCCGCGGCTCGCGCTGGACGGTGGCCCGGACGGTCTCCGGGAGGTCCGCGCGCTGCTCGGTGCGGCGCGCGCGGCGCTGCCGGCGGGAGGACTGCTGGCGCTCGAGGTGGATGCGCGCCGGGCGGAGGAGAGCGCCGCGCTCGCCGCGGCGGCCGGCTTCGCAGGGGTCGAGGTCGGCGAGGACCTATTCGGGCGCCCGCGCTACCTGCTCGGCCGCCAGCCGGGAGCGGGTGATGATCGCTGAGAAGGCCGCGGACCTCGGGCGCGTGATCGGCCAGAGCGAGGAGTTCCAGGCGTTCAAGCGGGCGAGCGAGCGGCTCCGGGACGATCCCGCGTTGCGCGGAGACGTCGAGCGGCTGCGCGACCTCGAGATCACGCTCACCGAGCAGCTGGAGCGCGGGCAGGAGCCGAGCGCCGAGCAGAAGGCCGAGCACGAGTCGATCCTCGGCCGCGTCCAGCAGCACCAGTCCTACCAGGGGCTCGTGGCCGCGCAGTCGAACTACGACAAGCTGATGCAGCGCGTCCAGCAGTGGATCGCGGACGGGATCAGCAAGGGCGCCGAATCGCGGATCATCACCCTCGGCTGATGGAGGCGCGCGGCGCGGTGATCGTCGCCTTCGAGGGCGTGGACGCCGCCGGGAAGGGCACGCAGGCGGCGCGGCTGGCGCGGCTGGCGCGGCGGCAGGGCCTCAGCGCCGCGGTGGTGTCGTTCCCGCGCTACGGCCGCACGCTGTTCTCGCGGGCCGTCGCCGACTGTCTCAACGGCAGGTTCGGCAGCCTGGCCGAGGTCGATCCGCACTTCTCGGCCCTCCTGTTCGCCGGCGATCGCTTCGAGAGCCGCTCGCTGCTCACGCGACTCGCCAAGTCGCGCGATCTGCTGATCCTGAACCGCTACGTGTCCTCGAACCTGGCGTACCAGGCCGCCCGCGTGCCCAAGCGGCGCCGCGCCAAGTTCATCCGCTGGCTGGCGCAGGTCGAGTTCGGGGTTTACGCGCTGCCGCGGCCGACGCTCAACGTCTTCCTGGATGTGCCGATCGCGCTGGCGGCGGGGCTGCTCGCGCGCAAGGCGGCACGGTCCTACACCTCGTCCACGGCCGACCTGTTCGAGCGCGATGCAGCGTACCTGCGCGCGTGCCGCGACGTGTACGGCTCGTTGATGGCGTCGCGGCGGGCCGGGCCGTGGGTCCGCATCCCGTGCGCGTCGCAGGACGGGGCGCTGCGGGATGCCGGCTCCATCGGGGCGGACGTGTGGCGGGCCGTGGCGCCACGGCTTGGCCGGCGGGCCCTTCCCTCCGGGGACCGGCCCCGGCATCGTTAGTTGTTCGGAGATCCTTCCCGCCGCGTCGGGGTAGGATCGAGTGCTCGCAAAGGAAGGACGCATGTCCCGTCAGCGCATCGCCGTAACGACCGTCGTCGCCATCGTCGCGTTCCTCTCGGGCGGCTGGTTCATGCAGCAGGGGAGCCGCCGCGGCGAGAGCGTCTACCAGCGCGCGCGGCTGTTCGACGACGTCCTGTCGCACGTGGCCGACTACTACGTGGACTCGCTCGACGAGCGGAACCTCTACCGCATGGCGATCGACGGGATGCTGCGGGAGCTGAACGACCCGTACACCGGCTTCCTCGACGCCCGCGAGATCCGCGCGCTGAACGAGTCGACGACGGGCAACTACGGTGGTCTGGGCATCCAGATCGAGGTGCGTGACGGGGCGATCGTCGTGGTTTCGCCGCTGCCGGAGACGCCGGCGGAGCGGGCGGGGATGATGACGGGCGACCGCATCGTGCTGGTGAACGACTCGAGCACGGCGCGCTGGAACCAGGATCAGGCGGTACGCGCGCTGCGCGGCCCGGAGGGCACGGCGGTCACGCTCAAGGTCGAGCGGCCGGGCGTGTCGGACCTGGTGACGTTCCGGCTGACACGGGCGCGGATCCACGCGCGCTCGGTGCGGCTGGCCATGCTGCTCGACGACGGCGTGGGTTACGTCGAGCTCCAGGCGTTCAGCGAGGCCACGGCGCGCGAGCTGACGACGGCGATCGACAGCCTCAAGCAGGCGGGGATGCGCTCGCTGGTACTCGACCTGCGCTACAACCCGGGCGGGTTGCTCGACGAGGGGCTCGCGGTCTCGGACCTGTTCCTCGATCCGGGCCAGGAGATCGTCCAGACGCGTGGCCGCGCGCCGGGGGCGACGCGCCGCTACGCGGACGGCCAGCCGCAGCGCTACGCGACCCTGCCGGTGGTGGTGCTGATCAATGGCGCGACGGCGTCGGCCTCGGAGATCGTGGCCGGCGCGCTCCAGGACCACGACCGCGCCGTGGTCGTAGGGACGACGTCGTACGGGAAGGGGCTGGTGCAGTCGGTGTTCCGGCTCTCCAGCGACGCGTCGCTCAAGATGACGACCGCGAACTGGTACACCCCGAGCGGGCGGAGCATCCAGAAGGTGCACCGGCCGGCGGACCAGGAGCCGGACGACCCCGACGCCGCCCAGGCGCGCGACACGACGCCGCGCGCGACGTATCGCACGGACCACGGCCGGACGATTGCCGGCGGCGGTGGGATCGCGCCGGACGTCGTCGTGCGGCCCGACAGCGCGGTGAACACGATGGCCCGGCGGCTCCAGCAGGCGCTCGGCTCCGACGTGGTGAAGTACACCGACGCGCTGGCGGCCTTCGCGCTCGAGGCGCGCGCGCAGCACAGCGTGGCGTCGCCGCTGTTCCCGGTGACGCCCGCCATCCGCGAGCGGCTGGTCGGGCTCCTCGCCCAGCGCGGGGTCGAGCTGGATCGCGCGGTGCTCGAGGCGTCCCAGCCGTTCATCGACCGGCAGCTCGCTGCGCAGACGGCGCGGTTCGTCTTCGGCCGCGCGGGTGAGGTGCGGCGCCAGTCGCAGGACGACCCCGTGCTCGCCGAGGCGGTGCGGCTGGCGGCGCGGGCCCGCACGCCGGCCGAGCTGCTGACGCTGGCGTCGCAGGCGTCCGCCGCGGCCAACCGCCCGTAAGTGCTGTTCGCCGCCGCGCTCGCGGTCGGCGTCGCGGTCGGCCTGATCGCGGGGCTGACCGGCGTGGGCGGAGGGGTGCTCATGGTGCCCTTCCTCTACGTGTTGTATGGGCGGCTCGGCGTGCCGGTCACCGACGCCACGGCGCTCGCCCACGCGACCAGCCTCGCCGTGATCGTGCCGACGGCGATCCGTGGCCTGGTCGACTACCGCGGCGCGGACCTGGTGAAGTGGCGCGCCGCCGTCCCCATCGCGCTCACCGGCGCGGTCTCGGCCGCGCTGACGGCGCACTGGGCGACGCGGCTGCCCGGCCCGGTGTTGCGCGTCGGCTTCGGCATCTTCCTCCTCACCGTCTCCATCGACCTCCTGCTCCGGACCAGCGCCCGCGCCGCGGACGCGCTGGACGACGAGAGCGCGAAACACCTGATCGCCGCGCTGTTCATCGGCGTCCTGATCGGCGCGCTCAGCGCCGCGCTCGGGGTGGGCGGCGGCATCCCCGCGACGATGGCGATGTACTACCTGCTGCGGATGCCGTTCAAGGCGATCGCGCCGACCTCGCTCGCGATCATCACGGTGACGGGGCTCGCGGGGTCGGTGAGCTACCTGTTCCAGCCGACCGGGCCGCTGCCGTTCGGGTGGGTCGTGGGGCACGTGGACTTCGGCCACGGGCTGCCGCTGGCGCTCGGCGCGATCGCGGCGACGCCGTTCGGCGTGAAGCTGAACAGGGGCGCGAGCGTGTTCACGCTGCGGAAGGTCTTCGGTGGCTTGCTGCTAGTGCTGGGCCTCTTCCTGATCATCGAGAATCTCCTGCGATGACCGTAGGCATCGTCGGGCCGGGGAGGGCGGGGCTCGGCCTGGCGCTGGCGCTGCGCCGGGCCGGTGTGCGCGTGCTCGGTGTGCACGGCAGGCGCCGCAAGCCGGTGCCGCGCGGGGTGCGGCTGAGCGTGGGCGGGCTGCCGCCGTGGATCGCGGACGCCGACGTCGTGCTGCTCGCGGTGCGCGACGACGCGCTCCGGGGCCTGGTGCGCGAGCTGGCGCGCGCGCGGGCGCTGGGGCGCGCCCAGGTGGCGCTGCACTTGTCGGGCGCGCAGCCGGCCGCGGTGCTCGATCCGCTGCGGCGGCGTGGCGCCGCGGTCGGGGCGATGCATCCCTTGATGACGGTGAGCGCCGACCCGCGGCACGCGGCGGAGCGGTT
>CAYHQJ010000011.1:0-25099 GCA_964358595.1 uncultured Gemmatimonadales bacterium
ATCCCCGTCTCGGTCATCCGCGTCCCGCCCCCGGCCGTGCTCACGGCGAGCGCGATGCCGAAATCGGCCACCAGCGCCTGAGCATCGTGCAGCAGGATGTTCTCCGGCTTGATGTCCCGGTGCACGACGTTGTGCCGATGGGCGTAGTCCAGCGCGCTCGCCACCTCGCGCGCGATCCGCACCGCCTCCTCCACCGGCAGCTGCTTCTCCCGGGTCAGCCGGTCGCGCAGCGACTCCCCCTCCACGTAGGGCATCACGTAGAACAGGAAGCCGCCCGCCTCCCCGGAGTCGTGCAGCGGCAGGATGTGCGGGTGCTGGAGGTTGGCGGTGACCTTGATCTCGGCGAGGAAGCGCTCGGCGCCGATCACGGCCGCGAGCTCGGGCCGGAGCACCTTCAGCGCGACCTTGCGGTCGTGCCGCACGTCCTGCGCGACGTACACCGTGGCCATGCCGCCCTGCCCGAGCTCGCGCTCGATCCGGTAGCGGTCGGCCAGTGCCGGCATCAGGCGGTCGGCAACCTCGGACACGCGAAGCCTCCACCACGAGAAGTTCTGGGGCTGCCGGGGATGTTCGGGAACAGTGTAAAATGCCCCGAAAGGGCACTTTGCGCGAGCGCCGGCACCGGCGGCACGGGCCGCGCCCGGCTATGATAGCTGGACAGACGCACGGCCGTCGCCCGCGGCGGCCCGCTGCTTGCTGGGGGGTCCTGGGCATGGGAGCAGGCCACGCGGCCTTGAAGTCGGACGCCCACGCGCTCGCCGTGCAGACGGCCGGACTCATCGCGCACGGCTTCGAGCGGTACCACCGGGAGTTCCTGCAGGTCACCGTGCGAGCCAAGCGCCGTTTCGAGCGGCGCGACTGGACCGGGGGGCAGGCGGACGCGCGCGAGCGGCTGGAGCTGTACGGCCGCGTGATCGATGAGCTCGTGGCCGAGCTGCGGACGCTCCTCGGCCCGCGCGCGCAGGACGGCGCCCTCTGGTCGGCGATCCGGGCCGAGCATTCCCAGTCGGTCGTGGGCCATCCCGCCGCCGAGATCGCCGAGACGTTCTTCAATTCCGTCACCCGCCGGCTGTTCCATACGGTCGGCACGAACCCCGCTATCGAGTATCTCGACTTCCGGTTCGAGCGCGTTCCCGGGCCGCTGGCGGCGTCGCCGTGCCGCAAGTTCCCCGCCCAGCCGGACGCGGCGGCCGCCGTGCGGGCGCTGCTCGCGGAGTGTGCGTTCGCCGCGCCGTGGGCGGACCTGGAGCGCGACGCGGCGCTCGCCGGCGGCGAGATCGAGCGGGCCTGGGCGGCGGGCGAGGCGCCGCTGTCATACGAGGACCTCGAGGTGCTCCAGCCGGTCTTCTACCGCCGCAAGGGCGCCTACGTGGTGGGGCGCGTGCGGGGCGGCAACCGGGTGATGCCGGTCGTGCTGGCGCTCGTCCACGGCCCGGAGGGCGTGGCGGTGGATGCGGTCCTGCTCACCGAGACCGACGTGAGCATCGTCTTCAGCTTCACGCGCTCCCACTTCCTCGCGGAGGTCGGGCGGCCGGCCGAAACGATCGCGTTCCTGCGGTCGCTGATGCCGGTCAAGCCGGTGGGGGAGCTCTACAACGCGCTCGGCTTCCACAAGCACGGCAAGACCGAGTTCTACCGCGACCTCCGGCGCCACCTCTCACGAACGGCCGAGCGGTTCGAGCGGGCGCCGGGGGCGCGCGGGATGGTGATGGAGGTATTCACCCTTCCCGGGTTCGACGTGGTCTTCAAGGTGATCCGCGACACCTTCGCGTCGCCGAAACAGACGACCGCGGACGAAGTGAAGCGGCGCTACGAGATGGTCTTCGCGCACGATCGCGCGGGCCGCCTCGTGGACGCGCAGGCCTTCGAGGGGCTGTCGTTCCCGAAGGCCCGGTTCTCGCACAGTCTGCTCGCGGAGCTGCTGGAGTCGGCCTCACGCAGCGTGCGCGTGGAGGGCGACGCGGTGGTGATCGGGCACCTGTACGCGGAGCGCCGCGTGCGGCCGCTCGACCTCTACCTCGAGGATGCCGACGAGCCGGCCGCCCTGCGCGCAGCGCTCGACTACGGGCGGACGATCCGCGACCTGGCCGCGACCGGCATCTTCCCCGGCGACCTGCTGCTCAAGAACTTCGGCGTCACGCGGCACGGCCGCATCGTCTTCTACGACTTCGAAGAGCTGCGGCTGCTGGGGGAGTGCCGCGTCCGCGACTTCCCCGAGCCCCGGACCCCCTAAGGCGAGCTGGCGGACGAGCCGTGGTTCGCCGTGGGGCCGGCTGACGTCTTTCCGGAGGAGCTCGCGCGGTTCGTGCCGTTCAACGGGGCCATCCGCGACGCGTTCCTCGCGGCCCACGGCCGCCTCTACGACACGGCCTGGTGGCACGGCATACAGGAGACGGTGGCGGCGGGGGAGTTGGCGGACATCTACCCGTATGGCGAGGAGCGGCGGCTGCACCGCTGAGGGGCCGAGGGCGCCGCCAACAGGCGCGCCTCCTTGCGGCCTCGCCCTGCGCCGGTATCTTCGCACTCCCCATCCCGCAAACATCGAGGCACATCCGATGGCCAGGGTCACCCTCACCGTCAACGGGGCCAAGCTGACGGACGACGTCGCTCCGCGGCTCCTCCTCGTCCAGTACCTCAGGGAAGTCGCGGAACTGACGGGCACGCACGTGGGATGCGAGACGAGCGTCTGCGGCGCGTGCACGGTGCTCGTCAACGGCCGCGCGGTGAAGTCGTGTACGCAGCTCGCCGTACAGTGCGACGGCGCGAGCGTCACGACCATCGAAGGGCTCGCCACGGACGGGAAGCTGCACCCGCTCCAGGAGGCGTTCTGGGCGGAGCACGGCCTCCAGTGCGGCTTCTGCACGCCGGGCATGATCCTGAGCGCCCACGCGCTGCTCGAGCAGGACAAGGACCCGAGCGAGGCGACGATCCGGCACGCGCTGGAGGGCAACCTCTGCCGCTGCACCGGCTACCACAACATCGTGCGTTCGGTGCAGTCGGCCGCGCGCGCGATGCGCTAGGAGGGCGCCATGCCCGTCACCGTCCCGAAGTTCATCGGCGCCCGCGTCAGGCGGAAGGAAGACCCGCGGCTCATCACCGGCCGCGCGACGTACACCGACGACATCGTCCTGCCGCGGATGGCGTACGTGAAGCTCGTCCGCAGCACCCAGGCCCATGCGAAGCTCACGAAGGTGGATGTCGCCGCCGCGAAGAAGATGCCCGGCGTGATCGCCGTCGTGACCGGCGAGGACATCAAGGACCGCATCGCACCGCTGCCGGTGGCGCACAAGATCCCGGACCTCAAGGTTCCGGCGCACACCGCGCTCGCGATGGGTGAGGTGCGGCACGTGGGCGAGGCGATCGTCGCGATCGTCGCGGACAGCGCCGCCCAGGCGACCGACGCCGCCGAGCATGTCGTGGTGGACTACGAACCGCTGCCCGCCGTGACCGACGTCGAGCAAGCGGCCGCCGGCGCACCGTTCGTCCACGCCGACCTCGGCACGAACGTCGCCTTCACCTTCCCGTTCAAGGCAGGCGACCCCGACGCGCAGCTGGCGAAGGCGCCCGTCAAGATCAGGCAGCGGATCATGAACCAGCGCCTGATTCCGGTCGCGATCGAGCCGCGCTGCGTCATCGCCGACTATGACGCCGGCTACCAGAAGCTGACGCTCACCTCGACGACCCAGATCCCGCACCTGCTGCGCCTGCTCCTCGGCGCGGTACTGTCGCTCCCCGAGCACAAGATCCGGGTCGTGGCGCCCGAGGTCGGCGGCGGCTTCGGCAGCAAACTCAACTTCTATCCCGAGGAGCCGCTGCTGGCGCACCTCTCACAGCGCCTCGGCCGCCCGGTGAAGTGGACGGAGACGCGCACCGAGGGCTTCCTCGCGACGATCCACGGCCGCGACCAGCTCGCCGAGTTCGAGGTCGGCGCCGGCAAGGACGGGCGGCTCCTCGCGCTCAAGGTGAAGCTGTGGCAGGACCTCGGCGCGTACCACCAGCTGTTGACGCCGGTGATCCCGACGCTCACGGTCCTGATGCTGCCCGGCTGCTACACGGTGAAGGACGTGGCGGTGGAGCTGAAGGGTGTCTTCACCGACAAGACGCCGACCGACGCCTACCGCGGCGCGGGCCGGCCCGAGGCGACGTTCATCATCGAGCGGGTGATGGACCTCATCGCCGCCGCCACGGGCAAGGACCCGGCCGAGGTGCGGCGCCTGAACTTCCCTGCCGCGAACGCGTTCCCGTACCCAACGGCGACGGGCCTCACGTACGACAGCGGGAACTACCAGGGTACACTCGACAAGCTGCTCGAGAAGGCCGACTACGCGAAGCTGCGCAAGGAGCAGGCGGAGCAGCGCGCGAAGGGCGGGCTGATGGGCATCGGCCTCTCGACGTACGTGGAGGTGTGCGGCCTCGGCCCATCGGCCGCGATGCCCGCCGGCGGCTGGGAGGCGTGCGAGCTGGAGGTGCGGCGCTCCGGCAAGATCGTCGTGAAGACCGGCGCCTCGCCGCACGGCCAGGGCGAGGAGACGACGTTCGCCCAGATCGCGGCGGACGGCTTCGGCCTCACCCCCGACGACGTCGAGATCGTGCACGGCGACACCGACGCGGTGGCCGAGGGGATCGGCACGTTCGGGTCGCGCGCGCAGGCGGTGGGCGGCGCGGCGCTGGCGCGCTGCGTCGAAACCGTCCGCACCAAGGCGCGGCGCATCGCCGCGCACCTGCTCGAGGCGAGCATCGAGGACATCGTCTTCGAGGACGGCAGGCTCTTCCCCACGGGCGTCCCGGCGAAGGCGAAGACGTTCATGGACATCGTGAACGTCGCGTATCTGGCGGACCAGTTGCCGCAGGAGATCGAGCCCGGGCTCTCGGCCGTGCACTTCTTCGAGCCGACGAACTTCACCTTCCCCTTCGGCGCGCACCTGGCGGTGGTAGACGTGGACAAGGACACCGGAAAGGTCACGCTGCGGCGCTACGTCGCGGTCGACGACTGCGGCACGCTCATCAACCCGATGATCGTCGAGGGGCAGCTGCACGGTGGGATCGCGCAGGGCGTGGCGCAAGCGCTGTTCGAGGAGGCGGTGTACGACGCCGGCGGCCAGCTCGTCACCGGCGAGCTGATGGACTACGCCGTGCCGAAGGCGGCCTTCCTGCCGAGCTGGGAGCTGGACCACACCGTGACGCCGACGCCGGTCAACGTGCTCGGCGCCAAGGGGGTGGGCGAAGCAGGCACGATCGCGAGCGGCGCGGCGATCATGAACGCCGTGGTGGACGCGCTACAGCCGTACGGCGTGAAGCACATGGACATGCCGGCCACGGCGCAGAAAGTGTGGCGCGCGATGCAGGGAGGTGCGAAATGATTCCGGCCGCCTTCGAGTACCACCGCGCGACGTCCCTGGGAAACGCGCTCGCGCTGCTCAACGAGCACCGCGACAACGCGAAGGTGCTGGCGGGCGGGCACAGCCTGCTCCCGATGCTGAAGCTGCGCCTTGCCGCGCCGGGGCACGTCATCGACCTCGGCGGCGTGGCCGAGCTCAGGTTCATCCGCCGCACAAAGGACTTTCTCGCCATCGGCGCGCTGACGCCGCACGCCGAAGTCGCGGCGGCGGCGGAGGTGCGGAAGACCCACCGCGCCCTCGCGGAAGCGGCGGCGGCGATCGGCGACGTGCAGGTGCGGAACTGCGGGACGATCGGCGGCAGCCTCGCGCACGCCGATCCCGCAGCCGACTATGCCGCGGCGGTGCTCGCCTTCAACGCCGAGATCGTCGCGCAGGGTCCCAAGGGCACCCACGCGATCAAGGCCGGCGACTTCTTCACAGGACTCTTCTCCACGGCGCTGCTCGCCACCGAGCTGATCACCGAGGTGCGCTTCTCCGACACCGAGGGCGCGGGCAGCGCGTACGAGAAGTTCGAGCAGCCGGCGTCCGGCTTCGCGATCGTCGGGGTGTGCGCGCTGATCAAGCTGGACGAGGCGCAGACGGTGCGCGGCGTGCGCCTGGCGGCGACCGGCGTGTCGGATCGCCCGGTGCGCCTCACGGCGATGGAGAACGCGCTCGGCGGGAAGCCGTGGAGCGACGCGAACCTCGAGGCTGCGGCAAAGCTGGCCGATACCGGCCTCGAGAAGCTGCGCGAGGATCACTACGCGAAGGAAGACTATCGCCGGCACCTGCTGCGGGTGGTGGCGCGGAGGGCGGCGGCGCGTGCGGTGAGTTAGGGGGCAGGGTGCAGGGTGTAGCTCAGCGCGGCCACAGCCCCCAGATCGCCAGCGCGAGCAGCGCCGCCGCGATCCACAACGCCGGCCGGCGCACCGCACGACCCATCACGCGGCCGGCCACCCGGCCGCCCAGCGCGAGGGCGTCCAACGATTCCCGCTGCGGCGCTCGCCCAGGGGCGGGAGGTGCGGGCACCGTCGCCCTCTCGAGCTGCGCCCGCATCGCCTCCGTGAACTGCCGAAACATCTGGTCGCTCACGTCCTGGATCATCCCGCGGCCGAACTGCGCGAGGATGCCCGAGACGCTGACCTCCGACTGCACCGTCACCTCGGTCTCGCTCGGCACGCGCTCGATCAGCCAGCTCGACAGCTTCATCTCCGCCCCGCCCTTGCCGCGCACATCCTGCCCCGACGCAACGATCACCGCCTCGCGCAAGCCGGCGTCAAGCTTCTCGAAGCGCACCGTCCCGCGGTAGCTGGTCGTGACCGGCCCCACCTTCACGGTGATGGTGCCAGCGTACGTCTGCGCGTCCGTCTGCCCGGTGACCTGCGCGCCCGGGAGGCACGAGGCGACACGGTTGGGGTCGGCGAGAAAGCCCCACACGACGTCCGGCGCCGCTTTCACGATGAAGGTCTGCTCGATCTGCACCGGCTAGGCGGCCAGCAGCGGGAGGACCCGCTCGAGCGAGGCGAGGTCGTGCGCGGGCAGGAGGTGATCCACGTACGGGAGCGCGGCCTGCATCCCACGCGCGGTGGCCTCGTAGCGCGGGTCGCCGGCGAGCGGGTTGAGCCAGAGGACGGCCCGCGAACGCGCGTGGATGGCGCGCATCGCCGCGGCCAGGCGCCCCGGCTCTCCGCGGTCGAGCCCGTCGCTCAGGATGATCACCACCGTCTTCGGGCCGAGGAGGCGGGCGGCGTGCTCGGCGACGAACGTCTCGAGGCACTCGCCGATGCGCGTGCCGCCCGACCAGTCTGGCACGCGGTCGGCGAGTCGCGCGGGTGCGAGGTGCGGCGCGAGACGACTCGTGACGCGGACCAGGGCGGTGTTGAACGCGAACACCTCCGTGTCACGCGCCACCGCGCGCAGGGCGACAGCAAACGCGAGGAGAAAGCGGCTGTGCGGGTCCATCGAGCCGCTGGTGTCGCAGAGGAAAACGAGGCGCGGGGTCTCGAGCGCACGGGCGCGGCGGGCGAGGGCAAAGAGGTCGCCGCCCGTGCCGACGGCGCGGCGGAAGCTGCGCCGCAGGTCGGCGAGGCCGGCACCGCGCGTCGGCACCAGTCGCCGGCTCCGGCGCGCGGCGAGCCGGCGCGCGGCGCGCGACAGGAGTCGCTCCATCTCCGCCAGCTCGGCGGGCGAACACAGCTCGAACGGCTTGCGCTTGAGGCGCGGCTCCGGGCTCCAGCCGAGGGCGACGCCGGAGGGATCGCCGGGGCGCGGCTCGCCGTCGGCCGGCGCCAGGCCGAGCGCGAGCGCCTGGCCGCGCGATCGCTGCACGCGCGCCGTCGTGCCGCCGCGCTCGCCGCGCGGTTGCGCGCGCCACAGCTCTTCGAACGCTCGTTCGAACGCAGGCCGATCGGCAGGCCGGATGCGGAGCGCCACGCCGAGGGCGCGTCGCACCTCGTCGCGGTCGCCGACGTCCACGAGGGTGAGCGCTTCCGCGGCGGCGATCGCGTCGCTGAGGCCGACCCGCACGCCGCGCTCGCGCAGCGCCGCGGCGAAGCGCGCCAGGTGCGCGATCAGGTCGCGCTCAGGCACTCCGCGCCTCCGCGACGAGCGCGGCGAGGCTCTCGCCCTCCAGCGCGCGCACGTCGTGCTGGTCCTTGAGGACGCAGCCCAGGGTGTCGGCGACGGCGTCGGGATCGAGGTGGTCCTGGTGCAGCGCGACGAGCGCCTGCGCCCAGTCGATCGTCTCGGCGACGCCGGGCGCCTTGGCGAGCGGGCGCGCGCGCAGGCGCTGCATGAAGCGGGCGATCTCGTGGGTGAGGCGCGTGCTCGCGGCGGGCACCTTGGCGCGGATGATGCGCACCTCCTTGTCGAGCGGCGGGTGCTCGATGAAGAGGTACAGGCAGCGGCGCCGGAGCGCGTCGCCGATCTCGCGGGTGCGGTTCGAGGTGAGCACGACGTACGGCACGTGCACGGCCTTGATCGTGCCCAGCTCGGGAATCGTCACCTGGAAGTCGGAGAGCACCTCGAGGAGGAACGCCTCGAAGCCGTCGTCGGCACGGTCGATCTCGTCGACCAGCAGCACCGGCGGTCCCTCGCGCCGGGTGATGGCGCGCAGCAACGGGCGCTCGAGGAGGAACTCGCGGCCGAAGATCGTCCGCTCGAGCGCGGCCGGGTCCTGCCCGTCGCGCTCGGCGAGCTTGAGCCGCAGCAGCTGGTGCTGGTAGTTCCATTCGTAGAGCGCGGTGGTGACGTCGAGGCCCTCGTAGCACTGGAGGCGGATCAGCTCCGTGTCCAGGACGCGCGCGAAGACTTTGGCGATCTCCGTCTTCCCCACCCCGGCGTCGCCCTCGATGAGCAGCGGCTTCCGCATAGCACGGGCAAGGTAGAGTGCCGTGGCGATCGCCGGCTCGGCGATGTAGCCGTGGCCCTCGAGCGACTCGGCGAGGGCGCGGATCTCGGGCTTCACGCGGGTGAGGTTAGCCCGCGGACTGAGGGGCGTCAACGGACGCGGGGCTCAGCGAGGGCCGCGTCAGCGGCAGGCCGAGCGACGGCTTCAGCCGCCGGAACCGCCGGTGACCCGCAGGTCAAGGCGTTCGCGCGCTTCGCGCACCGCCGCCTCGTAGGCCGGTCCCCGCAGCATCTCCTTGAGCCGCTCGCTCACCGGGATCACCATCGGCGCCGGCTCCCAGGCGACCGCCGCCCCCGTCGCCGCGTCCACCACACGGCCCTCGGCCAGGGCGCGCTCGGCTTCGGCCAGCGGCACGCCGGCCAGCGCCTCGGCGAGGGCCTCGAACCGCGCCTGCGCCGCGGGATCGAGGAACCGCATGTGCTTGTGCCCGACGGCGGCGATGTAGTACTGCGACGGCACGTCCACGACGGCCTCGAGGCCGACCTTCTCGCAAATCAGCACGAGCAGTCCCACGACGATCCCGAGCAGGCCCGGACCCGGGTGCTGCTGGCCCGGGAGCGGGGGCAGCCGCACGCTGAACCGGGCTCGCGGGTTCTGGAGCAGCAGCCATTCGACGAACAGCACTTCGCCGTCCGCCACCAAACGCCGGTCGCGGCGCAGGCGCATCTCGATCAGCAGGGTCTGCCGCTCGCGCTCGCCGAACACACGCACCGTCTGGCCCAGGCCGGAGCCGAGGTCCACGTCCACGACCGCGTCCGCGTAGCCCAGCGCGCGCAGGCGCCGGAAGACGCCCACGCGCTCGAGCAGCAGCTCGACGCCCTGGGGCGGGTAGCGGCCCAGGACGCGGTTCTCGCGGCGGGCCCCGGGATCGTCGCCGAGCAGGTCGTCGGCCGTGAGGGCCCACTCACTGCCGCTCCCGGCGAGAAGCGCGCGGTCGAGGCGGGCAAAGGCGCTCCGGTGGCGGCGCAGCGTCAGCTCCATGTCGTCCGGCGGCTCGACGGCCTTTCCCCGCACGAGCCACGCCAGGAAGCGCGCGCTGTAACGCCACGCGCCGTGCCCGTAGCCGCCGCCCAGCACGACGACCAGCGGCGTCCGCGGCCCGCAGATCGCGCGCACCTGGTCCACCACGAAGCGGTCGCGCGCGAGCATGCCGGCGGCCGTCACGTTCCAGTCGCCGAGGAGATCGTCCCCCGCGGGGTCGGTCCCGGCCACGTAGACGACGAGGCCCGGCCGGTGGGCGGCCAGCACGGCCGGCAGCGTCTCGCGCAGCGCCGCGAGGTAGGCGGCGTCCGTGACGCCGCCGCCGAGCGCCACGTCCGTCGTTGCGACCGCCGGAGCGTCGTCCCACGAGGTGTTGTGGATGGAGTAGGTGTGCACGGTGGAGTCCTGCGCGAACACGGCGCGGGTCCCGTTGCCGTGGTGGAGATCCAGGTCCACGATCAGCACCGGGTGCCGGAACCCCTTGCCCTGCAGCCGCCGGACGGCGATCGCCACGTCGTTTAACGCGCAGAACCCCAGGCCGCGGTCCGCTGCGGCGTGGTGGAAGCCGCCGCCCAGGTGCACGACGGGGTACCGGCTCGCCAGCGCGTGCCGCGTGGCGTAGATCGTGCCGCCGACCGCCAGTCGCTGCACGTCGAGGATCTGCTCGGCCTGGTCGGCGCGCAGCTCCACGCCGAGGATGCTCGAGACGACGGCGCGGTCCTGCAGCGACTCGACGTAGGCCTCGGTATGGACGCGGAGCACGTTGTGCAGTGCCGCCGGCCGCGGCCGGTACACGTGGCCGCGCCGAACCAGGCCACGGTCCAGGAGGAAGGCCAGGATGTGCTCGCCCCGCGACGGATCCAGCGGGACGCTCGGCATCGCGAAGGCATAGCGCTCGTGGTAGACGGCGCGCAGCCTCGCGGCGGCGAGCTGGCGGCGGAGGCGGCGCAGGAACCGGCGCATGCGGGAACTTATATTGTCCGGCGACACCGCGAATGACGAGGCCCCACCGTGACCGCTCCGCGCCTGCTCCTCCTCAGCAACTCCAAGAACGTCGGCCAGGGCTATCTCGAGCACGCCGAGGCGGCCATCAAGGACTTCCTCGGCGGCCGGGTGACCACGGTGCTGTTCGTGCCGTACGCCGCGGTACGGCTCACCTACGACGACTTCACCGCGACGGTGCGCAAGCGGTTCGGCGAGCTGGGCTACGGCGTGGAATCGGTGCACGCCGCCGCCGACCCGCGCGCCGCCCTGCGCACCGCGGAGGCGATCGTGGTGGGGGGCGGGAACACGTTCCACCTGCTGCAGGCGATGCACGAGCTGGGGCTGGTGGAGGCGATCGCGGCACGGGTGCGGGAGGGCGTGCCGTACATCGGCTGGAGCGCGGGCTCGAACGTCGCCTGCCCCACGATGAAGACGACCAACGACATGCCGATCGTCGAGCCGCCGACGTTGCGGGCGATGGGCCTGGTGCCGTTCCAGATCAACCCGCACTACCTCGACGTGCACCCCGCGGGCCACGGCGGCGAGACGCGCGAGGAGCGGCTCCTCGAGTTCGTTGAGGCCAACCCGGGCGTCTGGGTGATCGGGCTGCGCGAGGGGAGCATCCTGCGGTTGGAGGGCGACCAGCTCTCACTTCTGGGCCAGAAGAGCGCGCGGATCTTCTTGAAGGGGCGCGAGCCGTTCGAGGTCGGGCCGGAGGAGTCGCTGCAGTTCCTGCTATAGCAGCAGGTCGCTCCGCACCCGCTTCCGCACCGCCCACCACAGGGCGCCGAGGACGTTCGTCCGGCGTACCGTGATGCGCGCCTCGCCGGTCACGCCCGGCCGGTACGCGGCGCTGCCAGGCACGCGCACCCGCGCCTCGACCTGCCCGCCCTCGCGCGTCCCGGCGCCGGTGCCCACCACAGCCACGCTCGTGACCGCGGCGTGCGTCGCGGCGCCGACGTCGGAGTATGGGACGACGGCGGCCCGCTGCCCGGCCAGCACGAGGGTCGCCCCGGCACGCTCCAGTGCCACGCGCAGCTCGACGGTGTCGGGCGTGCCGATGAGCTGCGCGACGGTGTCGCCCCGATCGAAGCGGCGCCCCACCAGATCCTCGAACCGCGGCGTCACGACGACGCCGGCCGCGGGCGCGCGCAGCGTGAGCAGCGCGAGGCGCGCGCGCAGCGCGGCGAGCGCGCCCGCCGCCTCCTCGCGCGCCGCCTCGAGCCGCCGCGCGTCCGCCGCCGTGCCCTGGGCCCGTGCCCGCTGCTCGCGCGCCGCCAGCGAGTCCACCGCGAACGTGAGATCGAGCGCCTGCCGCTCCAGCGCGAGGTCGCGCAGCACCAGCACCGGTGCACCGGCGCGCACCGGGGCGCCCTCGGACGCCGCGACGCGCCCGACGACCGCGTCCTCCGGTGCCACCAGCGCGACGGCGGTGCGCGTGGCGGCGGTGAACGACCCGCCGACCTCGATTCTCCACGGCACGAGGAAGCCGGCGAGCAGCACCAGGCCCAACGCCATGCCGGCAGGGCGCCACAGCTTCGGCGAGCGCAGCCGGCCGCGGTGCTCGCGCACCGACGTCACCACCGCCTGCGCCCAAGCGCGCACGTGGCGCTTCAGCGCCGACCACACCAGGAACAGGAAGGCGATCGCCCCCAGCGCGCCGAGGCTGGCGCTCACCCAGCCGAACAGCCGGCCCGCGATCACGGTGAGGATGGTGCCGGAGTACGCGAACGCGAGCAGCCCATACACGAGGAAGACGTGCTTCTCGCGCTCGTCGGCCGGCGGCTCGGGCACCGCCAGCCGGAATACGTGCCGGCGAAGGAGCCAGCCGACATACCCGAACGCGCGGCTGCGGAGGTTCGGGATCTCGAGCCAGTCGCTCAGCATGTAGTAGCCGTCGAGCGGGATCAGCGGGTTCGCATTGGCGAACACCGTCGTCGCCCCACCGATGAGCACGGCGACGAGCGCGATCTGCGAGACGAGCGAATCCGGCACAACGGCGTACCACACGATGGCCGCGATGCCCGCCACGACCATCTGAATCCACGACCCCGCCACCGTCACCCACAGCCGCGCGCGCAGCTCGGGGAAGGTCCACGCGTCGTTCACGTTGCAGTAGAAGGCGGGCTGGAAGTAGATGAGCATCGCGCCCATCTCGTGCACCTCGCCGCCGAAGTACTTGCACGCGAAGCCGTGCCCGAACTCGTGGATCACGATTACGGTGATGGCCGTGCACCAGAACACCACGACCATCTGGAGGTCCCACGAGCTCGGCCGGTAGAGCTGCCGCAGCGCCGCGGCGAACTGCGGCGCGCGCGCGACCACGATCACGAAATACGTGACGAAGAGCAGCACCGACAGCACCAGGAACGGCTTCGAGAAGAAGAACCGGAGCCGCGGCGTCCAGACGTCGAAGAACCGGTTCGGGTCGCCGGCCGACCAACGCATCCGCAGGATGCTGCCGACGTAGTGGGTGCGCTTGACGCGCCGGTTCCGCTCGGCGCGCAGCCGCTCCATCAGCAGGACCGACTTCTCCGCCACCGTCTGCTCGAGCAGGCCCATCCCGTCGAGCTTGCGCGCGAAGCCCTCGACCGCCGCCGGCTTGAGCGGCATCCCCTGCTCGGCGAGCGCGGCCGCGACCTCGGCGCAGGTGTGCTCGCCGTCGAGCTGCTGCATGACGAGGATCTCGAGCAGCTTGAAGCGGAAGTACTTGTGGGCGGCGTGCTCCTTGACGATGAAGCTCTGCTCGCCGCGGTAGGTCTGCTCGACGATCGAGAGGTCGGTCCGGAGCTGCGGACGGATCACGGCTGGGACGGGGCGAGGCGCTCCCCGGCGGCGAGTCCGCTCACGACTTCGACGCGCCCGTCGGGAAGGCGCGCGCCCAGGGTGACGGCGCGCAGCGTCGTGCGGCCGTCCTGCCACACCAGCACGTAGCCGGAGTCGGCGACGGCGGACGCCGGGACGGCGATCACGGTGCGCCGCTCGCCGCCGACCCGCACGATGACGCTCGCGCCGGGCCGCATGGCCGAGCCCGGCGCCAGCTCGAGCACGAACTCGCGCGTGCCGCTCGCCGCGTCCACGCTCGGCGAGGCGCGGATGACGGTGGCGCGCACGCCGCCTCCCTCCAGCCCGGCGACGTACGCGCTCGCGCCGACCGTGAGGCCGCGCGCCGCCGCCTCGGGGACGTGCACCGCGACGCGCAGCGGCGCCAGCGCGGTGACGCGGAACAGCGAATCACCCGGCGCCACGAGCCGCCCCGCGCGCACCGTCCGCGCCGCTACTACGCCGGCGAACGGCGCGGTGACGCGGGTCAGCTCCACGTTACGGCGCGCCTGCGCCCGCGCGAGGTCGGCGCGGCGGTAGTCGAGCTCGGCGCGGTCCGAGTCCGCGGCCGAGACCATGCGCGACTGCGCGAGCGTACGCTGGCGCTCCACCTCGCGCTGTGCGTTCTCGAGCGCGACCTCGGCCTGCCGGAGCGCGATGATCTGATCGTCGTTCTCGAGTTGCGCGAGCAGCTCGCCGGCGCGCACATCCGACCCGAGGTCCACCAGCAGCGTCTCCACGACGCCGGTCGTCCGCGCGTACACCCAGGTATCGTGCTCGACATAGAGCTGCGCGGACACGGAGAGCGGCACCGACACCGTCGCAGTGTCCGCCGTCACGAGCGCGAGGCCGGCCGGCTGCGCGGCGGCCGCCGACTCCGACCCGCCGCTGCCACCACAGCCCGCGAGGGCCACGCCGACGAGCGCGAAGAGCCCGACGCCCACCCCCCTTCGCGGCTTCACGGTTTCACGTCTGCCATCTGCCCTCACGCCCAGATCCTCCACCAGACGATGCGCAGCCACCGCACCGGCCCGCGCAGGATGCGCGTGGCCACGGAGGCCCGCGCGGTCAGCACCTTGGCGTGCGCCGCCATCCCCGGCTTCAGCAGGCCGTCGGGGTTCGGCACCAGGGCACGCACCGGGAATGCCACGCGCCGACCGGCCTCCAGCGGCACGGGCCCGATGAACGTGACCCGCCCCTCGAAAGTGCGCTGCGGGAGCGCGTCCACCCGCACGCGCACTCGCCGGCCCGGAACGATCCGCCCGATCTCGCGCTGCTCCACGCCGAACTCCAGCTCGAGGGTGTCGGTGCGCCCCAAGGCGACAACCAGGTCGCCCGCCTCGAGGGCTGCGCCCACCCGCTCCTCCGGACGCGGCGTCAACACGACACCGCTCACCGGCGCCCGCACGGTGGCCGCCGCGATCTCTTCGTCGAGCAGCACGACCTGCTGGCGCAACGCGGCGGCGCGCGCGCGCTGTACGCGCGACTCCGCCGCGTTGCCGCGGCTCTCCGCGGCGGTGGCCATCTGCTCGGCGCCGCCCGCGGCGGCGGCCGCCGCCGCGCGGTCCGCCACCAGCTCCGCCGGGCGTAGCCGCGCCAGCGGCGCGCCGCGCAGCACCATCGTACCCTCGCGCACGAAGGTGCGCTCGATCACCCCCGGCACCAGCGCGCGGGCCTCGGCGTACGTCGCCGCGCGGAAGGCGGGCGCCAGCGCCGTCACCCGCAGCGGCCAGCGGACCAGCGTGACCGCCGCCAGTGCCGCCACCGCCGCCACCGCGTAGACCCTGAGGCGGCGCCGGGGCAGCTCCATGAGCCAGCGCTTCTTCGCCGCGAGCGCGCCGAGCGCGTCCACCAGCGGCACCTGCTCGTACAGCTCGGCGTTCCGCAGCGCGACGGTGGTCGTGTTGGCGAGGATCTCCGCCAGCTCGCGCTGCGTCGGCGTTACGAAGTCGGGCTGCTTCGCCTCGAACAGCAACACGCCGAGCACGCCCTGCTCGTCCTTGAGCGGCAGGTACAGGCCGCTCTTCAGCCCCTCGCCGTCCAGGTCGGCGCCGAACGCCTCGGTGAAGGCCGCCTCGGCGTCGCTCCCCGGCGCGTCGCGATCGGAGAGGTAGAACGCCGCGCCGCGCCGACAGACCCACTCGCCCCAGGTCGCAAGCCGCAGCGTGTGCTCGGCCTTGGGGTCCACCTGCTCCTCGCCCGCGATCGCCCGGATGTCGCAGTGGTCCTTCCGCCACAGCCCGATCGCGGCCTGGTCGAAGGTCACCGCGCGCGAGGCGAGGTTCACGACCGACTGGAGGACGCGGTCGAGGTTCAGCGTCGCGGTGATCTCGCGGCTGATCTCGAGCAGCAGCGCGAGGTCGCGGGCCCGCTTCTCGGCGGCGTGGAGCTGGGCGTTGCGCAGCGCCACCGCGGCGCTCGCGGCCAGCCCCTCGAGGACCTGGCGGTCGCGGTCGGTGAAGATCCCCGCGTCGGTGACCTTGTTGGTGACCTGGATCGAGCCGACCGTGACCCCCTCGGTCACCATCGGCGTGGCAAGCAGCGTCGTCGTGATGAACCCGCTCATCCGATCCGAGCGCATCTCGAAGCGCGGGTCCTGCATCGCGTTCACGACCATCGTGGAGCGCTGTTTGCGCGCCACATCGCCCACGAAGCCGCTGCCGATCGGCACCGTCGTGCCGATCAGCTTCTGGCTCGCCCCGCCCATCGCGAGCTTGCAGCGCAACTGGTCGCCTTCGGCGATCCAGATCGAGCCGCCCTGCGCGCCGACGGCGGTCAGCACCCGGTCGAAAACCTTGGGGAGGAGCTCGGCGAAGTCGAGCGAGCGGCTGAACTCGAGGCTGATGGCCTGCAGCAGGCGGAGGCGCTCGACCTCCTCCTTGAGCTCGTCCGGCGGGGCGGACGCGGCATCGAGTTCGCTATCCATGTCCGGCCAAATGGCTTGCAAATCGCTGCGGTGTCAAGGAGTGGCGCCGTGACCGCCGGAAACACACCGGGGCGCCCGCTGCAACGGGCGCCCCGGTAGGCAGGGCTTGTGCTGCGGACCCTACTCGTCGGCGGGGAGCAGCTTCGACGGAGCGATGCGCTCCTCGAGCTCCTGGACCGACAGCTCCAGCGCGTCGGCGTTCTTGCCGGTCGCCTTGCGGATCTCGGCCTGCTGCTCAGGCGTGAGCTTCAGGCGGAAATTGGGGTTGGCCATTACTGCCTCCTCTAGGGGGTTGAACGTGGTTGTTTCGGAAGCTCACGCGACAAGATCGGACGCGACCGTGAAAAGCCCGTGAAAAGCGACTTGCCGGACCGTGAATGTGGCGTAGCTTATCCCCCTTCATCGCCGCCGAGGCCTATGCCCGGCATCATCCTCAGTCTGCTGGGTCCGCCCGCCGTGGAGCTGCCGCACAGCTCACCAGGGCAAGCTCTGCGTGCGTCCAAGTGCCTGGGCCTGCTGGCCTATCTCACCCTCGAGCCCGGCCCCCACCCCCGCGAGAAGCTGGCCGCGTTGCTGTGGGGCGACTCGCGGGACGACGCCGCGCGCACCTCGCTGCGCCAGGCGCTCAAGCACCTGCGCGAGGCCGTAGGCGACGCCCTGCGCGTGGACCGGAACGCCGTCCAGCTGGTCGAGCCGGTCGAGTGCGACGTGCGGAGTTTCCTGCAGGCGTGCACCGAGCGCCCTGCCGAGGCGGCGCGGTTCGACGTGCCGCGATTCATGGCCGGCTTCTCGGTGAGCCACGCCCCGGCGTTCGAGGAGTGGCTCGAGTCCACCCGCGCCTACCTGCGCCACCAGTACCAGCAGGTCCTGCAGACGGCGACCCGCGAGGCGCTGGCCTCGTCGCACTGGCGGGAGGCGACGCTCGCGGCCGACCAGTGGCTCGCCACCGATCCGTTTTCGGACGAGGCCGCGCGCCTCGGCGCGGAAGCCGAATACATGGCCGGGGACGGCGCGGCGGCGCTGGCGCGTCTCACCGCCTTCGGCGAGCGGCTCGCGCGTGAGCTGCAGGGCACGCCGAGCGCCGCGCTTCAGACCCTGAGACGGCGGATCGAGCAGGACGGCGTGGGCCACCGCCACCCGCCGGTCACGGGGGGCAGCCAGGCTCCGTCGTTCCACGCACGGCTGGTGGGACGGGAGCGGCTGTGGCGCACGCTGACGGAGGCGTGGCGCGCCGTGGCGGGCGGCGCCGGGCGCGTCGTCATGCTCGAGGGCGAGGTCGGGGTCGGGAAGACGCGGCTCGCCGAGGAGTTCCTGCGGTGGGTCCGCACCGGGGGCGGGACGGTGCTGCGCGGCCGCGGCTACGACCCCAGGGACGGCATCCCCTACGGGCCGGTGGTCGAGGCGCTGCGCGACGCGCTCGAGGCACCGGGACTCGGTGGCACGGCGCCGGAGTGGCTGACCGAGGTGACGCGGCTCCTGCCGGAGCTGCGGCGCCGCTTCCCCGGCCTCGCCGAGCCGCCCGCGCCGACCGACGCGGCGGAGCGCTGGCGGCTGTTCGAGGCGATCGCGCAGGTCCTGCTCGCGCTCGCGGCCGAGAACCCGACGGTCCTGCTGATCGACGACCTGCAGTACTGCGACGGTGAGACCTGCGCCCTGCTGCACTTCCTCACCCGGCGGCTCGAGTCCGCGGCAATCGCGCTGGTGGTCACGGTACGCCTGGGTGAGCTGGAGCGCGACCTCCCGGCGGCGCGGCTCTCGCGCTCACTGCGCGTGCGCTCGCAGGCGATCGTGGTGCCGGTGGCGCCGCTGAGCGAGGACGAGCTGTGGCTGATGATCCGCGAGCTGGGGCACATCACGTCGCCGAGCGGCGGCCGGCGGTTCGCGGGCCGGATCCACCAGGTGACCGACGGCAACCCGTTCCACGCGATCGAGCTGCTCAAGACGCTGTTCACGCAGGGACTGCTCACGATCGCGCTTTCGGGGGAGTGGACGGCCGCGAGCGTGGGCACGGCGGAGCGCTCGGAGCTGCTGCCGATGCCGCACACGGTGCGCGAGGCGATCGCGGAGCGGGTGGCGAAGCTGCGCTACGAGCACCAGGACCTGCTCGCGACGATCGCGGTCTCGGGCGCGGGGTGCCGCAGCGCGCTGCTCTCGCACGCCCACGGGATCTCCCGGCTCCACGCCGCGGCGCTATGCGACGCGCTGGTCGAGCGGATGCTGCTGATCGAGGAGGGCGGCGTGTACCGCTGCGCGCACCCGGTGATCGCGGCGGTGGTACGGGACGCTCTCACGGCCGCGCGGCGGCGCGAGGTGCACCGCGCGATCGCCCTGTCGTTGGAGGCGGTCACCGCGGCGGCGGACGTCGGCGAAGTGGCGGGCGCGCTCGCCCGCCACGCCGGCCGCGGGGGCGAGCGGGCACTCGCGTACCGCTTCGCGTTGCTGGCGAGCGAGGAGGCGCTGCGACGCTACGCGTTCGAGGAGGCGCTCTCGTGGCTGGATCTCGCGGCCGAGACGGCGCAGGGAGGCGCCGAAGCGGACGCGGTGAACCAGCGCACCGCCGACGCACTGGCGCTGGCCGGCTGGTCCGAGCCGCCGCGTCGCCCTGGGCGGCCCGGCACGCCGACCCGCGGGATCAACCAGATCGACCTCGATCTCGGCGGGGTGTAGCGGGAGCCTTGCGGGCCGGACCGTCCATCCGCATTTTGGGGGTCCGCTCGCAACCACTTGGCCTCGTGAGCCTTAACGCATCGGAGTCGGTCTGGCTGATGGCGGTCACCACAGCCCCGTCGGCGGAAGCGGCAGCGACGCTCGTGCGCTCGCTCCTCGAGCGGCGGCTGGTCGCGTGCGGAACTGTGATCCCCGGCGCGACTTCCATCTTCCGGTGGAAGGGCGCGATCGAGGAGAGCGGCGAGGCCGTCGTGCTCCTGAAGACGACGGGCGCGCGGTGGGAGGAGCTGAAGGCGGTGCTGCCGACGCTCCACCCGTACGAGGTGCCCGAGCTGATCGCGGTGCCCATCGCGGATGGGCACCAACCGTACCTGGACTGGTTGACGGCGGAGACCTGAACGATGGGTCGCTCGAGACGGCGCAATCGGCGCGTGCTGGGGGAAGTGGCGGGCAACGACGACGACTCGTCCGGGCGGGAGGGCCAGGGTGGGACCGTTCCGGTCGAAACGCTCGCGCCGACGTACGTTTCGGTGGGCGCGGAGTGGGAGTCGGCCGACGTCGTCGCGCCGGTACTCGCGCTCGACGGACTCAAGCCGTGGGAAGAGATCCGGGGGCCAGCACTGATGCTCGAGGACGAGCCGGAGGCGACCGAGACGCCGGTGGCCGAGGTGGACGACCCGCAGCAGCTCGAGCTGACGCCGGCCACGGCGGCCGCTGAGCAGCCCGACGACGCGACGGCGATCGAACAGCCGATCGCTCCGGCCGAGGAGATCGCACCGGAACCCGAGCCCGACCCCGCCGAGCTGCTGTTCGACGAGGCGCAGGCCGCCGCCGCGGCGGACCGTCCCGAGGAGGCGAAGCGGCTCTACCGCCAGGTTCTCGCCCTGCGCGGCGGGCACGTGCGGGCCCGGAACAACCTCGCCCTGCTGCTGGACGCCGCGGGGGATCACACCGCGGCGCTCGCCGAGCTGGACCGCGCACTCGAGTACGACGCCGAGAACCCGACCGTCCTGGTGAACCGCGGCGCGCTGCTGGGCGCGGCGGGGCGGTTCGCCGCCGCCGAGCGCGACCTCAAGCGCGTGCTGCGGACCGAGCCGGCCCACGCCGAGGCGCTGTTCAACCTCGGCGTCGTGATGACCAAGAAGGGGCTGTGGGCGGAGGCGGTGCCGCACCTGCGGCGCGCCATCGAGCTGGAACCCGGGCGCGCCGCGGCGCATTTCTACCTCGGCGAGGCGCTCAACCACGTGGATGACCTGACGGGCGCGATGCTGGCCTACCAGCGCGCGGCCGAGCTGCAGCCCAACCACCCGCGCGCGCTCTACGGGCTGGGCATCGTGTACGACCGGCTCGGCCGCCCCGACGACGCCGCCCAGATGTACCGCCGCTCGCGGGACGTGGGCCGGCGGTGATCTTCGTGGTCGGGGGCGACCTCGCGTCCGCGGCCGCGGACGCGGTGGTCCGGCCTGCGACGACCACACTCGACCTCATCGACCCGGCCCTGCGGACGCTCGACGCGGCTGCGGGGCCGCGGTTTGCCGAGCAGCGCCGGCTCCGGCAGCAGCTGGCCCCCGGAGCGGCGGTGGTGACCGGCGCCGGCGATCTGGCGGCCGAGTTCGTGGTGCACGCCGTGCTCGGCATGTCGGCGGAGACGGTGACGCCCGACGCGGTGAGCAAGGCCGTCGCGGCCGCGCTCTGGCAGTGCACCCAGTGGCACATCACGACGCTGGCCTGCCCCGCGGTGGGCGCCCCCGCGCTCACCACGGCCGAGTCCGCCGCCGTGATCCTCCCGATCATCCGCGAGCATATGCGTAACGCCGACCACCCGACTACCGTACTGGTCATCCTCAGCGACCCCCAGGACCAGGAAACGTTCACCGCCCGCCTCGGGCAGGGATGATCCGACTGAGCCGCAGGGCCGTCTTCGCCGCCATCGTCCTCGCGTGGGTCGCGGGGATGGGATTCCTCGTCAAGCGGGAGTACTTCAAGTCGAGCGCGCTGCGGCTCGAGGAGGAGGCCGTGGCGCGGGTCGGCCCGGGGGCGAGCTACTACACGCTGACCATGGGCGGCGGGCCGGTCGGCTACGTGGCCAGCACGATTGACACCACGCCCGCGGGGATCACCGTTCAGAACAACACGGTGCTCGACATCCGGGCGCTGGGAAGCGTCCAGAAGACGAGCATCACGACGGTCATCAACCTCACGCGGACGCTGCGGCTCGTCTCGTTCGACGCCGAGCTGAACTCGGAGGCCGCGAAGTACCGCGCGAGCGGCCAGGTCGAGGGCGACTCGATCCTCACCGTCCAGATCGACGCGGGCGCCTCACGCCCGCAGCACCAGCGGATCCGGCTCCAGCGCCCGCTCGTGCTCCCCGAGCTGGTCTCGCTGCGGCTCGCGGTGGGCGGCGAGCTGCGGCCGGGAAAGACCTACGCCTTGCGCACCTTCGATCCGATGCTGATGCAGGAGCGCGAGGTCGCGCTCCAGGTGCTGGCCGAGAGCACGATGGTGTTCCCGGACAGCGCGCGGTACGACCCCACGCGCCGGACGTGGGTGCCGGCGCGGCTCGACACCGTGCGCGCCTGGAAGGTGTCGCAGAGCTACGGCGGCATCAGCCTGGAGTCATGGATCGACGAGCAGGGCAACATCGTGAGTGCGACCTCGCCGGTCGGGTTCCGCATGGACCGCACGGCGTTCGAGATCGCCGTGGAGAACTACCGGGTGGAGCGCCGGCGCGGCCTGGCGCTCGGCGCAAGCGGCAGCGACATCATCTCCACCACGGCGATCGCGGCCAACGTGCGGCTGGAGCCCGAGGCCCTGACGCAGCTCCGGGTCCGGATCGGCAATGTCTCCCTCCAGGGCTTCGACCTCGGCGGCGGCCGCCAGCGGCTGGCCGGCGACACGCTGATCGTGACCCGCGAGAGCCCGCGGCCGCCGTTCTACCCCGCGCAGCTCCCGCTCGCCTCCGCGGGCGACACGGCCATCGCCGCCGCGCTCCAGAGCGAGCTGCTCGTGCAGTCGGACGACCCGCGGATCCTGGCGCAGGCGCGCCGGATCGCCGGTGGGGAGCGCCGCGCCGGTGTGGTCGCCGAGCTGCTGGTGCGCTGGGTGCACGACAACCTGGAGAAGAAGATCACGGTGAGCGTGCCGAGCGCGGCACAGGTGCTGGAGGAGAAGAGCGGCGACTGCAACGAGCACACGGTGCTCTACGTGGCGCTGGCGCGCGCCCTCGGCCTGCCGGCGCGCACCGCGGCGGGCGTCGTGTACCTGCGCGGCCAGTTCTACTATCACGCCTGGCCCGAGGTCTGGCTCGGCCAGTGGGTGGCCGTGGACCCGACGTTCGGGCAGTTCCCCGCCGATGCGGCGCACCTGCGCTTCGTGATCGGCGGCCTCGCCCGTCAGGTGGAGCTGATCCGCCTCATCGGGCGCCTGCAGCTGACGGTGGTGCCATGAGCAGTCTTCAGACGCGCAGACGCGCAGCGGGCGCAGGATGATCCTGGTCGAGAATCTGACCAAGCTCTACGGCTCGTTCTGCGCCGTGGACAACGTCACGCTCCACGTGCCCAAGGGGACCTTGTACGGCTTCCTCGGGCCGAACGGCGCGGGCAAGACGACGACCCTCCGGATGATCGCGGGGATCCTGCGGCCGACGGCGGGACGGATCACGATCGGCGGGCACGACCTCGCCACCGACCCCATCGCCGCCAAGGCGAAGCTCGGCTTCATCCCCGACCGGCCGTTCGTCTACGACAAGCTTACCGGCGCCGAGTTCCTGCGGTTCGTGGCGGGGCTCTACGGGCAGGATGGGCAGCTCGTCGAGCGGCGCATCGACGAGCTGCTCGAGATCTTCGAGCTTTCGACCTGGAAGAACGAGCTGGTCGAGTCCTACTCCCACGGGATGCGGCAGAAGCTGATCATCTCCTCGGCCCTGATCCACCGGCCCGAGCTGATCGTGGTGGACGAGCCGATGGTCGGGCTCGACCCGCGCGCCGCGCGGCTCCTGAAGGACCTGTTCCGCGAGTTCGTGGGCCGCGGCGGCACAGTGCTGATGAGCACGCACACGCTCGAGATCGCAGAGGCGCTGTGCGAGCGGATCGCGATCATCCAGAGCGGCAAGATCATCGCGGCCGGCTCGATGGAGGAGCTGAAGGCCCAGCACGCCGGCGGCGACATCGGGCTCGAGGACCTGTTCCTCAAGCTCACCGGCGGTGCCGCGGCCAGGGAACTCAAGACCGTTCTCGAGGCCTGATGCAGCCGTCGCTGGCGCACGTCCTCATCCCCAAGTGGCGCACCGCGCTCACCCGCATGCGCCAGGAGCGCGACGCGGGGGGCCGCGGCAAGGCGATCGTCCTCGGCACCGTGGGGCTGATCTTCTGGCTCACGGTGTTCGGCGTGCTGTTCCGCGTCCTGCGCTACTTCAGGAACGTCGAGGAGATCGGCGCGCTGCTGGCGGGGAAGCTGCTCGGTATCGTGCTGCTGTCGTTCGCGTCGGTCCTGCTGCTGTCGAACGTCATCACGGCGCTGTCCTCGTTCTTCCTGGCGAAGGACCTCGACCTGCTGGTCTCCTCGCCGGTGGACTGGCTGCGGATCTACCTCGCCAAGCTGCTCGAGACGCTGATCAACTCGTCGTGGATGGTCGCGTTGATGGCGGTGCCGATCTTCGCGGCGTACGGCGTGGTATACGGCGGCGGCTGGCTCTTCCCGCTGGTCGCGCTGGTCGCGTTCGTGCCCTACCTGGTGCTGCCCGCCGTGGTGGGCTCGGCCGTGACCATGATCCTGGTGAATGTGTTCCCGGCGCGGCGCACCCGCGACCTGCTATCGATCATCGCCCTCGGCGCAGCGGCGGGGATCATCCTGTTGTTCCGGATCATCCGGCCCGAGCGGCTGGCGCGCCCCGAGGGCTTCCAGAACCTGCTGGACTTCATCGCGGTGCTGCGCACGCCGACCTCACCGCTGCTGCCGAGCGAGTGGGTGGCGAAGGCGGTGATGGGACACCTCTCCGGCCACCCCGACTGGCTGTCGCTCTATCTGCTGTGGACGACGGCCGCGCTGGTGGTGGCCGCCGGCGCCTGGCTGCACGGGCGGGCGTACCACACCGGCTTCACCAAGGCGCAGGAGGGCGCGGAGCGGTTCGTGCGCGGCGGCTTCTGGAACTGGACCCTGGGCTGGGCGCTCACGCCGCTCGGCACGGCGCGGCGCGAGTTCGTGCTCAAGGACCTCCGGCTCTTCTTCCGCGACACGACGCAGTGGAGCCAGCTGATCCTGCTCGCGGCGCTGCTCGTCGTCTACCTGTTCAACATCAAGGCGCTGCCGCTGTTCCGCGGCGAGCAGGTGCCGTTCTTCCTGGTCTCGATGGTGTCGTTCCTCAACCTTGGCCTGGCCGGGTTCGTGCTCGCGTCCATCGCGGCGCGGTTCATCTTCCCGGCCGTGAGCCTCGAGGGGCGGCAGATGTGGCTGCTGCGCTCGAGCCCGCTCGAGCTCAAGGCGATGCTGTGGGCGAAGTACTGGGTGGGGACGGTCCCGCTGCTCATCCTCGCGCTCGCGATCACCGTCCTGACGAACGTGCTGCTCAAGGCGACGCCGTTCATGATGGTGGTGGGCGTGGGGACGATCCTGCTGCTCACGCTAGCCATCAGCGCGATGGCGCTCGCCTTCGGCGCGCTCTACCCGCAGTTCGAGACCGAGAACGCGGCGCAGATCCCGACCAGCTTCGGCGGGCTGGTGTTCATGATGGCGACGATCGGGCTGCTCGCCATCGTGATCGTGATCGAGTCGGTCCCGGTGTACCGCTACCTCAGCGCCGCGTTCAACCGCGAGCCGCTCACGGTGACGCCGCTCATGGTGGGCTCGTTCGCGCTGGCGGCGGCGGTGTGCATCGCCGCCACGATCGTCCCACTCAGGATTGCGCTGCGGAAGATGGAGGAGTTCGAGTTCTAG
>CAYHQJ010000012.1:0-12358 GCA_964358595.1 uncultured Gemmatimonadales bacterium
GCTCGGCGCTCACCAGCGGCAGCACCCGCTCGACCGCCTCGACCAGCAGCGCCCGCTCGCCGGCGAGCGGCAGCAGCTGCTTCGGGCGATCGGCGCTCGAGAGCGGCCAGAACCGCGACCCGACGCCGCCCGCGAGCACGACGGCCCAGCGCACGTCAGCCCTCGCCGCCGAGCTCGACGTCCGTCACGTCGCCCAGCAGCTCGGCCACCTGCTTGTAGAGCTTCCGCGGAGAGAACGGCTTGGTGAGGAACGCCATCACGCCCAGCGCGCGCGCCCGGTCGATGTGCTTCTGGTCGCCCGCCCCCGTCAGCACGATGACCTGGACGCTCCGCAGCTGCGGATCGTTCCGGCACGCCTCGAGCACGTCGAGGCCGGTCATCCCGGGCATGTTGATGTCGAGCAGCACGCAGTCCACGTCGCGGTGCTCCCGCAGGAACGTCAGACCCGCGGGCCCGTCGTGCGCCACCGACACCTGGTAGGGGCCGCGCTCGAACTGCATCCGCACGATGCGTCCGATGAAGGGCTCGTCGTCGATGACCAGGAGATGACGCGGCGTAGGAGCGCCCTTAGAGCAGGCCGGCGATCTCCGCGCGATGCCGGGTCAGGTCGTAGAGCAGGGGGCCGATGTTGGTGCGCGGCCGCACCAGGATCAGCAGCTTGACCTCGGCCGAGAGGTTGGCGACGACGGCGAGCCCCGCTCCGAACTCGAGCACGCTCGTGCTCAGGTCGCCGCGCCCGGCGTGCTGCCCGAGCTGCTCGCCGGCCTGCACGATGTTGGGGACCAGCGCCGCGAGCAGCTCGGGGTCGGCACCGTCCGCGACGTGGCTCGCGATGGGCAGGCCGTCGCTCCCGAGGATGATGACCGCGTCCACACCGTCCCGGCGGCCGAACGCAGCGACGACGTCGTGGATGTTGGCCATGCGGCTCCTGACGGGGATGTGCGGAGCAATCGTAGGACGGCGGCGTGCCCCTGTCAAGCTGCGCCGGGGCGTTGAAAATGACCCGCAACTGCCGTATTCTTCGCGTCTTGCGCCATGCCTAGCACACCCGTTCGACGCCACCCAGTGGTGCTCCGCATCCTGCTCGCCGCCGCGGTGGCGGCGTCGGCGGGGTGCGGCGACGCCTTCACGCTCCCGCCGGCCAGCCTGGAGACGGCCGAGCTCACGGTGACGCTGTACGCGCTCACCGGCACCCCGATCAGCACGCCGTCCGCCTACAACCTGCTCACCCTGGCCGCGGTGCGGACCGACCGCACGAGCGATCTCGACTTCGCCTTCGACATCGGCCCGGACAGCAGCTTCGGCGCCGGCACCGCCGGCGCAACCGTCGCGGTGCTGCTGCCGCGCGGCGCCGTCGGCCTCAGCGAAGACGGCGGGCTCCAGATCAGCTCCCTGCCCCTCGACTCGATCGTCCTCGCCCCCGAGCGCGGCTACGAGGAGCGCGCCGGCGTCGTGATCGACTCCGGCGCGGTGATCATCGCAGCCTCGCGCAAGCAGAACTGCAACTTCGGCTTCGTGCGGCCGCGCTACGCGAAGCTCCGCGTCGAGGCGCTCGACCTCGTGCAGCGGTCGGTCACGCTGCGGCTGGTGGTGAACCCCAACTGCGGCTACCGGGGCCTCGGGCCCGGCGTCCCCCAGCAGTAGTTGATGATCGACCCCCGGGTGTTCCGGGACGCGGACGCGTACGGGGCGGCGTGCCAGCGCCTGGCGCGGCGCGGCCCGGACCCGGAGCTCGCGGCGCTCCTCGCGCGGCTGTTCGAGGACGCCGAGCGGCGGCGGCGCGCCATCGCCGAGGGCGACGCGCTGAAGGCGGAGCTGAACGCCAAGAGCCGCCAGGTCGGCGAGCAGAAGAAGAAGGGCGAGGACACCTCGGCGTTGCTCGCCGAGCTGGGCGGACTGTCCCAGCGTGCCGAAGCCGCGCAGGCCGCGGCGGGCGCGCTCGACGCCGCCTTCGCCGCGGCGCTGCTCGAGGTCCCCAACATCCCGGCGGACGACGCGCCGGCGGGTGATGCGAGCCACAACGAGATCGTCCGCGCCTGGGGCACGCCGGCCCCCGCCGAGCCGTGGCGCAGGCCGCACTGGGACGTCGCGAAGGCGCTCGGCCTGCTCGACTTCGAGCGCGGCACCAAGCTCTCGGGCGCGGGCTTCCCGCTCTACACCGGCCTCGGCGCGCGGCTGGAGCGTGCCCTGATCACGTATCTGCTGCAGCTCCAGGCGCTCGAGCACGGCTACATCGAGGTCTCGCCGCCGTTCCTCGTCACCCGCGAGACGATGACCGGCACCGGCCAGCTCCCGAAGTTCGAGGCCGACCTCTACCGGATCGACAGCGACGACCTGTTCCTCGTCCCCACGGCCGAGGTGCCGGTCACGAACATCTACCGCGACGAGATCCTCTCGGGCGCGGAGCTGCCGCGCCGCTACGTCGCGTACACGCCCTGCTTCCGCCGCGAGGCGGGGGCGCACGGCGCCGACACGCGCGGCATCCTGCGCGTCCACCAGTTCGACAAGGTCGAGTTGGTCTGGTTCACGCTCCCTGAAGCGAGCCTCGCGGCGCACGAGGAGCTGACGCGGCACGCCGAGACGGCGCTGCAGCGGCTGGAGATCCCGTACCGCGTGGTGCGGATCGCCGCCGGCGACATGGGCTTCGCGAACCACCGCCAGTACGACCTCGAGGCGTGGGCGCCCGGGGTGGGGAAGTGGCTCGAGGTCTCGAGCTGCAGCACCTACGCCGACTTCCAGGCGCGGCGCATGGACATCCGGCTCCGCCGGCACCAGGGTGCGAAGCCGGAGTTCGTGCACACGCTCAACGGGTCGGCGCTGGGGCTGGCGCGGACCCTGATCGCGCTGCTCGAGACCCACCTCGAGCCCGACGGGAGCATGCGCGTCCCGCGCGTGCTCGTTCCGTACATGGGGGTGGAGCGCATTGGCCCCGGGGCTGCGTGACGCCGGGCGGTCCGCCGGCGTCATCCGCCCGCGCATCGTCTGGGCGCTCGTCGCCCTCGCCGCCGTCCTCACGGTCGTGCTCGCGGCGATGGTGGCGCGCCACCTCACCGGCGACGCCCGCCGCGCCTCCGCGTTTTACGCCCGCGTCTTCCGCGGCCTCGCCGACCCCCGCGAGGGGGGCGCGACCAACGCGCTGCTCAACCTGGCCAGCGAGATCCGGCGCGAGGGCATCCCCCTCGTCGTGACCGACGCTCGCGGGGTCGCCACCGACACCGCCAATCTCCCGCGGCCCTACGGCCTCGACTCGCCCGGGATGCGCGCCTTCGTCGCGACGCTCGACCGCGCGAACCTCCCGGTCGTGGAGCCGGACGTCGGCACGATCCACTACGGCGCGCCGCCGGTGCGGCGCTACCTGCGCCTGACCTTCGCGCTGATGATCGCGGCGCTGCTCGCCGTCCTCGGCTCGGCGGTCGTGGCCTACCGCAGCGCCGTGCGCGGCGCGCGTGACCGCGTATGGGTCGCGATGGCGCGCGAATCGGCTCACCAGCTTGGTACGCCGCTCACCTCCCTCGCGGGGTGGATCGAGGCGCTGCGGGGCGGCACGGGCAGCGCCGCCGACGTCGCCGCGCACCTCGAGGCCGACTACGCGCGGCTCGAACGGGTGGCGCGACGCTTCGAGCGCATCGGCCAGCCGCCGCGCCGCGAGCGGGTGGACGTCGCCGCCCTGGCGGCCGCCGTGGGTGACTACTTCCGGCCCCGTCTCCCGAAGCTCGCCAACACGGTGACGCTCGCCGTACGCACCACCAGCGCCGAGGCGGTCGTGGACGGCGACCCGCTGCTGCTCGAGTGGGCGCTCGAGGCGCTGGTGAAGAACGCGGTGGACGCGCTCAAGGGGCGAAGCGGCGCCATCGCGATCGAGGTCGCCGACGCCCCCGAGCACGTCGTCGTCACAGTGAGCGACGACGGGCCGGGGATCCCGCGCGAGATGCGCCACCAGCTGTTCGCGCCCGGCGCCTCCACCAAGACGGGCGGCTGGGGGCTCGGCCTCGCGCTCACCCGCCGCATCGTCGAGGAGAGCCACGGCGGGCGCGTGAGCCTCGAGCCGTCGGCGGCCGGCGCGCGGTTCGTGCTCCGGCTGCCGCGGAACGGGATGCCGGCGTGATCGCGGTTTCGCTCAACGAAGCGCAGGGCGAGGCGGTCGCGCACGTCGAGGGCCCAATCCTGGTGCTGGCGGGAGCCGGCTCCGGCAAGACCCGCGTGCTCACCGTGCGCCTCGCGAAGCTGATCGACGAGCATGGTGCGGACCCGCGCCGCATCCTCGCGGTGACGTTCACCAACAAGGCCGCGCACGAGATGAAGCAGCGCGTCGCCCGGCTCCTGGGTCGCGAGCCCGACGGACTGTGGATCGGCACCTTCCACGCGGTCTGCGCCCGGCTGCTGCGGCGCGAGGCGCCGCACCTCGGCTTCACGCGCACCTTCACGATCTACGACGAGGACGACAGCGAGGCGCTGGTGCGCCGGGTGATCGACGACCTCGGCCTGCCGCCCAAGCTCTACTCGGCGCGCGGCGTGCGGTGGGAGATCTCCCGCGCCAAGAACGCGATGACCTCGCCCGAGGACTACGCCGCCGCCGCCGCGGACCCGTACCATGCCAACGTCGGGCGGGTGTTCGCCGCAATGGTGCAGGCGCTGCGGCGCGCCAACGCGATGGACTTCGACGACCTGCTCCTCCACCCGCTCGCGCTGTTCGCCCAGCACCCGCAGCGGCTCGCCGAGTACCGCGCCCGGTTCCAGTTCCTCCTGGTGGACGAGTACCAGGACACCAACCGCGCGCAGTACCTGTTCCTGCGGCACCTGGCGGGCGAGGCGGGCAACCTGTTCGTCGTCGGCGACGACGACCAGTCGATCTACGGCTGGCGCGGCGCCGACCTGCGCAACATCCTCGAGTTCCGCCGCGACTTCCCGGCCGCGAAGCTGGTGCGGCTCGAGGAGAATTACCGCTCCACCCGGCCGATCCTCGACGCGGCGAACAGCGTCATCGTCGCCAACCGCGGCCGGATCGGCAAGACGCTGCGCACTCGGCGCGAGGGCGGGGAGCCGATCACCATGGTCCGCGCCGCCGACGAGCGCGACGAGGCCGAATGGCTGGTGCGCGAGTTCGTGCAGCGCGCGCGGCGCGGCGAGCACGCCTTCGACGAGGTCGCGGTGCTGGTGCGTACCAACGCGCAGACCCGCGCCTTCGAGGAAGAGCTGCGCCGCGCCGGCATCCCGTACCGCGTCGTGGGCGCCGTGAGCTTCTACGAGCGGCGCGAGGTGAAGGACCTGCTTGCCTACCTGCGGCTGCTCGTGAACCCGGACGACGACGAGGCGTTCCACCGCGCCGTCGCCGTGCCGCGGCGCGGGATCGGCGAGACCAGCCTCGTGCAGCTCGCGACGTGCGCGGCGCAGTGGGGCTGGTCGCTGATGCGCGCCGCCGCGGTCGCGGGCCGCGTCCCCGACCTGAGGCCCAAGGCGAAGGAGAGCCTCGAGCAGTTCGCCGCGGACGTGGGGGCGATGGCGCAGGCGCTGAAGCCGCTCCAGCCCGCCGAGGCGCTGCGCGGCCTCGTGGCGCGGCTCGGCTACGACCGCTACCTGCTCGAGGAGGACGAGACCGGCCCCGAACGGCTCGAGAACGTCAACGAGCTGATCAACGCGGCCGCCGCCTGGTCGGAGGAGTGGGGCGCGGTGCTCGGCGAGGACGAGGGGCTGCCGCTCGAGCGGTTCCTCTCCCAGGCGGCGCTCACCACCGCGGCCGACGTCGAGGGCGATCCCCGCGGCGTCACGCTGATGACGCTGCACGCGGCGAAGGGGCTCGAGTTCCCGGTCGTCGCGGTCGCCGGGCTGGAGGAGGGGCTGTTCCCGCTCGCCCGCGCCGAGACGGCGGAAGCCATCGAGGAGGAGCGGCGGCTCTGCTACGTGGGGATGACGCGCGCCAAGGACAAGCTGTACCTCGCGCACGCCAGCGCACGGCGCCGCGGCGGGAGCCTGCTGCCCGCCTTTCCGTCGCGGTTCCTCGCCGACGTGCCGCCGTCGCTGGTCGAGGAGCGCGTCACGCGGCCGAGCTGGAGCGTGGCGCGCGAGCCGCAGCGGCGCCCGGCGATCCGGCCACTCGCGCCGCTAGCCCTCGCGGCCGACGACGAGGTCGAGTACCCCGATGTGCCCGACGACGCGCCGCGCTTCGTGCCCGGCGAGCGGGTCCGCCACCGCCGCTTCGGCAGCGGGACGATCCGCGAGGTCGCCGGCCGCGGGCGCGACCTCAAGGTGGCCGTGGAATTCGACGACGAAACCGTGGGCCTGAAGCAGCTGCTGGCGGCGTACGCCGGACTCGAACGGGAGTGGGAGTAGGATGAGCGTCACGCGAGCGGAGATCCAGCGGATTGCGGCCTTGGCCGAGCTGCACGTGGACGACGCCACGGCGGCGCGGCTCGAGGCGGAGCTCTCGCGCATCCTCGACTACGTCGCGCAGCTCCAGGAGCTGCCCGACGGTGGGGACGGTGACGGCGACCCACGCGCGGTGCGGCTGCGCCGCGATACGATCGCACCCGACCGGCTCGAGGCGCCGCCGACGGACTTCGCGCCGGCGCTGAAGCAGGGGCTCTTCCTCGTGCCGCGCCTGGGCGAGCTGGATCGCGGGGAGGACGAATCGCCGTGACCGACTTCCGCGCCGCGGCCGCCGCCGCCGCGGAGCGCATCGCCGCGTGCGAAGCGAAAGGGACGCACGCGTTCCTCGCCTGGTCCGGGGAGGCCATGCTGGAGCAGGCGCGCGTGCTGGAGGCCGCCAGGGCCGACGGCCCGCTCGCCGGCGCGGTGGTCGCGGTGAAGGACGTAATCGCCGACCGCTGGTTCCCGACGACCTGCGGCTCGAGGATCCTCGAGGGCTACCGCTCGCCGTTCGAGGCCAGCGCCGTGCGCCGCCTGCGCGAGGCCGGCGCCCTCGTCGCCGGGAAGACGAACTGCGACGAGTTCGCCATGGGCTCGTCCACCGAGTACTCGGCCTACGGCCCGACCCTCAACCCGGTGGACCCGGCACGCGTGCCGGGTGGCTCCTCGGGCGGATCGGCCGCCGCCGTCGCGTCGGGCGCGGTGGACATGGCCCTCGGCACCGAGACGGGCGGCTCGGTGCGCCAGCCCGCGGCCTTCTGTGGCATCGTCGGGATCAAGCCCACGTACGGGCGGGTGAGCCGCTACGGCCTCGTGGCCTTCGGCTCCTCGCTCGACCAGATCGGCAGCTTCGGCAAGGACGTCGCGAGCGCCGCGCGGCTGCTCGCCGCGATCAGCGGCCGCGACGACCGCGACAGCACGACGCTCGACCGGGTGCCGTTGTCGGAGCCCGGCCCCGCGCCGACGTCCCTCGCCGGCACGGTGATCGGCGTGCCGCGTGAGTACCTCCCCGAAGGGCTGCATGCTGGCGTGCGCGCCGCGTGCGACCGCGCGCTGAAGAAGCTCAAGGAGCTTGGGGCGGAGATCCGCGACGTTTCGCTGCCGCACACGAAGTACGCGATCCCGACCTACTACATCGTCGCGCCGGCCGAGGCGTCGTCGAACCTCGCGCGTTACGACGGCGTGCGCTACGGCCTGCGCGAGGATGGCGGCCTGGCCGACGTGCGCGCGATGTACCGGAAGACGCGCGGCGCGGGCTTCGGCACGGAGGTGCGGCGCCGCATCATCCTCGGCACCTACGTGCTCAGCGCCGGATACTACGAGGCCTATTACGGCCGGGCGCAGCGCGCCCGCGAGCGCATCCGCAGCGACTACGCGAAGGTCTTCGCGGGCGGCGTGCACGCACTGTTCACGCCCACCGCGCCCACGCCCGCGTTCAGGTTGGGCGAGAACCTCGCCGACCCGCTCCAGATGTACCTGAGCGACATCTTCGTCTGCACCGCGAACCTCGCCGGGGTGCCGGCGCTGTCGCTGCCCATCGGCCGCGACCAGGGGCTCCCGCTCGGCGGCCAGCTGATCGGCGCGATGGAGGGCGAGAGCACGATCATCCGCATTGCCCAGGCGCTCGAGGCCGCGCTCGAGCCGACGGCGGAGGTGCGCTGATGGCCTGGGAGACCGTTGTCGGCCTCGAGGTGCACGTCCAGCTCCTCACCCGCTCGAAGATGTTCTGCGGCTGCTCGGCCGCGTACGGCGACCCGCCGAACACCAACGTCTGCCCGGTCTGCCTCGGCCTGCCCGGCGCGCTGCCGGTGCCGAACGAGCGGGCGGTGCGGCTCGCCGTGCGCGCGGCGTTCGCGCTCGGGTGCGCCGTGCACTCGCGCAGCATCTTCGCGCGGAAGAACTACTTCTATCCCGACCTGCCGAAGGGCTACCAGATCTCCCAGTTCGAGGAGCCGCTCGCCACGGGCGGCCGGCTCGAGGTCGTCTCCCCGGAGCGCGGGCCGTTCACCGTCGGTATCAAGCGGCTCCACGTCGAGGCGGACTCGGGCAAGTCGTTCCACGACCGCGTCCCCGGGATGACGGCGGTGGACTTCAACCGCTCGGGCGTGCCGCTGATCGAGATCGTGAGCGAGCCGGATCTGCGCTCGCCCGCCGAGGCGCGCGCCTATCTCACCGCGCTCAAGCAGGTGCTGCGGTGGATCGAAGTGAGCGACTGCAACATGGAGGAGGGCAGCCTGCGCGTGGACGCCAACCTGTCGGTGCGGCGTCCCGGCGAGTCCCTCGGCACGCGTACCGAGGTCAAGAACGTCAACTCGTTCTCGAACGTCGAGCGGGCCCTCGGTTTCGAGCGCGAGCGCCAGATCGCCCTGATCGAGGGCGGCAGCGCGGTCGAGCAGCGCACGATGACGTTCGACGCGGCGACGGGCGAGGTGCGGCCGACGCGCTCCAAGGAGGAGAGCCACGACTACCGCTATTTCCCTGACCCCGATCTGCCGCCGCTGGTATTGTCGGCGAGGTGGCTCGAAGAAGTGAGGGCGGAGCTGCCGGAGCTGCCGGCCGCGCGGCGGCAGCGCTTCGAACGAGCGTTCGAACTTTCCGGCTACGACGCGATGGTGCTCACGGGCACCGGCGCCATCGCCGACTACTACGAGGCGGTCGTGGCGGCCGGCGTGCCGGTGAAGGAGGCTGCGAACTGGGTGATGAACGACGTACTCAGCCTGAGCGCAGACGGCGAGACGATGCCGCTGTCCGCGGCGAAGACGGCTGAGGTCATCAGCCTGGTGCAAGCTGGCCAGGTGAGTCGTCAGGCAGGCAAGTGCGTGCTCGCGGAGGTGGCGCAGGCACCCGAGCGTGCGGCGCTCGAGGTGGCACAGGCACTGGGGCTCATCCAGGTGCAGGACGCCGGGCAGATCGAGACCTGGGTGCGGGAGACGCTGGCTGCGCACTCGGCTGAGGCCGAGCGCTATCGCAGGGGCGAGGCGAAGCTGATGGGCTTCCTGGTTGGGCAGGTGATGAAGCGGTCGAAGGGGAAGGCGGACCCGAAGGCCGTGGGAGCGGCGCTCGAGGCGGCGCTCAAGGCCTGACCTTCGCGCGGCGCGGTCGGGCCTCCGTGCCGCCGTTCACGACCGACTCCCGCGCCCCTTGCTGGTTGGCCCTCGCCCGGCAAGCTTGCATCATGCCGGAGATCAGCCGGTTCCTCGGTATCATCGTGGCGATGTTCTACGACGATCACGTGCCGCCGCACTTCCACGTGCGCTACGGCGAGCACCGCGCGATCGTAGCCATCGAATCGCCCGCGCTGCTGGCGGGTGAGCTGCCGCCGCGGGTGCTTGGTCTGGTGGCGGAGTGGGCGGCTCTGCACAAGGCGGAACTCGAAGAGGACTGGCGCCGGGCCCGAGCGCGTGAAGACCTCCGTCCGATTCCGCCGCTGGAGTGATGCCATGTTGCGCGACATCGTGGAAGTGAGATCGCTGGGCGGCTACCGTCTCTTGCTTCGCTTCGAGGACGGTGTGGCGGGTGAGCTGGACTTTACTGATCGCATCCGGTTCGATGGCGTGTTTGCACCGCTGCGGGACCCCGCGGCTTTCGCCCAGGCGTTCGTGCATCCCGAACTCGGCACGGTAGTGTGGCCTGGCGGTGCCGACCTGGATCCCGACGTGCTCTACGCAGCGCTCACCGGAACGGAAATCACTCTGCCGGCTGTGGGCGCACCGCGCACCGCCTAGGATACAGCCCAACCCGGCCCTGACCGCAAGACGCTTCGGGATCATCCGCGCCTAGTCCGGCCCGTCCACCCCGAGTATCCCGACCCGCTGCCGCGGCCGTACCTGGATCAGCTCCCGCCCCAGCACCAGCCCTTGCGATATGGCATCCGTTCCGCCATTTTGCGACTCAATATGGCGCTTGTTCCGCGCGTCCTCACCCTGCCGAAGGGTAGCTTCTTCCTCTTCGGGCCCCGCGGCACCGGGAAGACCACCTGGCTCCGCCAGGCGCTACCCGCGGCGCTGGTCGTCAACCTCCTGGAACCCGAGACCTACCGCGAGATGAGCGCGCGGCCGGAGCGGTTGCGCGAGCTGGTGCTCGGCAACCGGGACCGGAAGGACGTCGTGGTGGACGAGGTGCAGCGCGTGCCGGAGCTGCTGCACGTCGTCCACGACCTGTTGGAGCGGCGACCGGCGCCGAGGTTCGTGCTGACGGGGTCGAGCGCACGCAAGCTGCGCCGCGGCGGCGTGGACCTCCTCGCGGGGCGGGCGGTGGTGCGCACGCTCCATCCGTTCCTCGCCGGCGAGCTGCCGGCGTTCGACCTCGCGCGGAGCCTGGAGCGCGGGCTCCTGCCGCTGGTGGTCGCCTCGCGCGAGCCTCGCGAGACCCTCGCGGCCTACGCCACGGCCTACCTGGAGCAGGAGGTGAAGGCCGAAGGCCTGGTGCGCAACATCGGGAGCTTCGCGCGGTTCCTGGAGGTGGTCAGCTTCTCGCACGCCGGGATGCTGAACGCCAGCGCCGTCGCGCGGGACAGCGCGGTCCATCGCAAGACGGTCGAGGGCTTCCTGGAGGTGCTCGAGGACCTGCTGGTGGCGTTCAAGATCCCGGTCTTCACGCGCCGGGCGCGGCGCGAGACGGCGGCGCACCCGAAGTTCTTCCTGTTCGACGCCGGCGTCTTCCGGTCGCTGCGTCCGCGGGGGCCGCTCGACCGGCCGGAGGAGATCGGCGGCGCGGCGCTCGAGGGGCTGGTGGCGCAGCATCTGCGCGCGTGGATCGCGTACTCGTCCCGCGATGCGGCGCTGTACTACTGGCGCACGCGCTCCGGCGTCGAGGTGGACTTCGTGGTCTACGGGGCGGGCGGCTTCTGGGCGTTCGAGGTGAAGAACGCGGCGCGGGTCCGCCCCGAGGATGTTCGGGGACTGCGGGCCTTCGCGGCCGACTACCCCCGCTGCCGGCCGCTGCTGCTGTACCGGGGAACCGAGCGCCTCGAGATCGGCGGGGTTCGCTGTGTGCCCGTGGAGTCGTTCCTGGCGCAGCTCCGCCCCGACGCGGACCCGCCGGAATCCAACTGATTCGGTCGCCCATCCTGCCAAACGGCAACGGCTTGCGGCTCGTCGCCGCTGGCCGCCGACCCCGCCGGGACGTACGTTAGCGCATCCCCTCACCGGGGCTGCAGCACTGGACGTCATCGACACCCTTCGTCGCGCGCTCGCCGAGCGCTACACGATCGAGCGGGAACGGGTGCGGGCGGGATGGCCACGGTCTACCTCGCCCAGGACCTCAAGCACCACCACCCGGTCGCCGTCAAGGTCCTCAAGCCCGACCTCGCCGCCACGCTCGGCCCCGAGCGGTTCCCGCGCGAAACACCTTCCTGGAGCCACCGATGATGCGACGAATACTCCTCACCTCCATCCTGGTGCTGCTCGGTCTGCCCGGGCTCCTCCCGGCGCAGTGCGACGTGCGCGTACTCGTTGCGTACCACAGCCAGAGCGGGCGCACGCGGATCATGGCCGAGTCGGTCGCTGCGGGGGCGCGCGCGGTCGCGGGGACCCAGGTCACCCTCGCCTCCGTCGAGGCGGTGGACACGGCCCAGCTCCGGGCCGCACACGCCGTGATCGTCGGGAGCCCCGTCCACAGCGCGAACGTGGCGGCCCCCGTCATGGAGTTCATCAACCGCTGGCCGTTCCCCGACGGGATGCGGGACAAGGTTGGGGCGGCGTTCGTGTCCGGAGGGGGGATCTCGGCGGGTGAGGAGGAGGCCCAGCTGGCGATCCTCCGCGCGATGCTGATCAACTCGATGCTCGTGGTGGGTGGCGGCGAGTGGAGCCAGGCGTTCGGCGCCTCAGCGGTGACCGACGAGGCGCCGTGGGCCGCGCTTCCGCGTGGGCAGGTTGCTGGGCAGTTCCTGGAGAAGGCGGTGCGGCTTGGCCGCCGCGTCGCCACGATCACCCGCCAGTTGCGCTGCCGCTGAGTGGAGGCCGAGAGCGTGTCTGATCTCCCGGAACGCGTGGCG
>CAYHQJ010000012.1:12458-23705 GCA_964358595.1 uncultured Gemmatimonadales bacterium
CTCGGCGCGGACCTTCAGGGCGGGATCCCCGGCGCGAGGGCGACCAGCACGATGAGCGATATTGACTAGTCTGACTAGACTGAATATCCTCCTCCCATGAGAGACACCTACTCGCTGTACGAAGCCAAGGCCAAGCTCTCGGCCATCATCCGCCGCGTCCGGGAGGGGCGACGGGTGCTCGTGACCGTCCACGGCGAACCGGTGGCCGAGATCCGGCCGGTCGAGAAGCGCGAGGGCGACCTCGCCGCACGCCTGGAGCATCTCGTCGACAGCCGGATCGTGGTCCGCGCCGAGCGCCGGGGCATGGCGCTCCGGCCGGTGATCCGGAAACCCGGTGCGCTGGCGCGGTTCCTCGCCGACCGGGACGCATGAGGATCGCCTACGTGGATACGTCGTGCCTCGTCGCCGTCGCCTTCGGCGAACGGGGCGCAACGGCGCTGGCCCGCCGACTCAAGGGGTTCGACGTGCTGGCCGCGTCCGACCTGCTTGAGGCCGAGCTGCGGTGTGCGTTCCTGCGTGAGGGTGTGGAGCAGGAACCCGAGATGCTGGGCGCGATCTCCTGGATCGTGCCCGATCGCCCGCTTCACGCCGAGATCGCGCGGGTGGTGGGCGCCGGATACGTGCGGGGCGCAGACTGCTGGCACCTGGCCACCGCGCTGTACCTCGCGGAGGACCCCGCGGGGATCAGTTTCCTGACGCTCGACGAGCGCCAGGCCGCGGTGGCGAGAACGCTCGGCTTCCGGCCATAGACCAGGACCGGAGGTGAGCCGTGCCTGACACCTTCCGCACCAGGGCGGAGGAGTTGCTGGCCCCGGCCGACGTCGTCGTCAACGGGAATCGCCCGTGGGACATCCAGGTCCACGACCAGCGGTTCTTTGCCCGCGTCTTCGCCGAGGGCGAGCTGGGGCTGGGCGAAGCCTACATGGACGGCTGGTGGGACTGCGAGCGGCTCGACGAGTTCATCTGCCGGGTATTGCGCGCCGAACTGCGGAGCCGGATCAGGCCGTGGAGCGACGCGCTGCGCGTGCTCGTGGCGAAAGTCGTCAACCTCCAGAAGCCATCACGCGCGTTCCAGGTCGGGCGGCGCCACTACGACATCGGCAACGACCTGTTCAGCCGGATGCTGGACCGGCGGATGATCTACAGCTGCGCGTACTGGAAGGACGCGACGACCCTCGACGAGGCCCAGGAGGCCAAGCTGGACCTGGTGTGCCGGAAGCTGGAGCTGCGTCCCGGCATGCGGGTGCTCGACATCGGCTGCGGTTGGGGCGGGGCGGCCCGGTTCGCCGCTGAGCGCTACCACGTCGGCGTGGTGGGCATCACGGTTTCCGAAGAGCAGGTGAAACACGCGCAACGGTTGTGCGAGGGTCTCGACGTGGAGATTCGCCTGCAGGACTACCGCGGTCTCGCCGGGACGTACGATCGCGTGCTCTCGCTCGGCATGTTCGAGCACGTCGGGTACAAGAACTACGGGCGCTTCATGCGCATCGTCCGCGGCTGCCTCGCGGGCGATGGGCTGTTTCTCCTGCACACGATTGGTGGCAGCGTTTCGGTGACGCGGGCCGATCCGTGGACCGAGCGATACATCTTCCCCAACTCCGTGCTCCCGTCCGCAAAGCAGATCGCCGCCGCCGTCGAAGGGAAGTTCGTCATCGAGGACTGGCATAATCTCGGAGCGGACTATGACACCACGCTGATGCACTGGCATCAGAACTTCGAGCAGAATTGGACCGAGCTTCGGGACCGCTACGACGAGCGCTTCCACCGGATGTGGCGCTACTTCCTGCTGTCGTCCGCGGGATCGTTCCGGGCGCGAGAGAACCAACTGTGGCAGCTCGTCCTCTCCCCGACCGGCGTGCCGGGTGGTTACCATGCGCACCGGTGAAGGTGGCGTCACGCCGAGATCGGCGCCTGGCGCGCCGCGGCTCGTGAGCAGGCCTAATCGAATCCCGCACTGCCCCACGCGAGATTGGCAATCTGTCATTGACACAGTGACAAACATTGCCTAATATGTCCCGTCAAGAATGACAACATCTCACGACCTCCTACGCCTCAAACTCGCCGAGTCGGTGGCGGCACCGCAGCCGGCCTTGACTCGGCGGGACGTGCGGCTGCCCGGGATTCGCGGCAAGGCGCTGGCGGTCATTGGCGTGCGCCGCGGCGGCAAGACCACGTTCCTGCGGCAGTGCCGGGCCGATCGGCTGGCCGCGACACGCCCCCCCGAGTCCCAACTCCTCGTCTCGTTGGAGGACGAGCGACTGTCGGGGATCTCGGTCGCCGACCTTGGCTGGCTGCTCGAAGAGCACGCGCGCCAGTTCCCAGGGCTGCGCGAGGCGGGCGGGATGACCCTCTATCTGGACGAAGTCCAGACCGTGCCCGGCTGGGAGGGCCTCGTCCGCCGGCTGGTGGATGCCGGGGGGGTCGAGCTGTTTGTCTCGGGGTCATCGGCGCGGCTCCTGAGCCGCGAGGTGGCAACGAGTCTGCGCGGCCGCGCGATGGAGGCGCTGGTGCTCCCGTTCAGCCTTCGCGAGGTGCTGCGCCACGCGGTGGCCGAACCCGCGAAGCCCTGGGATCGTCTCCGTCCCGCCGAGCGGGCTGTGCTCGACCGGTGGCTACGCCGCTACCTGGTCGACGGCGGGTTCCCGGAGGCCCAGGGCGCCGAACCGCGTGACCGCGCGGCCCTGCTGACCGGCTACGTGGACGTGGTGGTGCTGCGCGACGTGATCGAGCGCCACGGCGTGACCAACCCGCTGGCGCTGCGCTGGCTCGAGCGCCAGCTCCTCGCCAACCCGGGCGGCGCGTTCTCGGTCAAGAAGTACTACGACACCCTGCGCTCGCAGGGGGTGGCGGTGGGGAAAGATACCTTGCACGACTATCTCGCCCATCTCGAGGACGCCTTCCTCGTGCGCACGGTGGCGATGCACAGCGCTTCGGAGCGCCAGCGCATGGTGAACCCCCGCAAGGCCTACCCCGTGGACCCAGGCCTGATCGCCCTGTTCGAGCGCAGCGGGCGCGAGCACCAAGGACGGGCACTGGAGACCGCGGTGATGCTCGAGCTCGAGCGGCGCGGCTTCGACGTGTCGTATGTGCGGACCGCCGAGGGGTGGGAGACCGATTTCCTCGCCCACCGGGCCGGCGATCGCCCGCTGCTGGTGCAGGTGTGCCTGGAGACCGAGGGGGATGAGACGTGGGGGCGCGAGCTGCGTGCGCTGCAAGCTGCGGCGGCCGCGCATCCCAAGGCCCGCGCGTTCCTGGTGACGCTCGACGCCACGCCGCCGGCCAAGGCCCTTCCACGGGGCCTCACCTGGGTGCCGGCCGCACGATGGCTGCTGGAGGAAATCTGACCTCGCGAGCGCTGGCTCACGAATCATCGCTTCCTGAGCGAGTTCGACCGCGACGAGCGGTTCTACGCCTAGGCCGCGACCACCTCTACGTCACCGTGTGGCAGTACGAGAGCGACATCTGGGTGATGAACCTGCGGTGGTGAGAGGGCCGCGCCGTGCCGCAGGTATGATTAGGCAGGTGGCAACGAGTTTTGAGCAAGAACATTGGGAGACAACATGCCTATTCGCGTGATGCTCATGGGATTGGGACCGATCGGCGCCGCCGTGGCCCACCAGGTCGCGGCTCGCGCCGGCCTGAAGATCGTGGCGGCCGTGGACATTGACCCGGCCAAAGTGGGGAAGGACGCGGGCGATGTCGTCGGGCTCGGCCGGAAGCTCGGCGTCACGGTCGTCGCGGACGCCGCGGCGGCCCTGCGCAAGACCCGACCCCAGGTCGCGGTGCTGTGCACGAGCTCCTCGCTCGCGAAGGTCTTCCCCCAGTTCGAGACCGTCCTCAAGGCCAAGGTGCCGATCGTCTCGACCACCGAGGAGCTGGCTTATCCCTGGCACTCGCACCGCGCGCTTGCGCGCCGGCTCGACGCCCTTGCCAAGAAGGCCAAGGCGGCGGTCGTAGGCACCGGCGTCAATCCCGGCTTCGCGATGGACGCGCTGCCGATCACCCTGACCGGCATCTGTGAGCGCGTGGACCGGGTCCGCGTGGACCGCGTCCAGGACGCGCGCATCCGCCGCCTGCCGTTCCAGAAGAAGATCGGCGCCGGCATGACGCCGGAGCAGTTCGCGCAAAAGGTGCGCGAGGGCACCGTGAGGCACGTGGGCCTCACCGAGTCCATCGCGATGATCGCCGACGCGCTGGGCTGGACGCTGGAGCGGATCACCGACGAGATCGCGCCGAAGATCGCCGTGCAGCCGGTCGCGAGCGAGTTCCTGCGCGTCGAGCGGGGCCAGGTGTGCGGCATCGTCCAGGACGGGACCGGCTACCGCGACGGGCAACCCGTGATCGTGCTCCACATGGAGGCCTACCTGGGCGCGCCGGAGACCTACGACGCGATCGCCATCACCGGCTTGCCGAACCTCGAGGTCAAGGCGCGGGGCGGCTTCCACGGCGACGTCGCCACGGCGTCCATCACCGTGAACACGATCCCCAAGGTGCTCGACGCACCGCCGGGCCTGCACACCATGCGGAGCCTGCCGATCCCGTCGTTCTTCGGGGGGAAGGTGGCGCGATCGCGGGCGAAGACTCGCCCGCGTCGCCGCGCGGCTTGAGGCTCAGATCGCGATTCGCCCGCCGTTTTTCCTGAGCCGCCGCCAGGCGGGGTCGATCTCGCAGCTCTCCCAGTAGCCGAGCCGGGCGCCGGGGAGCCCGAAGTGCTCCTCGGCCACCCCTAGGACGAGGTCCGGGTCCTTCTTCCCGCCGGAGAGCAGCGCGTGGCGCCGCATCCGCTTCGCCGCGGCGAGCGCGTCCGCGCCGGAGGGATCGGAGCGGCGCGCCCGCGCCCGATCGCCCGAGATCAGCAGGTCCATCACGTAGTCGAACGAGATGGCCAGGTGGCGCTCCACGTCCGCGTCGGGCAGGTCCCACCGGCTGGCGTCCGCCGCCAGCCGCACGACCTGCGCCCACCCCGTGAAGTCGGTGAGCTGCACCATCCCCCGGAACAGCCGGCGGTTCGTCCGCACGCTGAAGATCGTCGGCGAGATAATCCGGTCGAGGTGCTCGTCGTTGGCGCGGTGATCGTGCAGGATGACCTCGTGCGCGGTGCGCGCGTAGCGCTCGCCGAGGTGCATGTCGAACCGCGCCTCCCAGTAGGAGTGGCCCAGCGCCTTGGTCGAGGCGGTGAGGACCAGCTGGCGCGGCACGAAGAAGTTGTGCGCCACCACATCCGCGGCGAGATGCGCGAGGTAGCCGACGCCGAAGGCGCGCTGCGACGCGCTGCCGGCCAGATCCGCGATCTCCTGGCCCACGTGCCACGCGTGGCTGTGCCGCCCCACCGGCGCGTACTTCTTGGCGAACGACGTGTCGGCCGCGATGGAGCCGTAGAGGAAGTCGATGGGATAGGCCGCGAGCAGATCGGCGATGCCACCCGGGATCAGCGACAGGTTCGCGAGGACCGACTGGCCCAGCAGGATGTGGGTGCCCGGCGACCAGGCCCAGCCGTCGCCGGGGAGCAGGGCGAGCAGGATCACGGCGAGGCCGACGGTCAGCAGTGCGCGGCGCACCGCCTGCGCTAGCCCCGCTTGCGACGGCGCGCCGTCATCGCGCGCGCCGCGCCGAGGATCGCGCCGGAGCGGCGCACGGTGCGCACGAACGCCGCCACGTCGAGCGCGGTCGCCTCGGCCTCTTCCTGGAGCACTTCGGCGAGCGCGTCGAGGTCCTTGAGCCGGCCGTCCACCGTGTCGATGGCGCCCCGGAGCTTGGCCCGCGCCTCGGCGGAGAGGTCGGCGAAGCCCTCGAGCTCGGTCTTGAGCCGCGTCGTGACGGTGCGGGCGTCCGCCGTGAAGGCCACGAGCTGCGCCCTCGCGGCAGCGGTGCGCCGCTTCAGTCCCAGCCCGATCGCGAGCGCCACTCCGCCCATGACGAGAAAGCTCGCCGCGATCACCACCAGCGAGATGGCGATCGTCGGAGCGATCCAGTCGGGCATGGGGCTCATGGGCCGCTTAAGCTAATCCGCTTGCTCTCGGCTCCGCCACCGCGCATTCTTTGCCCGCATGGCACCGGTCTTCGTCGTCGAAGGCGGCCACCGCCTCGCGGGCACGGTCCGGCCCGCGGGCAACAAGAACGCCGCCCTGCCGATCCTCGCCGCCACCCTGCTGGCGGACGGCCCCGTCACGCTCCGCAACGTCCCGCGCATCCGGGACGTCGAGACGCTCATCGAGCTGCTGCGCGCCCAGCAGGTCCGGCTCGACTGGACCGACGCGCACACCCTCGACGTGGACGCCCGCGGCGCCTCGCCGGCCGACCCCGATCCGGCGCTCTGCGCCAGGATCCGCGCGTCCATCCTCCTGGCCGGGCCGATGCTGGCGCGGTTCGGGCGGTTGCGCCTGCCGCCCCCGGGCGGCGACGTGATCGGGCGCCGGCGCGTGGACACGCACCTGCTCGCCCTCCAGCGCCTCGGCGCCGAGGTCAACGTCGGCGCGACCTTCGACTTCGAGGCGAAGAAGCTCACCGGTGCCGACATCTTCCTCGACGAGGCGAGTGTCACCGGCACCGAGAACGCGCTCATGGCCGCCGTGGCGGCGAAGGGCCGCACGGTGCTGCGCAATGCCGCCTCGGAGCCGCACGTGCAGGACCTCGCGCGGATGCTCGTGCAGATGGGTGCGCCCATCGACGGGATCGGCACCAACACGCTCACCATCGAAGGCGGGCGCCCGTTGAGCGGCACGGACTTCACCATCGGTCCGGACCACATCGAGATCGGCTCGTTTATCGGGCTCGCCGCCGTCACCGACTCGGCGATTACCATCGAAGGGGTCCGCGCCGACGACCTGCGCGCCACGCTCGTGGGCTTCACCCGGCTCGGCGTCGAGCCGCGCCTCGACGGCGACCAGCTCGTCGTCGAGCACGGCCAGGCGCGCCGCATCGCCGACGACCTCGGCGGCCACGTCGCCAAGCTCGAGGACGCCATCTGGCCCGGCTTCCCGGCCGACCTGATGAGCATCGCGCTCGTCACCGCGACCCAGTGCGACGGGCTGATCCTGTTCCACGAGAAGCTGTTCGAGTCGCGGCTGTTCTTCGTGGACAAGCTGATCAGCATGGGCGCGCGCATCGTGCTCTGTGACCCGCACCGCGCCGTCGTGGCCGGCCCCTCGCCGCTCCGCGGCCAGACGGTGGAGAGCCCCGACATCCGCGCCGGCATGGCCATGCTCCTCGCGGCGCTCGCGGCCGAGGGGACGAGCACGATCAACAACGTCGGGCAGATCGAGCGCGGCTACGAGAACATCCACGAACGGTTGAAGGCCCTCGGCGCGCGGATCGAGCGGCGTGAGGGGTGAGAGGCGCCACGTGATTCCGGGTGAGTGAGGCGGGCGCGCGGCCCGTCACAGAGCCGCGGATCCGGCGGCTGAGCGAAGCGCCGGTCGCGGGGAGCCCGGTTCCGCGGGCCGAGTTGGTGGAGTGGCGGGAGCGGTTCGGCCTCGTCGCCGGGATCACCGAGCGCGGGGCAGGCGACGGCTTCTCGCTCGGGTTCTGGACCGAGGAGCCGGTCGGCGCGGTGATGGGCCGGTGGCGCGCCTTCCGCGACTCGCTCCGACCCGCGTTTAACGCCCTCCAGAAGGCCCATCAGGTCCACGGGACGACCGTCCTGTGGCACGAGGACGTCGCGCCCGGCTGGCATGTGGCCGACGCCGCCGACGGCCACGCCACGGTGCAGAGAGGCCTGCTGCTCACTGTCAGCGTGGCGGACTGCGTGCCCATCTACCTCACGACGCGGGACGGACGGGCCATCGCGCTGCTGCACGCCGGCTGGCGCGGCACGGCGGCAGGCATCCTCGAAGTGGGGCTACGACGGCTCTCGGAGCGCGCGAAGGTCCCTCCGCGTGGCATCGTAATGCATTGTGGCGTAGGGATTTGCGGCCCATGTTATGAAGTAGGTGATGAGGTCGCGCACGCGGTGCTCGGCCCCGCGGCCTCACCGGGCAAGCAGCAGCTCGATCTGCGCTCCGTGCTGGCACGGCGAGCCGAGTCGCTCGGCCTCGGTGAGATCTCGGTCTCGCCCCTCTGCACGAGCTGTAACCGCGACCGGTTCTTCTCCTATCGCGCGTCGGGCGGCAGGGCCGGTCGGATGCTCGCATATCTGGGCATCCCCGGGTAAGGTCTTGCGCATCTCGCGCCATTGCAACAGATTCGTTGCGAGGAGAAAAATGGCCAAGCGACGCAAGACCCAGCGCGTTCAAGAGCCGGTCGCGGCGCCGTTCCGTTATCGGTCGGCGCGGCGCGCCTTCGATTCGGACGCCGACATGGCGGACGTGCTCGGCGTGCACCGCAGCAACATCACGCGGTGGAAGCAGGGCGAGACGTCGCCGGAGAACGCCGAGCTGCTGGTGGCGCTCGACGTCGTCGTCACGCTGCTGACCGCGTTCCTGGAGCCGGAGAGCATCCCGAAGTGGCTGCGGGGGTTCAACGCGCACCTCGGCCACCGCCAGCCGCTCGAGGTGTTGCGGCAGGGGCAGTTGTCCGAAGTCATCGCCGCGATCGAGAGGGAAAAGCAGGGCGCCTTCGCCTGATGGAGGCGGTCCTCTGGCGCGCCTTTCCGTGGGACCCCGAGGCGGCGCCCGGCGAGCCTTTCACGCCTTCTCACGTCCCGGTGCGGCAGGGTGCGGGGCGATTCGATGTGTCCGCATCCCCGGTCCTCTATCTGGCTGAATCCCCCGAGCACGCTGTCGCCGAGAAGCTCCAGCGCTATCGTGGCCTGGAGCTCGCGGCCCCGGATCTCGTCGAATGGGGTCACCATCTCGCCCTGGTTCCGGTCGAGCTCGCCGATCGCGTTCGGGAAGCGGTGGTGAATCTCTGCGACCCGGACGAGTTGGCGCGGTGGCGGATCGGCCCCGACACCCTCGCCAGTCGCGACTACCGGCGCACGCGCGCGGTGGCCGAGGCGCTCTATGAGGAACGGAAGACGGGGCTGCGGTGGTGGTCGGCCTTCTCGGGCGATTGGCACACGGTCGTCGTGTTCTGCTCGCGGCTGTCCAAGGGCGACCTGATCTTCGGCGCACCGGACCGGCTCGGGCTCGACACGCCGGCCCTGCGGGTTGCAGCCGCGGAGGTCGGCGTGCACCTGGTGCGATACGGCCGATCGCGAAGGTGAGTCCACGCCGCCAGGAGGGCGGGCTCGCACGGCCGCGCACTGAGCGGTAGTTTGGCGAGCAATGGACTCGGCTATTCGCTGGACGGTCTTTTCCTAGCTCGTCGCCGGCGCGATGGTGCGCGTCGGGTAGGAGATTGCACGGTGCCGAAGCGACAGGGCAAAGCGGCTACCAAGAAGCGGCGAAAGAAGGGCGCCAAAGCACGGGCGGCGAGCCGCGCTGCGCCGCGCCCGCCCGACGTCGCGCGCGACAACACGGACCCCAATCTCGCTGAGGAGGCGGTTCAGTCCAGCGCGGTACAGCTGGCGCGGGTTCTCGCGAACGTGAGCGACGTCACGTACGAGGTTGTCACCGGCGGAGACCCGATGGCAGGGAAGGTCGTGTTCGTGAGCCCCCAGGTGGAGGAGCTCCTCGGCCGTCGTCCACAAGACTTCATCCAGGATGACCGGCTGTGGTTCCAGCTCCTGCATCCCGACGACGTGCCGTCGGTTGTGGAGGCGACGCGGAACATGCACGAGCGCCGGCAACCCTGCACTCGGTGCTATCGCATCAGGCACAGGTCCACTGGGGAGTACCGCTGGTTCGAGGATCGCGCGGTTCCTCGGCTGGAAGGCGAGGGACGGGTTGTCGGCTACTTCGGGGCGGCCCGCGACGTCACCGACCGGATGGCCTCTGAGGAGCAGCTTCGCTTTCAGGCGGACATCCTGCGCAACGTGCGTAACAGCGTGATCGTGACCGATCTCGAGGGACGGATCACCTACTGGAACGAGGAAGCCACGGCGGTTTTCGGGTACGGCCGGGAGGAGATGCTGGGCAAGACCCCCGCGAGGCTCTACCCCGACCAGGACCAGAGCGCCCTCGCGGTGGACCTGGAGCGCATCCTTCAAGGCGCCGACTACCTGGGCGAGTGGTTGGGCCGGCGCAAGAACGGGAGCCCCGTCTGGGTTGACATCAGGACCACCCTGCTCCGCGACCGTGACGGTCGGCCTGCCGGTTTCCTTGGTGTTTCCGAGGACGTCACGGAGAAGAGAGGCGCCGAACAGCACCTCCACGAGAGCGAGGAGCGGTATCGCACGCTGTTCGAGACGGCGAATGATGCGGTGTACATCACCAGGCGGTCCGGGCGACTGCTCGACGTGAACGAGGCCGCGGCTGAGCTGTGGGGAGGGCCCCGCGATGAGCTGTTGCGCCTCAACGTCAGCGAGCTATACGCCGACCCCCGGGACCAAGAGCGGTTCGTGGAGGAGATTGAGCGTCAGGGAGCCTTGCGGAACTTCGAGGTGAGCGCCCGCCGCCGGGACGGAAGCACGCGTGACTGCCTGCTCGCGGCGTCGGTGTGGCATGCGGCCGACGGCACCGTGCTTGGCTACCAGGGCATCGCCCACGACATTACCGCGCGGAAAAGGGTGGAGGACGTGGTCCGGGCTTCCCGCGACCGGCTTCGCGCGCTCGCGGCGGAGCTGCACACCGTGCGCGAGAACGAACGGACGGCGATCTCCCGCGAGATCCACGACGAGTTCGGCCAGGCTCTGACCGGACTCAAGATGGACCTCACGTGGCTGCTCGATCACCTCGCGACCGGTCCCGCGGCGCTGCGGGGCCGCGTCCGTGCGATGCTGACCCTGGTGGACCGAAGCGTGGAGGCGGCCCGCCGCGTGGCGGCGCTTCTCAGGCCGGCGGTGCTCGACAGCCTGGGGCTCGCCGCGGCGATCGAGTGGCTGGCCACCGACTTCGCGAAGCACTCGGGAGTCGAGTGCGGGTGCGACGTTCCGGCCGCGGAACCACCGCTCAGTCCGGACCGGGTCACGGCCCTGTTTCGCATCACGCAGGAGGCGCTTACCAACGTGGCGCGTCATGCCGGCGCGAAGCACGTGGATCTCAGGTTGGCGGTCACGGACGGGGGGGTCAGGCTGGAGGTGCGCGACGACGGCAAGGGGATCACGGAGGACCAGGTCTCGGACGTCCGCTCGATCGGTCTCATCGGGATGCGCGAGCGGGCGGGAGCCTTGGGCGGCCGCGTGTACATCCAGCCGGGAGCCGAGCGCGGCACGGTGGTCACGGTGCAGATGCCGTTCACGGCGCCGGCGGCGCCGGCCGTCGTGCCATG
>CAYHQJ010000013.1:0-22922 GCA_964358595.1 uncultured Gemmatimonadales bacterium
CGCCGCTGGTGGTGGCGAAGGCCGACCTGGAGTGGGCCCTGCCCCACATCGCTGAGGTGCTGGCGATGAGCTTCGAGCCGGCTCTGGTGGCGCGCTAGTCGCGGCCGAAGCCGCGGGAGGGGAGCCGTGGGTCCCGCGGACATCCCGTCGCTCGAGCAGTCCCGTCGCGCCTTCCGGGCGGCGCTGGCGTCCGCAGACGCCGAGGGCGTGGTCCGCGCCTTCACGGGCCGGATCGGCGTGGTCCTTTCGGGCGGCGGCGCCCGGGGCGCCTACGAGGCGGGAGCACTGCTGGCGTTCCAGGACGCCGGCCTGCCCACCCACATCATCGCGGCGACGTCGATCGGCAGCGTCAACGCCGCGAGCTACGCCGCGCGGTCCGAGACGCTGGCCGGCAACGCCGAGCACCTGGTGGCCTCGTGGCTGGAGCTGACGCCCGGCGCCCTGGGGATCGAGTGGACACGCTACGGATGGATGCTCGCCGGTCTGATCGCGACCTCGGCGGGCCTGGGTAACCTCGCCTACTACCTGCTCACGCTCGCCGGCGTCGAGCTGCGCCTGCACTACCCGGGGCTGGCCTGGCTCTCGCTCGCGCTCGCCGGCGCCTCGGTGCTGCTCTTCTATCCGCACCTGCCGTACGTCTGGCACGTGCTCGCCGCGCGCCTCGGGCGGCGCCCGCTGGATCCGGACCGACGCCGGCTCGGCGTGTCGGTGGCGGCGAACCTCCTCGTGGGCGCCTTCCTGGTCACCGGCATCGCATCCCTGCACCTGAACGTCGCATTCAACAACCTGCTCCGCCGCCACCCGCTGGCCGTCGCGGCCGCCCTGGCGGCCCTCGGCGTGCTGCGCCTGGTCCAGCAGCGCCACCGCGACCGGCTCGGCCGGACCTGGGAGCGGATCATCCGCCTCTCCATGCACTCCGGCCTGTTCAAGAACTTCGAGCGCTCCCGCTACCTGCGGCGCGTGATCCCCGTGGAGCGGCTGCGGCGCTCGCCGATCCGCATCGTGTTCACCGCTACCGATCTCGAGTCGGGACTCGTGCGGCACTTTTCCAACACGCTGCCGGCGCAGCTCGCTGGCGACCGTGGCGCCGACCAGTCGTTCGCGTTGGACGAGGTGGCGGCGCCGGACGACCTCCTGCCCGCCATCGTCGCGTCCTCCGCGCTGCCGATCACGTACGAGCCCATCGCGGTGGAGGGACGCCTGCTCTCGGACGGCGCGGTGATGGGCAGCCAGCCGATCCGCCCCGCGATCCGCCTCGGCGCGGACGTGCTGTTCCTCGTCCTCCTGGAGCCCTCCGAAGGCCGGCGCAGCGAGACGGGCACGTTCGTGGACGTGGGGACGCGCGCCCTGGGCATCCTGATGCACGAGCACCTGCGCGCGGACCTGCGGGAGCTGACGGAGGTAAACCGCTTGTGTGAGGGCGCCGCCCGCGAGCTCCGCGTGCCGGCCGAGGCCGTCACGATCGAGCTGGGCGAGCGGCGGATGCGCTACGTACGGCCGTTCGTGATCCGGCCCGACCATCCGCTGGCGCTGTCGATCCACGACTTCGGCGGGCCGGCCACGCCGGACGCGATCGCATCGGGCTACCGCGACGCCGCAGCGCAGATCCGCACCTTTCTCGACTACGCGCGCACGGCGCGCTTCGACCACGCGCGGCGCGTGCTCCGCCTCATGCCGTTCGACCTCGCCGCCGTGCAAACAGCGCGCTAGTCGGCCGCGGGCGGGGTTCTACCTCCCGGCCGAGCGCCAGAGCGCCCAGCCGGGCCCGCGCACGACCCGCCCGGGCTTCGCCCCGGTGTGCTCGCCGCCGCGCAGCACCTGCACGCCGTTCACGAAGACGTGCACGACTCCCGTCGCGAACTGGTGCGGCCGGTCGAAGGTCGCGTGGTCGGCGATGCTGTCGGGGTTGAAGACGACGACGTCGGCGTAGAAGCCCGGCCGCAGGGAGCCGCGGCGGCGCAGTTTCAGGTTTTCCGCAGGCAACGACGTCAGGCGGCGGATCGCCTCCTGGAGCGTGATGGCGTGCTCGTCGCGCACGTAACGACCCAGGAGCCGCGCGAAGTTGCCGTAGGCGCGCGGATGCGTGCTCGACTTCAGGAACACGCCCTCCGGGGTCATCGACCCGGCGTCCGAGCCGAAGCTCACCCACGGCAGGGCGATCTCGCGCTTCACGTTGTCTTCCGACATCAGGAAGTAGACTGTCCCGACGCGGCTGTCGTCCCGGACGACGAGGTCCATCGCCGTCTCCTCGGGCGACATCCCGCGCATCCGCGCGACCGCGGCCAGTGTCTTGCCCGTCAGCGGCTTGAGCGAGTCCTGCTTGAAGCCGACGAGCAGCACGTTTTCCGGCGAGCCGGCGGCGAGGTACAGGTTCTCCCACGCGGTGGTCGGCGTGCGCATCTCGCGCGCGACGCGGGCGCGGATCGCAGGGTCCTGGAGCCGGCGGCGCCAGGCCTCGAGCCCGCCCTCCTGTACCCAGGGCGGCATCGCCGCATCGAGTCCCGTCGCGCCCGCGGTGTAGGTGTACATGTCCGCGGTGATGCGCAGCCCCTCGGCACGCGCGCGCTCCACGCGCGCGATGACCGAGTCGAGCTTCCCCCAGTTCGCCCGGCCAGCCGCCTTGAGGTGGTAGATCTCGGCCGGCACGCGCGCGCGGCGGGCGATGGTGATCAGCTCGTCCACGGCCTCGAGCAGGCGGTTCCCCTCGCTGCGCATGTGCGAGATGTACATCCCGCCCGAGCGGCCGGCCTCCTCGGCGAGCGCGACCAGCTCGTCGGTGCCGGCATAAAAGGCGGGCGCGTAGATCAGCGAGCTGCCCACGCCCAGGGCGCCCTCATCCATCGCCTGGCGCACCAAGGCGCGCATCCGCTGGAGCTCCGCGGGGGTGGGCGGCCGGTCGGCGTAGCCGATCTCATGGATCCGGACCGTGGTCGCGCCGACGAACGACGCCACGTTCGTCGAGATACCCCGTCCCACCAGGGTGTCCAGGTACTCGCCAAGCGTGGTCCAGGTGATCGGGTATCTGATGTCGCCCTGCTGGCGTGCCGCTTCCGCCTTCATCGAGTCGGTGAGCGGGCCCATGGACTCGCCCTCGCCCATCACCTCGAGCGTGACGCCCTGGCGGATGTCGCCCTGGGAGCGGCCATCCTGGATCAGGTCCTCATTCGCCCAGCTCAACATGTTGATGAAGCCGGGGGCCACGGCGAGACCGGCGGCGTCGATCTCGGTGCGGCCGCGCCCGCGGACCGCGCCGCCGACGGCGACGATGCTGTCACCCCGGATCGCGACGTCGGCCTGCGCGGGCACGCCGCCGGTGCCGTCGTACACCGTGCCGTGGCGGATCACGACGTCGTACGTGGGCCCGCAGGCGGCGAGCAGCACGGGGAGCGCGAACAGGCGGGCGCGAGCGAACATGGCACGGCTCCAGGACGATCTGGGGAGTGCACCTAAGATAACGAGCATCGTGAAGGCGGGTGAGCCTTCTCTGAAGGTGCCTTCACGCGACCTGCTTCGCGTGAAGAGAACTTCACACGTCTTTCACGCTGCTTCATCCGGCCGACCTCTAGACTGAACCCACCTTTTCCGAGGGAATATCGGTGTCGGGAGTTCGTGTCGCATCCGCGATGATGTGCGCCCTCGCGCTTGCCGCGTGCGGCAAGGAGAAGCCGGAAGGCGCGGAGGGCGGAGAGACCCACGAGGACGCGCAGGAGAATCCGCTGATCGCCATGCAGTCCGAGGCCGCGCGGCACGATCCGCGCGCCCAGATCTTCCTCACCAAGGGCTGCCCCCAGTGCCATCCGATCACCAAGCTACAGATCGTGTCGCCCACGAACGTCGGGCCCGACCTCAGCATCGCGTTCCACGACGTGCGTCAGCGATTCAGCACGTCGCTCGATTCGTTCCTCGCCAGCCCGACGGGCACGATGCAGATCGTGCTGTCGGGGCAGACCAGGCTCTCACCCGCTGAGCGCGACTCGATCTTCCACCTGCTCCGCGACCTCTACAACAGCCCGTGACCACGCCCCAGGGGAGGCCCATCAACATGTACCGTCGAGCCGTCTTCTTTCCCACTGCGCTCGCCCTGCTCGCCGGGTGCGCCAAGGGAACGCAGAGCCGCAACGCCCAGGTCGCCGACGTGGCGACGGCGGCCCGCGCCACCTACGTCGCGCCCGGGAACCTGGACGAGTACTACCTGTTCTACTCCGGGGGCCATTCCGGGCAGGTGTACGTGGCCGGCGTGCCGTCCATGCGGCACATCTCCACCATTCCGGTGTTCGCTCCGTACCCCGCGACCGGCTACGGCTTCGACGAGGCCAGCCGCCGGATGCTGGGCGGCTTCACCTGGGGCGATGTGCACCATCCGGCGCCGAGCCGGACCAACGGCGACTACGACGGCCGCTGGCTGTTCGTGAACGACAACGCGAACAACCGGGTGGCGCGGATCGATCTGCGCGACTTCAAGACCAGGCAGATTCTGGGCCCGATCCCGAATTCCAGCGGCAACCACGGCAGCTCGTTCACGACGGTGAACACCGAGTACGCGCTGGTGGCCTCGCGGTTCTCGATTCCGATCCCGAAAGGCACCTACGTGCCGCTCTCCCGCTACGCGACCGACTATCACGGCGTGGTGAGCGGGATCAAGGTGGACAGCGCCAGCGGGAACATGACGCTCGACTGGCAGATTGTGACGCCGCCGTTCAACTGGGACCTCGCCTCGACCGGGCGCGAGATCTCGGCCGACTGGGCGGTGTGGAGCTGCTACAACGCGGAGCGGGCGGGCGGTGGCCGGCTGGAGGTCACGGCGTCGCAGCGCGACCGTGACTACATGGCGTTCGTGAACTGGCGGCGCGCGGCCGAGGCGGCGCGCGCAGGCCGCGGCCAGATGGTCGGCGGCGTGCGGGTGCTCAACCCCCGCGACGTGCCGGGCCTCATGTACCTGATCCCGCTCGCCAAGAGCCCGCACGGGGCGGATTTCTCCCCCGACGGGCGCTACGTGGTCGGCAGCGGCAAGCTGGCGCCGTTCACGACGGTCTACGACTTCCAGAAGTTCTTGGGCGCCGTCCAGGCGAACGACACCGTCGGCAACGAGGACGGCATCCCGGTCCTGCGCTACGAGTCGGTCCGGGTCGCCGAGGTGCCGGTGGGCCTCGGCCCGCTCCACACGCAGTTCGACGACCAGGGCTACGCCTACACGTCGCTGTTCGTCGAGTCGGCGATCGCGAAGTGGCGCCTCGGGCCGTTCGACGGGCACGACAGCGCGCTCGTGGTGGCGAAGATCCCGGTCCACTACAACGTCGGGCACCTCGTGACCGCCCACGGCGACGCGCGGCACCCGCAGGGCCGCTATCTCGTTTCGCTGAACAAGCTGTCCCACGGCCGGCACCTGTCGGTCGGACCGTCGCAGCCCGAGTCGAGCCAGCTGATCGACATCAGCGGCAGTGGGCTGACGATGCTGTACGAGGCGTACACCGAGCCGGAGCCGCACTACGCGATTCTGATGAACGCGAACATCGTGCATCCGATCGAAGTGTACCCGCAGGCGGAGAACCGCGACCCGAACGCGATCTGGGCCGCCAGCGACGCGCGCATCCAGCGCAGCGGGAGCGTGGTGAACGTCCGGATGCTCGCGGTGCGCAGCTACTTCGCGCCGAGCGAGATCGAGGTCAACCAGGGCGACTCGGTGATCGTGCACATCACGAACAGCGAGCAATCCACCGACATGCTGCACGGCTGGGGCCTGGCCGAGCACAACATCAACGTGGTGGTTGACCCGGGGGAGACGAAGACGGTCGCGTTCCGCGCGAGCCGGCCGGGGGTCTTCCCGTTCTACTGCACGAACTTCTGCTCCGCGATGCACCAGGAGATGCAGGGCTACCTGCTGGTCCGGCCGCGCGGAGGCGCCACCACGACGCAGCTGATGAACCGCACCCCGGCCCAGCGCCGGCGGGGCAGCTGACCACACCCCGGTTCGCTCTGGGCCCGGCCCTCGCGCCGGGCCCGCGAGCGAGGAGCCGCAGATGACCGGCCGCATCATCACCTGGCTCGACAGTGCGCTCGGCAGGCGCTCGCGCGTACTGATCGCAATGACGAGCCTGTTGCTGCTCGTGTCGTTCGCCGTGCCGATGTGGCACATCAAGATGTACGCGACCCAGTTCCCGGAGGGTCTGGAGCTGAAGATGTACCCCCAGCGCCTCACCGGCGGGAACGAGGGGCGGGACGTCAACGAGATCAACACGCTGAACCACTACATCGGCATGCGCGCGCTGCAGCAGCAGGACTTCGCCGAGATGCGGTGGATCCCGTTTGCGCTCGGGGTGTTCATCCTGCTCGCCTTCCGGACGGCCGTGTTCGGCAAGGTCGGCAACGCGGTGGACCTGCTGGTGCTGTTCAGCTACTTCGGGCTGTTCTCGCTGGGCGCGTTCTACTACCGCCTTTACGACTACGGCCACCACCTCGACCCTGAGGCGCCGATCACGGTGCCGCCCTTCACGCCGCCGATGATCGGTCACAACCGGCTGGCCAACTTCGAGGTGTACAGCTATCCGGGCCTCGGGAGCGCGTTTTTCGTCCTGTTCGGGACGGCGCTCGTGGTGCTCGTCTGGCTCGACTGGCGCGCCAAGCGCGCCGCGGAGCAGGCGCGGCGCTGATGCTGGCGGCGCTGCTCCTCGCGCTCGCGGCCGACACGGTGCGCGTGACGGGCGGCGATGCCGCCCTGCTGCGCGCCGCCGTGGCGACCGCACCCGCGGGGGGCGTCATCCTCGTGGGATCCGGCACCTGGGCCGGGCGGCTGGAGCTGGATCGGCCGGTCACGCTGGTCGGCGAGGGCAGGCCGGTGCTGCGCGGCGACGGCACGGGCTCGGTCGTGCGGATCACGGCGCGTGGCGCCAGCCTGGCCGGCTTCGTCCTCGAGCACGGCGGCAGCGACCTGGACCGGGACGACGCCGGCGTGAAGGTCGAGGCCGACAGCGTACGGCTCGAGGACCTCGAGCTGCGCGACGTGCTGCACGGAGTGTACCTCAAGCAGGTCCACTTCGTGACGGTACGCGGAGTGCGGATCCGCGGCCGCGCGGCGGTGCGCCCCAACGGCCGCGGCGACGGGATCCACTTCTTCTACTCGACGCACGTCCTCGCGGAGCGCAACGACATCGCCGACGTGCGCGACGGCATGTACTTCTCGTACAGCGACACGACGGTCGTGCGGGGCAACCTGGTCGCGCGCTCGCGCTACGGCCTGCACTACATGTTCTCGCACCAGAACCTGTTCGAGGACAACCGGTTCACGGAGAGCGCGGCCGGCTCCTCGATCATGAACTCGCGCGACGTCGTGGCGCGGCGGAACGTCTTTGCCTGGAACCGCGGGGTCGAGTCGTTCGGCCTGCTCCAGCAGACGACCGAGCGGACCGTGCTCGAGCAAAACGTCTTCGTCGGCAACGGCGTCGGGCTGTTCCTCGACGGCGCGGTGGACGGGCTCGTGCGCGACAACCTGATCGCGCAGAACTTCGTCGGGCTTCAGCTGTTCGCCAGCGCGACGGGGAACCGCATCAGCGGCAACGCGATCATGGACAACACCTACGCCGCCACGGGCGGCGCGGCCGACAGCCGGTTCTGCGTGGACGGCCGGGGCAACTACTGGAGCGGCGACGACGGCTGGGACCTGGACGGCGACGGCGTACGCGACGTGCCGTACGGTCCGGGCTCGCCACTGACCGAGGTTTCGCGGGAGCGGCCGGCGCTGCGGCTCTTCCTCTCGAGCCCCGCGGCGACGGTGCTCTCGTGGGCCGAGCGCACCTTCCCGGTCTTCGAGATCGAGGCAGTGACGGACAGCTGCCCCCTGGCGACGCCGGCGGTCGGCGTGCCGCCGATGGTGGCGCCGGCGCCGCCCGCGCCGGCCGCGCGGCGGGCCGCGTTCGCTTCTGCGGCGTCGGTGCTCGGGCTCGGCTTCCTCGTCCTGCTGCGCGCGCGCCCCGGGCGGCTGCCATGATCACGCTGGAGCGCGTGACCAAGCGCTATGGCGCGCGCACGGCGCTCGACGCGTTCTCGCTGGGCGTCGCCCCGGGCGAGGTAGTGGCGCTGGTCGGGCCCAACGGCGCCGGCAAGTCCACCGCGCTCAAGGCGCTGGTTGGGATCGTGCGGCCGGACGCGGGCACGGTGCGCCTCAACGGCTACGAGATGGAGCACGAGCCCGAGGCGGCGCGGCGGCTGGTCGGCTACGTCCCGCAGCGGCTCGCCTTCCCCGAGCACGTGACCTGCATCGACCTCGGCCGGCTGGTGGCGGCGCTACGCGGCGCGGGACCGGAGACGGCGCTAGCGGCGCTCGCGGACGTGGCGCTCGCCGACCGGGCAACCTCGCGGGTCCGCGACCTGTCGGGGGGCCAGCGCCAGCGCCTCTCGGTGGCGCTCGCGCTGGTGGGCACGCCGCGCGCGCTGGTGCTCGACGAGCCCTCGATCTCGCTGGACGCCGAAGGGGCCGAGATCGTGTGCGGCGCGATCGCCGCCGCCAAGGCACGGGGCGCGGCGATCCTGTTCGCCTCACACTACCTCCCCGAGGTCGCGGCGCTCGCCGACCGGGTGGTGATGCTGCGCGAGGGCCTGCGGGTGGCCGAGGCGTCGGCCGCGGAAATCCGCGATCCCGCGGCGTTCGAGAGCTTCTACCGCGGCGCGCTGCGCGGCGCGGTGGACCATGCGGCGTAACCTGCTGTTCGCCCTCGCCCTCGTGGCGGCGTGCGCACCGGGGGGCGAGCGCCCCGCGGTGATCGCGTACGGCGAGGTCAACTGCGACTTCTGCCACATGACGCTCGAGCGGGAGCGCCACGCGGCGCAAATCGTTCCCGCGACCGGCACCGTCAAGGTGTTCGACGAGGCCGGCTGCCTGATGCGCTACGTCGCGATGGCGGAGGGCCGGATCGGCGAACGGGACCGGCTGTGGGTGCACGACGAGGCCTCGCTCGAGTGGATCGACGCGCGGCAGGCGGTCTTCGTCGTGCCCGCTGGCCCGGTGCCGGGGATGATGTACGGCGTGCTCGCCTACCGCGACCGCATCCGCGCCGACGAGGCGCGCGCCGGGGCCCGCGTGACGGACTTCGCGACGTACCTGCGGGAGCTGCGGACGTGACCGTGGCCGCGCCGACGCTGGACGCCGCGCGCGCCGCCGCAGCGCACGAGCCCGCCGGGCCCTCGCGCTGGCGGAGCCTCACGGCGCTGGCGCGCTACGAGCTGGCCGCCGAGGTACGCGGCCGGACGCTGCCCGCCTTCGCCCTCGGCTTCGCCCTCGCCGCGCTCGGCATCAGCTTCGCGGGCCTCGCCGCGGGCGGCTCGCTCACCGTGCAGGGTTTCGGCCGCACGGCGGTGAGCCTGCTCCAGCTGTCGCTCTGGGTCGTGCCGCTGGTGGCGCTCGCGGTCAGCGCGCTCGCCGCCGCCGACGGCTACGACCTGGAGCTGCTGGCGGCGCAGCCGATCTCGCGCGGCACGCTGGTGGTCGGGCGCGCGCTGGGGCGCTTCGCGGCGCTGGCGGGGGCGCTGGCGATCGGCTACGGCGCCGCGGGGATCGTGATCGCGGGCGCGGCCGGCAGCGGCGACGCGCTGCGCTACCTCGGCCTGGTGGGCACGGCGGTCGCGCTCACCGCGGCGATGACCAGCGTCGGGACGCTCGCCGGGGTCGTGGCGCGCACCCGCACCCGCGCGCTGGCGCTGGCGTTCGCGCTGTGGTTCGCTTTCGCGCTCGGCTTCGACCTCGCGGCGATCGCGGCCCTCGGCATCCTGCCGCGCGCCGAGCTCACCTGGGGCCTCTCGGGACTGCTGCTGCTCAACCCGGTGGGCACCGCGCGCGCGATCGGCACGGGACTGTTCGGCGCGGAGGCGATCGCGGGGCCGATGGGCGCAGCGCTGCGCCGCGTGCTCGGGCCGGCGGGGCTCACCGCCCTGTGGGCGGGGCTCGCGCTGTGGACGGCGCTGCCGCTCGCCGCGGCCGCGCGGCTATTCGCGCGCCGCGACCTGTAATTGAAGGGACCTTCACGCGGGGTTGGGGGGGCTTTCACCCGCAGCGCGCGAACGTATGATCGGACACCGGCGGGTGGTGCGCCGCACCCGGCGCATCGTGGCCCGGACGTCGCGCTCGTGACGCTCCGCGGTCCCGCGGTGCAAGGAGGCTAGAGCCATGTCGTGGAACCCGATCGTCGTTGGTGTGGACGGCTCGCCGGAGTCGGTCCGGGCCGCCGTGATGGGCTCGGTCATCGCGGAGCGGGCGGGCACGGCCTGCCAGCTCGTGCATGCGGCGCCGGACTACTGGACGGCGGCGAGCGTGCCCGAGCTGGGCATCGACGCCGCGGAGCTCGACCACGCAACCGTCGAGCACGCCCGCACGCTGATCACCAGCTCGCTCTCCGGCAACGTGCCGCCGAAGCTGCTCGAGGCGCTCGAGATCAAGATCGGCCGGGCGCCCATGGTGCTTGCCGAGACGGCGCACCGGCTGGGGGGCGAGCTGATCGTGATGGGCGGCAAGCACCACCGGGGGCTGGAGCGGATCGGCGGCAGCACGATCACGCACATGGTGCGCGCCTGCGACCTGCCGCTGCTCGCCACCGACGGCGGCTCGCCCATCATCAGCCGCGTCCTGGTGCCCGTGGACCTCTCATACGCGGCGAAAACGGCCATCGAGGCGGGCGAGCGCTGGGCCCGGCTGTTCGGCGCGCAGCTGCGGCTGATGCACGTCGTGGAGCCGATGCCGGTGGTCCCCGGCTTCCCGGTGACGGTCGGCGACGACGAGCTGTACCGCGCGGCCGAGCGGGTGCTCGAGCTGTCGGTCTGGCCGCTGATCGACCTGCCGGGCGCCGAGACGGTCGTGCGCCGGGGCCGCGCCGCGGCGGCGATCGCGAGCGAGGCGACGAAGTGGCACGCCGACCTCATCATCGTGGGCTCGCACGGCAAGGGGTGGGTGGACCGGCTGCTGATCGGGAGCACCTCGGAGCGTCTCCTCCACGTGTTGCCCGCGCTGACGCTGGTCGTGCCCGTATCGAAGCCGTCCGGCCGGACGCGGTCGCTGGAGGTCGAGCCGCTCCCGTGGGAGGCCCGGGCGGTGGCCGGGTCGCCCCGGGGGGGGTAGGTTACGGGTCGGGCCTGCCTGACCGTGCCGAACGTCCGCCCGGGGGGACGACTGGCCGTACACCGCGTCGACGCGGCACCGCGCGACAGCCGCGATGAAGCCAGCCGGGTGCGGGAGCGCTTCGAGCGCCTCCTGGCCGCCGGCATCGCCATCGCGTCGGAGCACTCGCTCACCGAGGTCCTCCAGCAGGTCGTGGACTCGGCGCGCGCGGTTGTGGACGCGCGTTACGCGGCCCTCGGCGTGCTGGCCGAGGACGGCCGCTCGCTCGCCCAGTTCGTGACGGCAGGGCTCTCGAGGGCCGAGCGCGAGCGGATCGGCGAGTACCCGCAGGGCCGCGGCATCCTCGGGCTGGTGATCCGGAGCCCGAAGCCACTGCGCGTCGCGCGAATCGGCGACCATCCGCAGTCGTACGGCTTCCCCGTGCACCACCCGCGGATGGAATCGTTCCTGGGCGTCCCGATCATCAGCGGGTCGAAGGTGTTTGGGAACCTGTACCTGGCCGAGAAGATCGGCGCCGCTGAGTTCACCGAGGAGGACGAGGCGATCACGGTGATGCTGGCCGCCCAAGCGGCCGCCGCGGTCGAGAGCGCGCGGCTCTACGAGGAGACGGCGGACCTGCTGGCCCGGGTCCAGACGATGCAGCGCCAGCGCGATCAGTTCTTCGCGATGATCAACCACGAGCTGCGCAACGCGCTGACGGGCGTCTATGGGTGGGCCGAGCAGCTGCTCAGGGCCAAGGCGCCCAGCACCGTCCAGCGGGCGACGCGCGAGGTCTACGAGGCGGCGGAGCGCACGATCACGCTGATGAACAACCTGCTCGACCTCAGCCGGCTCGACGCCGGCAGGGTGCAGGCGGTCTTCAAGGACGTCCCGATCGGCGCCGTGGTCGAGCGGGCGCGCGCCGCGGTTCAACCCGCGGCCGACGCCAAGGGGATCACGCTGCACGAGGAGTACCCGCCGGCGGCGGCGGTCTGCCGCACCGACCCGCTCCGCCTCGAGCAGATCCTGGTGAACCTGCTGAGCAACGCCGTGCGGCACAGCCGGCCCGGCGAGGAAGTGCTGATCCGGACCGAAGCCACCGCCGAGGAGATCGTGATCCACGTGATCGACCGGGGCCCCGGGATCCCGCTCGAAGAGCAGGCCAAGATCTTCGAGCCGTTCGTGCGGGTGGACTCCGAGTCGGGGCTTGGCTCGGGGCTGGGGCTGCCGGTGTCGCGCCGGATGGCCGAGATCCTCGGGGGCCGGCTCACCGTGCACAGCGCGCTCGGCATGGGGGCGACGTTCACCGTCGGCCTCCCGAACCCGCCGCGGACGTGAACCGGACATGAAGATCCTGGTCATCGAGGACGACCGGAAGGTCGCGGGCTTCATCGAGCAGGGGCTGCGCGAGGAGGGGTACGCGGTGGACATCGCGCCCGACGGTGACGAGGGCACGATGCTCGCGCACGTCTATGACTACGACGTTATCGTCCTCGACGTGATGATGCCCAAGAAGTCCGGGCTGCAGGTGGCCGCGGAGCTGCGGCGCGAGGGGCGCGGCACCCCGATCCTCATGCTCACGGCGCGCGACTCGACCGAAGACGTCGTCCGGGGCCTCAACGTCGGCGCCGACGATTACCTGACGAAGCCCTTCAAGTTCGACGAGCTGCTCGCCCGGGTACGCGCCCTGGTGCGCCGCGGCGGCGCCACGCGCACCGAGCTGCTGAGCTACGGGCCGATCGAGCTCGACCGGCTCAAGCACAAGGTGCGGGTGGGCGGCAGGCCGCTCGACCTCTCGCCGAAGGAGTTCCACCTCCTCGAGCACTTCATGCTGCGGCCCGAGGAGGTCGTGCGGCGCACCGAGCTGCTCGAAAAGGTCTGGGACATGCACTTCGACCCCGAGAGCAACGTGGTGGACGTGCACGTCGGCAACCTGCGGCGGAAGCTGAAGAAAGCCGCGGAGGTGGAGCTGATCCACACGGTGCGCGGCGTCGGCTTCAAGCTCCAGCTCCCGGAGGGCGCGGGACCGTGACCCGGGCGCTGCGGCGCTACCCCGTGGCGGCCGGCGCCGCCGTGGGGCTCGCCGCAGCGCTGATGGTGAGATTCGTTCTCCACCGCCCCGCGGCCGCCGAGGCGGTGCTGCTCGCCACCCTCGTCCTGGGCGGCGTCCCCGTCGTCCTCAAGACCCTCATCGGCATGCTGCGCGGCCGCTTCGCCGCCGACGTCGTGGCGATGCTGGCGATCGTCACCGCCCTGCTCCTCGACCAGTACTTCGCCGGCGCGGTCATCGTACTCATGCAGTCGGGCGGCGAGGCGCTCGAGGACTACGCGATGCGCCGGGCGTCGCAGTCCATCGAGGCGCTGCTGGCGCGCGCGCCGACCCGGGCGCACCGCCTGCGCGGGGCGGAGCTCGAGACGGTCCCCGCGGCCGAGGTGCAGGTCGGCGACCGGCTCGTCGTCAAGCCCGGCGATCTCGTGCCGGTGGACGGGGTGGTGATCGCCGGCAGCTCGGCGGTGGACCAGTCGGCGCTCACCGGCGAGCCGCTGCCGGTGGCCGCCGCGCCCGGCACGGCGCTGATGAGCGGCGGCGTCAATCTCGACGGCGTGCTACACCTCGAAACGACGCACACCGCCGGCGACAGCCAGTACCAGCAGATCGTGCGGCTGGTCGAGGCCGCGCGCCGCGAGCGCCCGCCGATCCAGCGCCTCGCCGACCGCTACGCCGTATGGTTCACGCCGCTCACCCTGGTGATGTGCGCCGCGGCCTGGGCGGTCACCGGCGAGGTGAACCACGTGCTGTCGGTGCTGGTGGTCGCCACGCCCTGCCCGCTGATCCTCGCGACGCCCGTGGCCGTGATCGCGGGGATCGGCCGCGCGGCGCGGCGCGGCATCATCATCAAACGCGGCGCCGCCATCGAGGAGGCGGGCCGCGTGCGCGCCGTGGTGTTCGACAAGACGGGCACGCTCACGGTGGGGGAGCCCACGGTCACGCGGGTCGAGCCGCGCGACACGCTCCCGGAGGACGAGGTGCTGCGGCTCGCGGCCGCCGTCGAGCAGCTCTCCTCGCACCACCTCGGCAAGGCGATCGCCCGCGCCGGGCTCGCCCGGCATGGCACGCTGCCGCACCCGCACGAGTTCCGCGAGACCCCGGGCATGGGCGTGTCGGGATGGATCGAGGGGCGGCTGGTCGAGGTCGGCTCGGCGCGCTACCTCGAGGGCGTCGAGACCTCGCCCGACGGCGCAGAGCCCGGCACGCGATCCTACGTGTGCGTGGACGGCCGGCTCGCCGGGACGGTGCACTTCGACGACCGGCTGCGGCCCGAGGTGCCGGCGCTCATGCTCCGCCTCGCCGCGCTGGGCATCACCGACACGACGATGCTCACCGGGGACCGGCCGGCCAACGCCGACGCGATCGCGCACGCAGCGGGGATCCGGCACGTGCTGGCCAACCTCCTGCCCGCCGGGAAAGTCGCAGCCATAGGCGAGTTGCGCCGCCGGCACGGGTCGGTGATGATGGTCGGCGACGGGATCAACGACGCCCCGGCCCTCGCGGCGGCCAGCGTCGGCGTCGCGCTCGGCGCCCATGGCCCCGCCGCGGCCGCCGAGGCCGCCGACATCGTCCTGCTCGTAGACGACGTGGAGCGCGCGGCCGACGCGATCGCCATCAGCCGGTACACGCGCCGCATCGCGCTCCAGAGCATCGGCGTCGGCCTCGGCGTGAGCAGCGCGCTCATGCTGGTGGCCGCATCCGGGCACATCGAGCCGGCCGCGGGCGCCATCATGCAGGAGGCGCTCGACGCCGCCGTGATCCTCAACGCGCTCCGGGCGCGCTAGGCCGCGCCGGAGGCCAGGACCGGAGAGAACTTCGTGAGACGCTCGACGCTGGCGTTGGTGCCGAGAGCGGTCCTGAGGAACCAAAGGGTCAGGGGCGGCACGCGCGGATGCTACGGCGGGCGGCGCGGGCGAGGAAGAGCGGAGCCCGGCGGAACCGGTTTCATCCCCGTTTCACGTCCGCTTCATGGTGAAGGAGCCATCATAGGTGCGGTCACCCAAAGGGTGGCCAAGTGCGGGAGAGCCCCTGAGGAGGGGCCGGCGCTCGACCCGCCGCTGACGCATCGGTTCGCTCGCAGCCACTGGCCGCACGCTCCCGGCCCCGTCCGGTACAGAGCGAGAAACCCAGCGGCACATCGGCAGCCGACGAGCGAACGCCGCCCGGTCCGGTGCGACCGGATGCGGAAGTGATCCGTCGGAACAAGTGTCCTCACAGCCCCTGCAGCCCGGAACCAACAAGGCTGCGGGGGCTGTCTCTTCTAGTGCCGTAGCTGGGCGAGCTCGGCGAACTCCTTGAGCTTCGCCTCCTGCTCGGGGGAGAGCTTCGCGGGGATCTCGACCGCGATCTCGACCAACTGGTCGCCGCGCGCGCCGTTCTTCTCGATCCCCTGCCCCTTGATGCGGAACTTGCGCCCCGGCTGGGTGCCGGGCGGGATACGCAGCACGACGTGTTTGCCGTCGAGCGTGCGCACCTTGAGCTTGGTGCCGAGGGTCGCCTGCACGACGTTGATCGGCACGGTGCACGCGACATCGAGGCCGTCGCGGGCGAAGAACCGGTCGGGCTCGACCTGGAAGCTGACGATCAGGTCGCCGGCACCGGCGGCGCCGCGCGGCCCCTGCTCCTTGAGCCGCAGCCTCGTGCCGTCGTCGGTGCCGGGCGGCACCTCGATCATCAGGCGCCTCTCGGTGCGCAGCTCGCCGACGCCGGCGCACGTGCCGCACCGCTGCGAGGCGATACGCCCCTTGCCGCGGCACGCCGGGCACGGGCGCTTCACGGCGAAGCCGCCGTAGCCGAACGAGACCTGGCCCGAGCCCTTGCACTCGGTGCACACGGTGAGCTGCGAGCCGGGGGCCGCGCCCGAGCCGCTGCACGTGGAGCAGGCCTCGGTGACGGGCACCACCACCGGCACTTTCCCGCCGAGGGCCGCGACGCGGAACGGGATGGTCACGATGGTCTCGACGCTCTCGCCCCTGCCGCGTCCCGTGCGGCTCTCGCCGCCGCCGAAGATCGAGGAGAACAGGTCCCCGATCCCGCCGAACCCGCCGAGGTCCTTGAGTTCGAGGTCCTCGAAGGGCGAGCGGCCGGGAGCGCCGGGCGGCGTGCGGGTCGTCCCGGGGCGCGACCCGGTTCCCATGCCCGCGAACGCGCCGTACTTGCGGAGGCGGTCGTACTGCTTGCGCTTCGCGGCGTCGGAGAGCACCGAGTAGGCTTCGGAGATCTCCTTGAAGCGCTCGCCCGCCGCCTTGTTGCCGAGATTCGCGTCGGGGTGGTGCTTCTTGGCGAGCTTCCGGTAGGCCTTCTTGATCTGGTCGGTCGTCGCCGATTCCGGGACGCCGAGGATCCGGTAGTAGTCCCTCTGCGGCGCCATCGCTCAGTTCGCCGAGCCCGCGCCGGCCGCTCCGCCGGCACCATCGCCGCCGGGCAACGGCGCCGCGGCGGGTGCGCTCCACGTGAACACGGCGACGCGCGCCGGACGCAGCAGCGCGCCGCGCAGCCGGTAGCCGTGCGCGTACACCGCAGCGACCGTGTGGTCCGCCTCGGCCGAGGGCGCGGGGAACGTGACGACGGCCTCGTGGCTGTGCGGGTCGAACGGCTGGCCGGCTGGGTCGATCCGCTCGAGGCCCGCCGTCTCGAGCACTTTCAGGAATTTCCGCTCGACGAGGCCCATGCCTTCGTGCAGCGCTTCGGCCGTGGTCTGTGCGGGATCGAGATGCGCCACCCGGGCCAGGTCATCCACCACGTCGAGCACCTTGGCGAGCACCTCGCCCTGGCCGCGGTTCCACGACTCCTCGCGCTCTCGCACCGCCCGCTTGCGGAAGTTCTCGAGGTCGGCCGCAGAACGCAGGGCGCGGTCCTTCCAGTCGGCCAGCTCCCGCTCGAGGCGCACGAGCGCCTGCTCCAGGGGCTCGACCACCGCGGAACCGGCTGCGGGGGGCGCCTCCGGCCCGCCGACGGTTTCCCCGGCGGCGAGGGGCACCGCCGTCCCGGCGGCCGGATCCACCGCGTCCGCGGCGGCTTGGTCGTGGCGCTTCCTGCCCAACGTCACCCGGCGCTCCGATTCGCGTAGGTTAGCTGTTAACAATAGCATACGCGGCAAGGGGCAGGCCAGTTTTGGCCGCAGCCAGCCTTCCGGTCGCAGCCTGCAACCAAGGAGAGGAATGAGGGGAGCCTCACGAACGCTGAGGGTGGCCGTGCCGCCGAGGCGGCGGCCGATCTGACGGCTACGCCTGCCGCGCGGCCGGAGCCGGGGCCGGCACCGGCTCCAGCCGGGCCGTGAAGTGCGGCAGCACCGGCGCGCGCGAGACGATCCGCAGCCCGCGGATCGTTTCGCGTTTCCGGAGGAGCTTCGCGCAGGCCTCGACCACGTAGTCGAGGTGGCCGTCGGTGTACACGCGCCGCGGGACGGCGAGCCGCACCAGCTCCAGCTCGGGCCACTTCCACGCCCCCGTTGCGGGATCGGGGGCGCCGAACATCAGCCCGCCGATCTCCACGCCGCGGACCCCGCCCTCGAGGTACAGCGCGCAGGCGAGCGCCTGCGCCGGGTACTCCTCCGGCGGGAGGTGCGGCAGGAAGCGCTTCGCATCGAGGTACACGGCGTGCCCGCCGATCGGCCAGAGCACCGGCACCCCGGCGTCGTGCAGCCGCTCGCCGAACCGGCGCACCTGGCCGATGCGGTGGGCGAGGTAGCGCTCGTCGAGCACCTCCTCGAGGCCGCGCGCCATCGCCTCGAGGTCGCGGCCGGCGAGCCCGCCGTACGTCATGAACCCCTCGATCAGGATCAGCATGTTCGAAAGCTCAGTGGCCAGCGCGTCGTCGTTGGTGGCCACGAAGCCGCCGATGTTCACCAGCCCGTCCTTCTTGGCCGACATCGTGCACCCGTCGGCTAGCCGGAAGAACGCGTTCGCGATCTGCTCGATCGTCATGTCCCCGCACTGCGGCTCGCGCACCTTGCAGAACCAGGCGTTCTCGGCGAAGCGGCAGGCGTCGAAGTAGAACGGGATCCCGTGCGCGCGGCACCACGCCGCCGTGTCGCGCGCGTTGGCGAGCGAGACCGGCTGCCCGCCCCCAGAGTTGTTGGTGATCGTCAGCATCACCAGCGGAATCTTGGCCTTGCCGACCCGTTGCAGGATCTCATCGAGCTTGGCGACGTCCATGTTCCCCTTGAACGGGTGCTCGGCCTCCTGGTCGTACGCCGCGCCGATGACGCAGTTCTCGGCGATGCCCCCGTTATGCTCGACGTTCGCGCGCGTGGTGTCGAAGTGGATGTTGTTCGGGACGACGTCGCCCTTCCCGACCATCGCCGTGAACAGCAGGTTCTCCGCCACCCGCCCCTGGTGCGTCGGGATCACGTGCCGGTAGCCGGTGATCCGCTGCACCACCGCCTCGAATGCGTAGTAGTTGCGGCTCCCCGCGTACGACTCGTCGCCCAGCATCATCCCGGCCCACTGCCGGTCGCTCATCGCCGAGGTGCCCGAGTCGGTGAGCAGGTCGATCGTAATCAGCTCGGCGGGGACGTTGAAGAGGTTGTAGCCCGACTCGTAGAGCGCCCGCTGGCGCTGCTCGCGCGTCGTACCCGGGATCGGCTCGACGACCTTGATCTTGTACGGCTCCATGGGTTCAGCTCCCGCAAGAACCGCGGGCTGCCCGGCGCCCTAGAGCTGTTGCCGGATCGCCCACAAGTCCGGGAAAACGGGCCGGAATAGCGTCTGCCTCAGGTACTCCGCACCGGGGGACCCGCCGGTGCCGCGTTGGTTGCCGATCGTGCGCTCGACCATCTTCACGTGGCGGTAGCGCCACTCCTGCAGTCCCTCGTCGAAGTCGGTCATCAGCTCCAGAAGGATCGCGACGTCCGGTGCCTCGCGGTAGAGCCGCACCAGCTCGCGCTGCAGCTCCTCGTCCGGCTCGTTGGGCCGCGTGACGTCGCGCGCGCGCAGCCGCTCGGGGACGCGCACGCCACGCTGCGCGAGGAAGTCGTAGAAATGGTCCACCAGCGACCGCTCGGCGAGCCGGCGCTCCAGCATCGCCTTGAAATCGCCTTCCTTCGCGTAGTGCGCCAGCATCTCCGGCCGCTTGTAGCCGAGCACGAACTCCACCGCGCGGAACTGCGCCGACTGGAACCCCGACGCGGCCTCGAGCCGGTCGCGGAACGTCAGGAACGAGAGCGGCGTCATCGTCTCCAGGATGTCGAGCTGGCCGACCAGCGTCTTCATGACCGTGCGCAGCCGCTGGAAGCGCGCGATCGCGCCGAACAGGTCGCCCGCCGACAGCTCCGCCTTGCAGCGGTCCAGCTCGTGCAGCAGGAGCTTGAACCACAGCTCGTAGACCTGGTGGATGACGATGAACAACATCTCGTCGTGCTGCTCGGGCTCGGAGCGCGGGGCCTGGAGCCGGAGCAGCTCCGCCACCTTGAGGTACGACGAGTAGGTCAGGTCCATTGGGCCCCTTACGCCGCGGGCAGCACGCGCGCCAGCCACGACTCGACGTCGCGGAAGACGCGCTCCCGCTCGCGCTCGTTCAGCACTTCGTGGAAGAACCCCTGGTACACCTTCAGCGTGACGTCCGCGAGCAGGCTTTCGGCAAACGCGCGCGCCGCCGTCATCGAGACGATACGGTCGTCGCCGGCGAGGCCGAAGAAGATGGGCACCGCGATCCGGCCGCTCTCGACCGCGAGGGCGCGCTGCGCTTCGACGCTCTCGAAGTACGCCCGCGGCGACATGACGTCGTGGTGCAGCGGGTCGCGCTCGGCGTCGCGCGCGACGGCCGGGTCGGTGGACAGGTGCGCCAGGTTGACCCCCATGCGCAGCGGTGCCGCCGGGAGAAGATCCGCCAGGGCGCGCACGAGCGCCACCTTCCACCCGGGCACCGGCATTGCCACCGCCACGAAGGGGCTGGTGATGATGGCGCCCGCGAGAGCGCCCGGCGCCGTTTCCAGGAACCGCAGCACGACCAGCCCGCCGAAGGAGTGGCCGAGCAGGAGTTGGGGGCCGGGCGCCTCGGCGGCGACGAGCTTGCGCAGGGCGACGACGTCCGAGAGGTACTGGGCGAAGCGGGCGACGTGCCCGCGCGGGCCCGGCGAGCGGCCGTGGCCGCGCTGGTCCAGGGCGTACACGGCGATGCCACGCTCGGCGAGCCACCTGGCCACGTGCGCGTACCGCCCCGAGTGATCCCCGAAGCCGTGCACCAGGACCAGCGCGGCGCGCGGCGTCCCCTCCGCCGGCGCGCGCCGCAGCGCCAGCCGCGCGCCATCGGCCGCCGTCCAGAACTCGACGTCGGCGTACCCCGCCATCACAGCGCGCCCGCGACGACCCGGCGCAGGTAGTTCAGCGCCCACTGCGCCGCGCGGCCGCGCACGTCCTCGCGGTCGCCGGGGAAGGCGTGCGTGAAGGTGCGCACCTGGTCCCGCCACAGCACCGCGATCCACACCGTGCCGACGGGCTTGGACGGCGTGCCGCCGTCGGGGCCCGCGATACCCGTGACCGCGATCGCGGCCTGCGCGTCGAGCGCGCCGGCGACGCCGCGCGCCATCTGGCGCGCTACCTCCTCGCTCACGGCCCCCTGCTCCGCGATCGCCTCCGCCGAGCCGCCGAGCAGCCGGAGCTTGGCCTCGTTGGCGTTGGCGGTCACCCCGCCCACGAAGACGCGCGAGCTGCCGGGCACGGCCGTCAGCCGCGCACCGAGCAGGCCGCCGGTGCACGACTCGGCTACGGCGAGCTTCGCGCCCTGGCCCTCGAGCGCGCGCAGCACCACGGCGGCAAGGTCGTCGCCGTCCTCGCCGTAGAGGTGCGCTCCGAGCTTCGCTCGCAGCGCGCCGGCGGCCTGCTCGAGCGCGGCGCGCGCTTCTTCCTCGCCGAGGTTCCAGGCCGTCAGGCGCAGGTCCACACCCGCCAGCGACGGGAGCCACGCGAGGCTGAGGCCCGGCGGCAGAAGCCGCTTCTCGTCGCCCACCTGGTCGGCCAGCGCCGACTCGGGAATCCCCGCGGTACGCAGCGTGCGCGAGCGAATGACGGTCCCCGGTCCTCCGTCCTCCGCCCTTCCGCGCGAGCGAAGTCGCGGAATCACCTCGCTCTCCATCAGCCCGCGCATCTCCTTCGGAACGCCCGGCAGCAGGATCGCGAGCCGCCCATGGCCGTCGTCGATCCACAGCCCCGGCGCCGTGCCGATCGGGTTCGGCAGCACCGTGGCGCCCTCGGGGACGTCGGCCTGGCGCCGGTTCGACGCCGGCATCTGCGCGATGCCGCGGCGGCGGTACTTCTCCTCGAGGTCGGCGAGCACCGCGGGGTCGTGCACCAGCCGCGCGCCGAACAGCTCGGCGGCGGCCTGCCGGGTCAGGTCGTCCGGCGTCGGCCCGAGGCCGCCCGTGACGATCACCGTCCCGCAGCGCTCGAGCGCCGCCGCGAGGGCCTGCCGCACGTCGGCCAGCTCGTCGGAGACCGACGCGCGGCGCCGCACGCGGATTCCCGCCTCGGCGAGGGCGCGCGCCATCTCGGCCGCGTTGGTGTCCACCGTGAAGCCCAGCACCAGCTCGGTGCCGACTGTCAGGATTTCGCAGTCCATAGGGAGCCTAGCGGCCGGCGGACCGGAGCAGGGTCCGGTAGCGGTAGAGGTACACCGCGAGGGAGTAGGCGGTGAGCACGACGGCCAGGCCGAGGGTCACCGCGACGAACGTGCCGTGGAACCGATCCCACAGCTCGCGGTACTGGCCGGTCCACCGCATCTCCACGATGAGGTCCTTCCAGGCGAACCACGCGATCGTGGCGCCGATGAAGCAGTTCTGAAACACCGCCTTGAGCTTCCCGGGACCAGCCGCGGCGATGATCACCCCGTGGCGCCTGGCCTGGAAGCGGAACACCGTGATCAGGATCTCGCGGCCCACGAGCAGGATCGCCACCCACACCGGGAGGCTGCCCCACCACGGGATGCGGTAGTCGCGCAGCCACGTAGGATGGCGCGTGATCCAGAAGATCGGGACCAGCATGGCCACCAGCATCAGCTTGTCGGCGATCGGGTCGAGGAGCTTGCCGAGGTCGGTGACGACCTGGTAGCGGCGCGCGTACCAGCCGTCAATCACGTCGCTGAAGGCCGCGACCAGGAAGACGACGAACGCGATGATCTTGGGCGTGGCCCCCTCGATGAACGGCAGCAACGCGATCACCGGGGCGAGGGCGATGCGGGCCAGCGTGAGGATGTTGGGGAGGGTCCACATGACCCGAACTACCCCAACGACTTCAGGACCAGCTTGCTGACGGTCTTGAGAGTCTCGAACACGCCGGCGCCCGTGACCGCGACCGCCTCGTGGGTGGGGGCGCGCCGGATCCACTCGCCCGTGGGCACCTGCCAGGTGAGGAACTCGCCGGGCCAGCCGGCATCCGGCTGGACCTGTTGCTTCTCCGGCTCGGGCACCTGCCAGCCCGGGTTGAGCGAGGCCTGGAGGTCCTTGACGGGAGCGGCGTTCGGCAGGTCGCGCTTGTTGTACTGGATGGAGAAGGGGACCTTGGTGAGGTCGTAGCCGTACTCCGCCATGTTGTCGTAGAGGTTCTGCATGGACTCGATGTTCGCCTCCATGCGCTCGAGCTGGCTGTCGGCCACGAACACGACGCCGTCCACGCCCTTGAGGATGAGTTTACGGCTGGCGTTGTAGTACACCTGGCCGGGCACCGTGTAGAGGTGGAACCGGGTCTTGAAGCCGCGCACCATGCCGAGGTCCACCGGGAGGAAGTCGAAGAACAGGGTGCGCTCGGTCTCCGTGGCGAGCGAGATCAGCTTGCCGCGGGCGGTCGGGTTCACCTTCCCGTA
>CAYHQJ010000014.1:0-4054 GCA_964358595.1 uncultured Gemmatimonadales bacterium
TCGTCGATGGGTTTCCCCTCGAGTTCCTCGGCGGTGGGTTGTGCGCCGACCTCGGGGAACGCCTTGCGCAATGCTTGGGCCTCGGCGCAATTGTGGCAAAGCATGGAAAAACCATTGCGGCGAATAACGATGACACTTGACGGGACCGTGACGCACCAAACTGTGCCAGCGACATTACGGCGCTTAACGAGAGAACCTCCGTTCTTCTCGACGCCTCGCACAACCGGGAAATGCGCCGCCTCGCTGATTGCCAGTGTCACCGCAGCGGGGTCTTCAGTGCGGGCGAGACATTGCCGCCGAAGTCGCGCCGGACGTTCTCGAGGCGCTTGAGGTCGGTGACGTCGTGCAGGACGAACACGGCGCCGCCGCCCGCGAGCGCGCGGCCCGAGAGCAGCACGGTGCGGCGGTCGAGGGCGACCTCGACCGACATCGCCGTCCGTCCGGCCAGCGCCGCCTCGACCGCCTCGTGCGCGGCGCGCTGGCGGAACAGCTCGCGGACCGGTGGGACCGCCGCGCCTTCGGCGAGGCCGAGCAGCTCGCGCGCGGCGGGGTTCAAGGTGACGACCTCACCCCGCGCGTCGCAGGCGATCACCGCCTCCACCATGGACCCGATGAGTGCCGCGGTTTCGGCGCGCTCGTGCTTCAGCTCCGCGAGGCGCGTGGTGAGGTTCTCGTCCACCGTGCGTAGCGCGCGCGCCAGATCGCCGACCTCGTCCCGGCCCCGTGCGTCGATCGCCGGGTGCTCGCCCCGGGCGATCGCCTGGGCGGCGTCGCGGAGGCGTACGAGCGGCCGCGCGACGCCGGCGGAGAAGCCGGCGGCGAGCAGGATGCCCACGGCCAGCGCGACCCCGGCGCCGAGCAGCACCGCCCCCTGGGCGCGGCGGACCAGGGCGTCCACCTGCGGCAGCGGTGACGAGACGCGCACCGCGCCGTACCGGTACGGCACGGCCACCTTCAACTCCCAGTGCCCGGTCGAGACGCTGCGCCGCAGGTCGGAGCCCGTGTGCCCGCCGAGGGCGGCGGCGAACTCGGGCCGGGTCGCGTGGTTCTCGAGCGTGCCGAGCTGGTCGGCCGGAAAGTCCGAGTCCGCGATCACCACGCCCCGGCGGTTGATGACGGTCAGCCGCCGCCCGGTCTCGCCGCCGAGGCGGTGCACGAGCGAGTCGAGCTCCACTGGACTGGCGCCGGGGGCCGCCGCGGCGAGGTAGTGCGCTTCGCGCTCCAGCTCGGTCCGCGCCTGCGCGGTGAGCCGGCTCCGCAACACCCGGTCCGCGGCCACGACCAGGGTGCCCCCGGCAACCGCCACGACGACGAGGTAGGAGACCAGCAGCTTGCGGGTGAGCGTCATCGCCGGCGCGCGGCGCGCTCGGGCGCGTTGAGCCGGTACCCGAAGCCGCGCACCGTCTCGATGAGCGCCCCGGCCCGCCCGAGTTTGGCCCGCAGCCGCTGCACGTGCATGTCCACGGTCCGGGTCTGAATGTCGGCGTGCGCCTCCCAGACCAGCTCCAAGAGCTGCGCGCGACTCTGCACGCGGCCCCGCCGCTCGGCGAGCAGGAGGAGCAGCCGGTACTCGATGCGCGTCAGGTCGACGGGTTCGCCGTCCACCGTCACCAGGTGGGCGGCGCGGTCGATGGCGATCGGGCCCACCTTGAGCACCGCGCCGCCGCCCGCCGCAGCGGGCGCATGCAGGCGCCGCAGCACGGCGCCGACGCGCAGCACCAGCTCCTCGGGGCTGAACGGTTTGGTGAGGTAGTCATCGGCGCCCGCGGCCAGGCCCTTGATGCGGTCGGCCTCCTCGCGCCGCGCGGTCAACAGGATCACGCCGACGTCACGCGTGTCCTCTCGGCGCCGCAGCTCGTCGAGCACTTCGTAGCCGGTGTGGCCGGGGAGCATGAGGTCCAGGACGACGAGGTCGGGCGGCTCCTTCGCCACGGCCTCGAGCGCGGCCGGGCCGGTTCCGGCGGTCGTCACGCGGTAGCCGGCCTTGGCCAGGTGATACGCCACGAGCGCGGTGATGTCCCGCTCGTCGTCCACCACTAGGATCCGTTCGTCGGCCACCCGTGCGCTCCCGTCGGTCGCGCCGAACGTAAGGAAGCCCCGGGCCGCCGGTCAATCGCGCGGCATTGCGGCCCCCGCGCGGGGCTCTACATTTAGGCGGACCTATGCTCGGTCCGATCGCCGCATTCGCGGGCGCCCTGCTGCTGCTGCCCCAGGTCCGCGCCGCGTCCGTCCCCGACACTGCCACGATCGTCATCGTCGCCACCACCGACGTCCACGGCCGCGTCCTGGCCTGGGATTACGAGCGCGACCGCGAGGCCCCGCTCGGCCTCGTCCGCGCCGCCACGGTCGTGGACTCGCTGCGGCGCCGCCACCCCGGTCGCGTCATCCTCGTGGACGCCGGCGACCTGCTCCAGGGCAATGCGTTCGCGACCTACTACGCGACCGTCGCCCGGCGCACACCGCACCCGATCGTGGACGCGTTCAACCGGATGGGCTACGACGTCGTCACGCCGGGCAACCACGACTTCAACTTCGGCCTGGGCGCGCTGGCGCGGGCGCTCACCGGCGCGCGGTACCCGTACGTAGCCGCCAACATGGTGCGCGAGCCCGGCGGCGAGCCGGCGCTCGATCTCTACCGGATGGTCGAGCGCGCAGGGGTGCGCATCGGGATCACCGGCGCGACGACGCCAGGCGTGCACGTGTGGGACGGGCCGAACATCCGCGGCCAACTCCGCTTCCTCGGCGTGGCACAGGCGGTACCGCCGGTCGTGCGGCAGATGCGCGCCGACGGCGCCGACGTCACCGTGCTCCTGGCCCATGCCGGCCTCGACGGGCCGTCGAGCTACGCGGATACGAGCGTCCCGCCGGAGAATGACGTCGCCGCGGCGATCCGCGGTTCGACGGAGCTCGATGTCGCGATCATCGGTCACACGCACCGCGAGATCCCCGACAGCACGGTGGGCACGACGCTGGTGGTGCAGCCGAGGTACAACGCGCAGAACCTCGCGGTGGTCACGCTCTCGCTGGCGCGCAGGGCCGGACGGTGGCAGCTCGTGCGGAAGAGCGGCGCGCTGATCCCGCTCGCGCTCGTGCGTCCCGACACGGCGCTGGTGCGCGCGCTCCAGGGCGCGCACGACTCGGCGCGCGCCTGGGCGACCCGGCCGCTCGGGCAGAACATGGCGGCGATGTCCGCCCGCACCGCACGGCTCGAGGACACGCCGGTCATCGACTTCATCAACGAGGTGCAGCGCGCCCGGACCGGAGCGCAGCTTTCCGCCACCGCGGCGTTCGCGACCGACGCCGTGATCCCGGCGGGGTCCGTCACGCTCTCCACGCTCACCGGGCTCTACCCGTACGAGAACACGCTCACGGCCGTGAAGATTTCGGGCGCCGACCTGCGCGCCTACCTCGAGCAGAGCGCGCGCTACTTCCGCGGCCTGGGATCCGACGGTCCGATCGTGAACGACTCGGTGCCGGGCTACAACTTCGACATCGTGAGCGGCGCCGACTACGAGTACGACCTCGCGCGGCCGCTCGGGCAGCGCGTCGTCCGGCTCCAGGTGGACGGCCGCGATGTCGCCGCCACCGACAGCTTCACCCTCGCGCTCAACAACTACCGCCAGCAGGGCGGCGGCGGGTTCACGATGGTCGCGCACGCGCCGCTGCTGTACGACCGCGGCGAGTTTATTCGCGAGCTGCTCGTCGCGGAGGTGCAGCGCCGCGGCGCGATCCGGCCGGAGGACTACTTCACCCGCAACTGGGCGATCCGCGGGGTGCAGGCCTCGCGCGATTCGATCGTGCTGCGCGTGCTCGCGACCAACGACCTGCACGGGGCGCTGCTGCCGCACAAGGAGTCGTGGAGCAATGACCGTGAGGTCGGCGGCGCGGCCGCGCTCGCGGGGGCGATGAACCGGCTTGCGGCGGAGTGCAACTGCACGACGCTGCGGCTCGACGGCGGCGACGTGATGCAGGGCCGCCCGATCTCGAACCTCAGCTACGGCCGCTCGGCGGTGGATGCGTTCAACGCGATGGGTTACGCGGCCGCCGCGATCGG
>CAYHQJ010000014.1:4154-6907 GCA_964358595.1 uncultured Gemmatimonadales bacterium
GGCGCCTTCTGCGACCGCGAGCGTGGCTGCGCCGGCGACGTCGTGGACCTCGCCAACGCGCTGCACGAGCGGCCCGACCTCATCGTGTCGGGCCACACGCACTCGCTGGTCGGCGCCACGGTGAACGGGATCCCGATCATCCAGGCGCGCACGGCCGGCACGACGGTCGGCGTCGTCGACTTCATCGTGCAGGCAGGCGCGCGGACGGTGCAGCTGCGCGCCGAGACCGTGTGGACCGACCGCGAGCAGGCGGACACGGCGGTGGCGCGCATCGTCGAGCAATATCGGCGGCAGACCGACCGGCTCGTGAGCCGCGCGATCGTCGCGCTCGACGTGCCGCTGCGTCGCCAGGGCGACCAGTACCCGCTGGGCAACATGATCGCCGACGCTTACCGCGAGGCCGTGCGCACCGATGTCGCGCTGGTCAACAACGGCGGGATCCGCGCCGGGCTCGAGCCCGGCGCGATCAGCTGGGGCAACGTCTTCGAGGTGCTGCCGTTCCAGAACTTCATCGTGCGGCTGCCGGTGAGCGGCGCGGTGCTGCGGCAGGCGCTCGAGCACGCCGTCGGGGGCAGCGACGCGCACGCCCACGTGTCCGGTCTGCGGGTGAGGGTGGACCTGACCCGGCCCGAGGGGCAGCGGGTCACGGCGCTGGCGCTCGAGGACGGCCGCCCGGTCGAGGACAGCGTCCGCTACACGCTCGCGGTGCCCGACTTCGTGGCGCTCGGTGGCAGCGGCTACGCCATGCTGCGGGGCCTCCCGTACGAGAACACCGGCATCGTGGACCTCGACGGGTTCATCCAGTACCTGCGGCGGCAGCCGCAGCCGATCCGCAGAACCGTGCCCGTAGAACGCCGCGTGGACGACGGCTCGGTGCCGCAGACCGAGCGGCGCGACGACGCGGGGTTCCCGACCCGACGCGGGAGGCGCCCGTGACGCCCGGAAGCGAGACCATGACGATCACCCGCGACCTCCTGAAGCGTCTCCCCAAGGCCGAGCTGCACGTGCACCTCGACGGCTCGCTGCGGCCACAGACGCTGCTCGATCTGGCGAAGGACCAGAAGGTCGACCTGCCGACCACTAATGTGGACCAGCTTGCGCGCTACATGCACGTCACCGACGCGCGCAACCTCGTGGACTACCTCGCGCGCTTCGAGGTCACGCTGTCGGTGCTCCAGACGCCCGAGGCGCTCGAGCGCGCGACGTACGAGCTCCTCGAGGACGGTGCGGAGGAGAACGTGCGGTACATGGAAATCCGCTACTCACCGATCCTCTGCACCCGCCGGGGGATGCCGCTCACCGAGGCGGTGGACGCGCCGCTGCGCGGGATGAAGGCGGCGCAGGAGAAGTTCGGCGTGAAGGCGGCGCTGATCATCTGCGGGATCCGCAACATGAGCCCGGAGGTCTCGCTCGAGCTGGCCAACCTCACCGTGGCCTACAAGGGGCACGGCGTGGTGGCGTTCGACCTGGCGGGCGCGGAGTACAACTTCCCCGCGAAGAAGCACAAGGAGGCGTTCTACACCGTCATCGATCACAACATGGCGACGACGGTGCATGCGGGCGAGGCGTACGGCGCGGAGTCGATCCACCAGGCGCTGCACTACTGCCACGCCGACCGGATCGGCCACGGCACGCGGCTGTATGAGAACCCCGAGCTCGAGGCCTACGTCTGCGACCGGCGCGTCCCGCTCGAGATCTGCATCACCAGCAACCTCCAGACGCGCGCTGTGCCGTCGGCCGAATCGCACCCGGTGCGCCGCTACTACGACCTCGGCATCGTCGTGTGCCTCAACACCGACAACCGGCTGATGAGCGCGACGACCGTCACCGACGAGCTGTGGCTCGCGCACACGAAGCTCGGCTTCCGGCGCGAGGAGATCGACCGGCTGATCCTGTACGGCTTCCAGAGCGCGTTCCAGCCGCTGCGGGAGCGCGAGGCGGCCGTGGCCGGCATCAAGCGGGAGCTCGAGGCGATCCAGTGAGCGGGAACGCGCCGGACGTTGCCGCGGCTGCGGCGGTGGTGCGCGCGGCCATCGCGCCGCGCCAGCCGACGGTCGCGATCGTGCTCGGCTCGGGGCTGGGCTTTCTGGGCGACCAGGTCGAGAACGCCGTCCGCATCCCGTACGCCGGGATCCCCGGGTTCCCGATTCCCAGGGTCGAGGGCCACGCCGGCGAACTGATCGCCGGAACGCTCGAGGGGGTGAGCGTGCTCGCGCAGAGCGGGCGCTTCCACCTGTACGAGGGTCACGATCCCGGGGTGGCGGCGCTGCCGGTGCGGGTGTTCGCCGCGCTCGGCGTGACGGCCGTCGTCCTCACGAACGCCGCGGGTGGCATCCGGCGCACGTTCCGGCCCGGCACGTTGATGCTGATCGCGGACCACATCAACCTGATGTTCCGTAATCCGCTGGTGGGGCACGTCGTCCAGGGCGACGAGCGGTTTCCCGACATGAGCGACCCGTACGACTCGGCGCTGCGCGCGCTCGCGCGGCGCGTCGCCGCCGAGGAGAAGATCCCGCTCGAGGAAGGCGTCTACGCGGGGATGCTCGGCCCCTCCTACGAGTCGAAGGCGGAGATCGAGATGCTGAAGCGGCTCGGGGCCGACGCGGTGGGGATGAGTACCGTGCCCGAGGTGATCGCCGCGCGGGCCCGCGGCCTCCGGTGCGTCGCGATCTCGACGATCACCAACGCCGCCGCCGGGCTTGGTCAGGCGACGCTATCCCACCACGAGGTGCTCGAGACGGCCGAGCGGGTGA
>CAYHQJ010000014.1:7007-22896 GCA_964358595.1 uncultured Gemmatimonadales bacterium
CTTGGTCAGGCGACGCTATCCCACCACGAGGTGCTCGAGACGGCCGAGCGGGTGAAGGGCGATCTCGGCCGCCTGGTGCGGGGCATCGTGAGGGTGCTGCGGCCCGACTGAAGTCGCGGAACGTCGGTCAGCCGGCGTAGGCGACTCATCGAAGCGCGAAGCCTGGGCCGAACGGGTTGCGGAAGCGACCCCCTCGATCTCCCGGCCGTCCGCGACGCCAGACCGCTCAGCGCCGCGGCACGGCTTCGACGAAGTGGTTGAGCGGTCCGTGGCCGCGCCCGATGCCGGGCGCGGCGCGGATGGCGCGGTGCACGAAGTCGAGCGCGTCTTCCACGGCGCGCTCGAGCGTCCGGCCCAGCGCGAGCCCGGCCGCGATCGCGCTCGACAGCGTACACCCGGTGCCGTGGGTCGAGGTGGTGGCGATCCTGGCGCGGCTGAAGCGGCGCACCGTGTCGCCGACGGCCAGCACGTCCACGACGCGCGCACCGTCCAGATGGCCGCCCTTCACGAGTGCCGCCGTTGCGCCCCCCGCGACCAGCGCGCGCGCGGCCCGCTCCATCGCCTCCACGTCCGCCACGTCGTCCCCGACCAGGATCCGCGCTTCGTCGAGGTTCGGCGTGACGAGCGTTGCCAGCGGGAGCAGCCGTGCGGCGATGAGCCGTTCCGCCTCGACGTGCAGCAGCCGGTCGCCCGAGGTGGCGACCATCACCGGATCGAGCACGTAGTTGGGCAGCCGGTGGCGCGCGATCCCCTCCGCCACGACCTCCACGACCTCGGCCGAGCCGAGCATGCCCGTCTTCACCGCGCCGGGTGGCAGGTCTTCGGCGACGGCATCGAGCTGCTGCCGGATGAGGTCGGCCGGGAGCGCCTCCCACGCGCGCACGCCGAGCGTGTTCTGCGCCGTCACCGCGGTGACGACGCTGGTGCCGAACACCCCGAACTGGTGGAAGGTCTTGAGGTCGGCCTGGATGCCGGCCCCGCCCCCGGAGTCGGAGCCGGCGATCGTCAGCGCGACATTCACCGCGCCTGCCGGTCGGGTGGCGGCGGGAGCCGCGTGAGCGCCGCCTTGAGGCGCTGGAACTCGGGCGCGTCGTGCTCGCCCGTCTGCTCGAGCGCCGCCGCTTCCGGTGTGCGCGCGATGAGCGCGCCCGTCTCCTGGATCCGGTCGTCGGTGAGCGGGTGCGACATGAAGAAGGCCGCGAGCGCGTTCGGCCGCGAGCGCTCGACGCCCTTCAGCACCTCGAAGAATGACACGATGCCGTGCGGGTTGATGCGCGCCTCGGTGGTGAACTGCACCGCCGCGCGGTCCGCCTCGCTCTCCTGGTCCCGGCTGTAGCGCGCCAGGACGAGCTGGCCGCCGACCGACGCCGCGGTCTGGGCGGCCTGCGCCGCCCGCGCGTTGGGCGCGATCGCGGTCGCGAGTCCCACGCCGAACTGCGCGAGCTGCGCGCGCCCCATCTGCTTCGCCGAGTGGCGGTACTCGACGTGGCCCATCTCGTGGCCCAGCACGCCGGCGAGCTCGTCCATCGTGCCCGCGTGTTCGACCAGGCCGCGGGTCACGTAGACGTACCCGCCGGGAACCGCGAACGCGTTCACCACGTCGCTGTTGACGATGCGGAACTGGTAGCGGACCTCGGGGCGGCGCGAGAGCGGCGTCAGGCGGCCGGCGATGCGGTCCAGGTCGGCCTGGATCGCGGGATCGCGGACGAGGGGCAGCTGCTGGTCGAGCTGCTGCGCGTACTGCGCGCCGACCTTCAGCTCCTGCCGCACGCTCAGAGCGCAGCCGGCCAGCGCGAGGGCCGCGGCGAGGGCGAGGACGACGTATCTTCCGGGGCGCATGGGACGTAATCTGCACACCCTGATCCGCGATCTCCAACGTCGCAAGGCGCGGGAGCGCCGCGGGCTCGTCGTGGCCGAGGGCCTGCGGCTGGGCGAGGACGCGCTGGAGTCGAATGCGAGGGTGGTGGGCGTGCTCGCGGCGGACGATGTGGCCGGCGGCACCGCGGCGGACCTGTTGGGGCGCGCCGCCGGGCGCGGCGCCCTGACCCAGGTCGCGCCGCGCCGGGAATTCGACCAGATCGCCGACACCGAGACGCCGAGCGGCGTGCTCGCCGTAGTCGAGTGGGAGCCGCTCGGCTTGGGCGCGCTGACGCCGGCGGACGGCTGCCTGCTCGTGCTCGACGGCGTGCAGGACCCGGGCAACGTCGGGACGATGATCCGCACCGCACACGCACTCGGCGCCTCGGGCACCGTGGCGCTCGACCGCACGGCGGACGTGCGCAACCCGAAGGTCGTGCGCGGCGCGATGGGCGCGCTGTTCCGGCACCCGGTGGCGGTCGCGGAGCTGGACGCGTTCGCGGCGTGGGCGGAGCGGGGGCGCTACGCCATCTGGCTCGCGGTCCAGGACGGCACGCCCGCGGCTCGCGCCGACCGGCCGCCGCGCGTGGCGCTGGTCCTGGGGAGCGAGGGCCACGGCGTGCGCGCCGCGTGGTCCGAGCGAGCGCACCGTCGCGTGAGCGTCCCGATGCGCGCGGGCGCCGAATCGCTCAACGCCGCCGTGGCGGCGGGGATCCTGCTCTACGAGCTGACGCGTGCGAGTCGCTGAGCCGATGCTCATCGCGTTCGCCGGCATCTACGGGGCGATGCTCGGCAGCTTCCTGAACGTGTGCGTGTACCGGCTGCCGCGCGACGAGTCGGTCATTCAGCCGCGCTCGCGCTGCCCGGGGTGCCGGACGCCGATCGCCTGGCACGACAACATCCCCGTCGTCTCGTGGCTCGCGCTCGGCGGGAAGTGCCGCCACTGCAAGGCGCGCATCGGCGTGCGGTACCCGCTCGTCGAGCTGTTCGTCGCTGTGGCGTGGGCGGGGAGCATCGCCTGGCACGGCGTTTCGTTCGCGGCCCTGAGCACGGCGCTGCTCGTCACACTGCTCGCCGGCATTCTCCTTACCGACGCGGAGCACCTGATCATCCCCGACGAGTTCTCGCTCGGCGGGCTCGGCGCCGGACTGGGGCTGTCGCTGGTGCGCGGCGGGATTTCGCCGCTCCAGGCGCTCGTCGGCGCGGCCGTCGGCTTCGCTCTGCTGTGGCTCGCGGGCACCGTGGGCAAGTGGTGGGCGGGCCGCGAGGCGATGGGCGGAGGCGACCTCAAGATGATGGCGATGGTGGGCAGCTTCCTCGGTTGGCGCGGCGTGCTGCTCACGGTGTTCCTGGGCAGCCTGGTCGGGACGATCGTCTTTCTCCCGGCGCTCCTGCGTCGCGAGCGGCATCGCGAGATCCCCTTCGGCATCTTCCTCGCCATCGGCGGCGTCGCGACGCTCCTGGCGGGCGACCCCCTGATCGCGTGGTACCGTGGCTTCGTGGCGGGGCAGTGAAACCGCGCGGCGCGCGTCGGGGTAGGGTTTCGCACCGATGACGGACGCCCTCTTCGGAACGGACGGCGGCGCGGGCGGCGACGTGCTCGAGCGCTTCGGCAACGACCTCAACGCGGCGGCGCGGCGCGGCGACCTCGAGCCGGTGCGGTGTCGCGAGCCCGAGATCGCGCGGATCGTGGACATTCTCCTGCGTCAGACCAAGCACAACCCCGCGCTCGTCGGCGCGGCGGGCGTCGGCAAGACGGCGCTGGCGGAGGGTCTCGCGCAGCGGATCGTGGCAGGCCAGGTGCCCGCGGCGCTGCGCGACGCGCGGATCGTCGCGCTCGACCACGTCGCGCTGCTCGCCGGCACGATGTACCGCGGCCAATACGAGGAGCGGCTGCGCCGGCTCGTCGAGGCCGTGAGCGCCGACCCCGATGTCATCCTGTTCGTGGACGAGATGCACAACCTCATCGGCCAGGGGACGGCGATGGGCGTCGCGATGGACGCGGCGAACATGCTGAAGCCGGCGCTCGTCCGCGAGGACATGCGCGTCATCGGCGCCACGACGCAGGCCGAGTACGAGCGGTGGATCAAGGGCGACCCGGCGCTCGAGCGGCGGTTCCAGCCGGTGATCGTCAACGAGCTCACCCACGAGCAGGCGCTCGACGTGCTGAGCGCGCGGCGGCCGCGGCTCGAGCACCATCACGCGGTGGCGATCAGCGACGACGCGCTGCAGGCCGCCCTCGTGCTGACCGACAAGTTCGTGACCGACCGGGCCCAGCCCGACAAGGCGATCGACGTGCTCGACGAGGCGTGCGCCCACGCCCAGGCCACGGCGCAGGTGCCGCAGGAGCTGGAGCACATCATCAAGGAGCGGCGCAAGGTCGACGCCGCGATCCGCCGCCGGCTCGCGCGCGGGGAGAAGCTGGATGCGAGCGGGAGAGAGGAGGATCCGATCGAGATCTTCGCCCGCGAGATCGGTCCCGCGCTCGAGCGCCTCGGCGCCGAGATCGACCGGATCTTCGGAAACCCGAACCGCGAGCCACCGGAACGCCGGGCCCAAGAGCAGCCGGAAACCGGCGGCGCCGAGCCGGGTAAGGGAGGGCCCGGCGTTCCGCCGATTAGGGAGAGCCTGCTGGAGCGGCGCGACCGCCTCGACCGCGAGCTGCGCCGCGGCCTCGAGCAGATGGGCGTCGTGGTGCGCGGCCAGGACGTGGCGCGCGCGGTGAGCGCGGCGGTCGGCAAGCGGATCGAGTGGACGGGATAGAACCGACGCGCAGACGCTCAGACGCGCAGCCGGGCAGGCGCGCCGACGCGCAGGCACGCAGGGGAGTACTGCTCGCGGCCTATGCGCTGGCAGCGCTTGCCCCTCGGCTCGCTGCCCAGAGTGAGGACGCCGCGCAGCGCATCGCCCGGGAGGTGGTCCCGCAGGTCGAGCGCGCCGTGGGGCTGCGGTTTCGCCGTCCGCCCGTGGTCGCGGTGCGCGACCGCGAGCAGGTGCGCCGCTATCTCGACCGCAAGATCGCCGAGCAGCTGCCGCCCGCCGAGCTCGCGGCCGTGCAACGCACCTACCGGGCCTTCCGGCTGGTGGACGACACCATCGACCTGCGCCGGCTCATGCTCGACGTGTACAGCGAGCAGGTGGCCGGCTTCTACGATCCGGACTCCGCGAAGCTGTTCATCCTGCGCGGCGCCGATCCGCAGATGGTGCGGCTCATCATGGCGCACGAGCTGGTCCACGCGCTCCAGGACCAGTACATGCCGCTCAACCAGATCCTGAAGCTCAAGCACCAGAACGACCGCCAGATGGCGGGGCAGGCGGTGGCCGAAGGCCAGGCGACGCTCGCCTCGCTGGCCGCGCTGACCCAGGGCGCCGCGGAGCTGCCCAGCCTCGACCGGATGTGGGCGGGGGTGCGCGAGGGACTCCGCCAGCAGCGCGAGTCCATGCCGGTGTTCGCCAACGCGCCGCTGATCATCCAGGAGGGGCTGCTCTTCCCGTACCTCGCGGGCGCCGACTTCATGCAGAGCTTCGAGCAGCGCCGCGGCCGGGAGGACGAGATGCCCTACGGCGACCGGCTCCCCGTTTCCACGGAGCAGATCCTCCACGCGAGCAAGTACACGGCGCGCGAGCAGCCGCGGCGCATCGTTTTCGGTCCGCCCGTGCGGGGCGACACGCTCGTCTACGAGGACGACTTCGGCGAGTTCGAGACGCGGGTGGCGCTCCAGACGTGGGGCGTGGACGGGGACGACGCCATTGCCGCGGCGGCGGGCTGGAACGGCGACCGCTATGAGGTCTTCGGCGCTCCGCAGGGCACGGCGGTGGTCTGGGTGACGGCGTGGGACACGGCGGAGGACGCGACGCAGTTCGCGCAGGCGGTGCGCCGGGCATGGGGCGGGACGGGCGGGCCGCCGCGGGGTCAGCGGTGGGAGGTGCAGCCTTCGACCGTCGCCGGTGCCAGCCTGGTGCGCCTCACCATCGCGCCCGACGCATGGGGCGGCTGGCGGCGGCCGCCGGTGGTGCGCACCTTTCCGGCGGTCCGCTGAGCGCCGCCCGCTCGCGCCGGTGATCCGTCCTCCGTTTTCCGTCCCCCGTCCCCCGTCCTCCGTCCCCACGCCCCTCACCGGCTCGCCATCCTGATCCCCAGGTTGACGAGGAACGCCGCCAGCCCGACCAGCCCGCCGAGCCAGTAGCCCAGCCGGACGATCAGGTCCAGCTCGCGCTGGGTGACGCCGCGGATGATCTCCTCCATCCGCTGGACCCTGAACCCCATCACCTTCTGCTCGACCATCTCGCGCACCGACAGCTGCGAGACGACCAGCGGCACCTGCTGCGTGATCCAGCTCCACAGCGGGTCGGCGAGCGAGGCGACGATGCGCTGCGGCGCCTCGGGCGGCAGCCGGTCGGCCGGCCGGCCGATGCGCCGGTCCAGCAGGGCGGCGGCGCCGGCGGCGAACCCCTCGGCGATCCAGCCGCGCACCCGCTCGCTCTTCGCCGCCTCCTGGAGCCAGTCGGCCGCCTTCTCGGGCGGCAGGAGCGCGAGCAGGTCCCCCCAGGTGCGGCGCTCCGCCGACTCGAGCGCCGCGTCGAGCCGTGCGATCGCGAACGACTTGGTGTTCGGGTCACGCAGCGCGGTGAGCACGTAGTCGGCCGCGGTGTCCTTCACGCCGTCGAGCCGCTCGCCCTGTAGCGCGGCGAAGTGTTCGCGGAGCGGCTTGCGCAGGAAGCTCACGACCGCCTCGTTGACCGCGCGCGACAGCTCGGCCTGCATCAGCGGCTCCTCGAGCAGCCGGCCGATCTGGTCGGCGCCCTCGCGCTCGATCGCGTCGAGCAGCCGCCCGATCGTCTTCTCGCTCACCATCAGCTTCGCGATGACACGCTCGTGGAGGAGCAAGTCGTCCGTGAAGCGCTTGAACAGGCCGTGGACCGTCGCCTTCACGCGCTCCTTGGTGTCGGGGCGCGCGAGCAGCCCGGCCAGCCGCTCGAGGGCGACGGGCAGGTAGGAGCGGATGCCCGCCTCGACGGCGACGACGAGGGTGGCCGGCATTCGGTCGAGGAGCGGCTCCGGGTCGCCGGCGAGGCGCTCCACCTGCGCCTCGACGAACTGGCGGATCGCGCGCCCCATGTCCTCGCTGCGGGTGAGGGTGTCCACCCAGAGCGCCGCCCACTCCTTGATCTGCTCCTGACGCGCGTCGGTGAGGACGTCCGCCACCGGCCGACCCTTCAGGTCTTCCGTCTGGCGCGCGAGGAAGTCGCGCACGGAATCGCGGAAGTCCGGCGTGGAGGCGAACTCGACGAACTTGTCGGCCACGACCGGCGCCAGCCGGGTGATGGCCTGCTCCAGCTCCGCGATGACGGGGGGTGGGAGGATCTCCCGCGCCGAGCCGTACTCGCTCGTCAGCGCCCTGGTCATCCAGCCGTCGAGCGCGGTGTCGAACGCCTCGCGGAGCCCCGGCGCCGTCAGTTGTCGGGCGAGGTCCTCGGGGGTCAAGAGCCGCTCCCCGACGGTCTTCCCGATGCTCTTGGCCAGGCGCTCCTTGTTCTTCGGGATGGCGCCGTGGAACGTGAGGAACAGGAAGCGTTTGGGCTCGTAGGGGTGGAACAGCATCCAGATGGCCACGGCGTTGGTGATGCCCCCCGACACCGCGCCGACGCCGACGGTGATCACCGCCTGGATGAGGATGGTCGCGGTCTCAGAGGTCACGGTTGCTCGAAGGAAAGGGCATAAGTAGCTTACAAGGCTAATGTTTGCGGAGCTTAGCGAGAAGCTCTCCGCCGCGCTCGGGCAACTTCGCGGGCGCGGCGTTTTGACCGAGGAGGCCATCCGGGACGGCTTGGAAGAGCTGCGCCGGGTCCTCCTCGAGGCGGACGTCGGGTTCGCCGTGGCGCGGGAGTTCACCGCGCGCGTCGGTGAGCAGGCGGTGGGGCTGCCGGCCCTCAAGACCGTCGCACCGGGACAGCAACTCGTCAAGATCGTCCATGGCGAGCTGGTGCGGCTGCTCGGCGAGAAGCAGGCCCCGATCCGCCACGCGAGCGTGCCGCCGACCGTGGTCTTCCTGGTAGGCCTCCAGGGCTCGGGCAAGACGACGACGGCCGCGAAGCTGGCGAAGCGGCTGCAGCTGGAGCAGAAGGCGCCGTTTCTCGTCGCGGCGGACGTGTACCGTCCCGCGGCAATCGAGCAGCTGGTCGAGCTGGCGCGCCTGGTGAACGTCGGCTGCCACGCCGAGCCGGACCAGGCGGACGTCGTGGGGATCGTACAGCGCGGCCTCGAGGCCGCGCAGCACGCCCGGGCGCGCACGGTGCTGGTGGACACGGCGGGCCGGCTGCACATCGACCAGGAGATGATGGCCGAGCTGCGGCGGCTGAAGGACGCGGTCCCGCCGCACGAGGTGCTGCTGATCGCGGACGGGATGACGGGGCAGGACGCCGTGCGGATCGCGCAGGGGTTCCACGACGCGGTCGGCATCACCGGCGTCGTGCTGACCAAGATGGACGGCGACGCGCGCGGGGGCGCCGCGTTGTCCCTCTACTGGACTACCCGCTCGCCGATCAAGTACATCGGCGTCGGCGAGGGGCTCGACGCGCTCGAGCCGTTCCACCCCGAGCGGATCGCGGGCCGCATGCTCCAGCTGGGCGACGTGCTCACGCTGGTGGAGAAGGCGGAGGCGACGCTCGACCGCGCGAAGGCGGAAAAGCTCGCCCGCAAGGCGACGACCAAGAAGGGAATGAACCTCGAGGACTTCCTCGAGGCGCTGCGCGAGATGCAGAAGCTGGGCCCGCTCGAGTCGCTGCTGGGGATGCTGCCCGGGGTGAACCGCGAGATGATGAAGGCGGTCAAGGCGACGGACCCGAAGCGGATGAAGCACGTCGAGGCGATCGTGCTCTCGATGACCCCGGAGGAGCGGAAGGACCCCGCGATGCTGAACGGGTCGCGCCGGGCGCGGATCGCGAAGGGGTCGGGCCGGTCGGTGCAGGAGGTCAACCGGCTCCTCGCGCAGTTCAAGGAGATGGGTAAGTTCATGAAGGGCATGCAGGGGCTCAAAGGCATGCCGCGGCTTGGCCGAGGAGTGACGTGAGATGGCGGTAAAGATCCGGTTGCGGAAGACAGGGCGGAAGCGCCAGCCCAGCTATCGTATCGTCGTGGCGGACTCGGAGTCCCCGCGCGACGGGCGGTTCATCGAGCTGCTGGGCCACTACTTTCCGCGCGCGAAGGACAAGCAGTTCGACGTGGACGTCGAGAAGGCGCGCGCGTGGCTGAACAAGGGCGCGACGCCCTCCGAGACGGTCGCGAGCATCCTCAAGAAGGCCGGGTGCTTCGCCGTCGATCTGCCGAAGCCTCCGGTCACCTGACGTGATCGGGCCGACCCACCTGGCGGTCGGCCTGCTGAAAAAGCCGCACGGGTTGAAGGGCGACGTGCTCGTCCTTCCCCTGACGGACGAGCCGGACGCGGTGTTTTGCGCGGGGCGGGTCCTGGCGGTGCTGGACCGGCAGGGCCGGCCGACGGGCGCGACGCTCACGGTGACCGAGGGCCGCGCGTACCACCGCGCGTGGCTGCTGCACTTCGACGGGATCGAGGACCGCATCGCGCTGGACGAGATGCGCGAGCGCTACCTCGGGATGGCGGTGGGCGAGGCGCGGCCGCTGGAGGAAGGCGAGTTCTACCTCCACGAGCTGATCGGACTCAAGGTCGAGCTGAAGGACCGGACGCCGGTGGGCGTGGTGCGCGAGGTGTACGAAGCGGCGCAGGGGTTGCTGCTCAGCGTGCAGCGCGAGGGCGGCAAGGACCACCTGATCCCGTTCGCGCCGGGCGTGGTGCGGCGGGTGGACCGCGGCGCGGGGAAGGTCGTGATCACGCCGCCCGAGGGACTCCTGGAGCTGTAGTGCTGGACGTCGCCGTCGTCACGCTGTTTCCGGAGTTCTTCGCGGGCCCGCTGGCGACGAGTATCCTCGGCCGCGCGGCGGCGAAGAACCTGGTGAAGTACACGGTCGTGAGCCTGCGGGACTTCACGCAGGGCCGGCACCAGACGGCGGACGACGAGCCGTACGGCGGCGGGGCCGGGATGGTCCTCAAGCCGGAGCCGTTCTTCGAGGCGCTGGATGCCATGCGGCGGGAGCCGCCGGTGGTGCTGCTCTCGGCGCGGGGCCGGCCCTTCGAGCACGGGACGGCGGTGCGCTACGCGGTGGGGACGCAGCTCACGCTGCTGTGCGGGCATTACAAGGACGTGGACCAGCGCGTCGCGGATCACCTGGCCACGGAGGAAGTCTCGATCGGCGACTACGTGCTCTCGGGTGGGGAGCCGGCGGCGCTGTGCGTGATCGACGCGGTGGTGCGGCTCCTGCCCGGCGCGCTGGGCGACCACGAGTCGGCGGCGGGCGATTCGCACTACGACGGGCTGCTTGCGCCGCCCTCGTACACGCGGCCCGCGGAGTACCGGGGGCACACGGTGCCCGACGTGCTGCTCTCGGGCGACCATGCGAAGATCGCCGCGTGGCGGCAGGCGGAAGCGGAACGACTGACACGGGAGCGGCGCCCCGACCTGTGGGCGCGCCACCGCGACCTGATGGAGGAGTAGAACGATGGACCGGCTGACGACGATCCAGCGCGAGGGGCTCCGGACCGACCTGCCCGCCTTCCGCCCCGGCGACACGGTGAAGGTGATGGTGCGGGTGCGCGAAGGCGACAAGGAGCGCCTCCAGGCGTTCGAGGGGGTGTGCATCGGCCGGCGCGGCGGCGGCATCAACGAGACGTTCATGGTCCGCAAGGTGTCGGCGGGCGTGGGCGTCGAGCGGATCTTCCCGCTCCACTCGCCGAACGTGGCGTCGGTGGAGGTCGTGCGGAAGGGCAAGGTGCGCCGCGCGAAGCTCTACTACCTGCGCCGGCTGACCGGCAAGGCCACGCGGATCAGGGAGAAGAAGGAAGAGTAGGGTGCTCGACCCCGCGGTCGAGCGCGCCTTCTTCGCGCGCGGCAGCCGCCGCGTCGCCGGGGTGGACGAGGTCGGCCGCGGGCCGTGGGCGGGTCCGGTCATCGCGGCCGCCGTCGTGGTCGGACCCGACACGCCCCGCCTCGAGGGCGTCAACGACTCCAAGCAGCTGACCATGCGCCGCCGCGAGCAGCTCGCGGCGGTCATCGTTTCCACCCTCCCGTACGCCGTCGGCGCCGCCAGCACCCGTGAGATCGACCGGCTCAACATCCGCCGCGCGACCGCGCTGGCGATGCGCCGCGCGCTGGCGCGGCTGCCGCAGCCCGCGGACGTCGTGCTGGTGGACGGCCTGCCGGTCCCCGAGCTCGGCTGCGCGCACGAGGCGCTGGTGGGCGGCGACGCGCGATCGTACGCGATCGCGTGCGCGAGCATCGTAGCGAAGACGGTGCGGGACCGGCTGATGCGCCGCCTGGCGGCCCGCTACCCCGACTACGGCTGGGACCGTAACTGCGGCTACGGGACGCCCAAACACCGGGCGGCCATCGAACTGACGGGCGTGACACCCCACCACCGGCGGAGCTTCACGCCCGTCCTGCAGCGCGCGCTGTTCTCGTCCTAGCGCGAGAAGACCTGCACGCCCCAGTAGCAGGGGTTTTGCCGGCAGCTCGGCATCTCCACCGACAGGCGGTACACACCCGTGACCGGCGCGACGAACTCGATGATTGGGGTGTCGTCGGTGAGGATGTCCTCGTCGATCTTGGTGCCGTCGGGAGCCCAGATCCGCAGGTCCACGTCGGAGCAGTCGTTGTCGCACGCGCCGATGATCACGTAGCGCGTCCCGCCCTGGAGGGTCAGGCGCATCGCCTCGCTGGCGTCGTCGTTCAGGCTGCCCGTGATCAGCTCGCGCTCGGGGCTGTAGCCCTGCTGCCGCACGGTCTGGGTGTGGTTGGCCATCTGAGTCCTGATCTGCTGCTGATACGTGTTCTGCGCGGCGGCGCTCGTCGTGGCGGCAGCGCCGAGCGCGGCGGCCAGCAGCGCGGTGGTGACGGCTTTCATCGGAGCAGCTCCCCGTGAGGGTGGAAGGGGGTGGAGATGCCGCCGCCAATGTTCCTCGCGCCGTTGCGGGGCGCAAGGTCTCAGCTGGGTGATGCCCGCAGCCCGCCCAGCAGCAACGCGCTCACGGCTTCGTCGCGCGCGGCCAGGCGGACGTTCCTCCGCGACAGCACCCAATCGGTGGCCATCTCGTCCAGCACGCCGAACACCGCCTTGGCGGCGAACAGCGGGTCCACGTCGGACCGAAACGCACCCTCCCGCGTCCCCTGCTCGATCACCTGCGCGATCAGCCCGAGGTAGTTCCGCATGCCGCTGCGTGAAAGCAGCTCGAGGATGTGGAGCGTGTGCCGGAACTCCACCTGGAAGATCACCGCGAGGTCCCGATCCTCCCCCAGCAGCGAGAGATGCAGCCCTACCAGGCGACGCAGCTTCTCCTCGGCGGGGGCGCCGGCGCGGGCCACGATGGGTCGGACCGCGTCGTAGAAGCGCTGCATGGCGCGCTCGAAGATCGCGACCAGGATCGCTTCCTTGCTCTTGAAGTAGAGGTAGATGGTCCCGTCGGCCACGCCGGCGCGGCCGGCGATCGTCGATACCGTGGTGCCGAAGTACCCGTGCCGGGCGATCTCCACCACCGCCGCGTTCAGGATGCGCTGCCGCTTCGCTTCCTTGCGCGTGACGCTCACCGGGAGTCTTCCGCCTGAGGTGCCCAGAATGAATAGTAACTCATCTATTCCCATTTGGTGTAGCCGGGCCGCACGGCTCCCCAGGGCGCTGCGAGGATAGGCCTTGTTCTCGGCTTCGCTTCGACCGGACTCCCTCCCCCGACGCCCCGTATTGACAGGCCTGGGCGGTACCACTAGGCTACTGAATGGTGATTCATTTTCGCAAGCCCGGGAGTCCCCCATGAAGCGGCACGTTCGCAAGGTCGGCGTCCTCGGGTCCGGGGTGATGGGGAGCGCCCTCGCCGCGCACTTCGCCAACGCCGGCGTCCCCTCGCTGGTGCTCGACATCGTCCCCAAGGACCTCACCGACGGTGAAAGGGCCGCCGGGCTCACCCTCGAGGACCGGCCCGTTCGCGACCGCATCGCCACCGATGCGGTGAACGCGCTCCTCAAGACCAAGCCCGCCCCGCTGTTCGCGCCGGCCCGCCGGGCCCTGATCGAGACCGGCAATCTCGAGGACGACCTGCCCCGCCTCGCCGAGGCCGATTGGGTGGTGGAGGTGGTGAAGGAGGACCTCGGCATCAAGCAGAAGGTCCTGGCCGCCGCCGCTCCGCACCTCGGTCCCGACGCGGTCCTCTCGAGCAATACGTCGGGTCTCTCGCTCGCTCGGATGGCGTCGGTGCTGCCCGACCCGCTCAAGCCCAGGTTCCTGGGTACCCACTTCTTCAATCCGCCGCGTTACATGAAGCTGCTGGAGGTCGTCCCCACGGCGGACACGGCGCCCGAGGTGCTGGACTTCGTGGACGAGTTCGCCCGCACGCGGCTGGGAAAAGGGATCGTGCCCGCCAAGGACACGCCCAACTTCATCGCCAACCGGGTGGGCGTGCACGCCGTGATGGTGACCCTCCAGGTGATGCGGGAGCTGGGCCTGACGGTGGAGGACGTGGACGCGCTCACCGGAAGCGCCATGGGCCGGCCCAAGACCGCCACCTTCCGGCTCGCGGACCTGGTGGGCCTCGACACCTTCCTCCACGTCGCCGACAACGTCCATGAGAACGCCCCGGACGACGAGAGCCGCGACCTGTTCGTCGCCCCCGAGTTCCTCCAGCGGATGGTCGAGAAGGGCCTGCTGGGGCGAAAGAGCGGCGCCGGCTTCTACAAGAAGGTGAAGGGTGCCGACGGGGACACGATCCTCAGCCTCGACCTCGACACCCTGGAGTACCGCGAGGGCCGGAAGGCCTCGTTCCCCGAGCTGGAGGCGCTCAAGTCGGTGGACGATCCTGCCGAACGGCTGAAGAAGCTGGTGTTCGGGAAGGGACGCGCGGCGGAGGCGGCGTGGAAGATGCTCGCGGCGTCCCTGTCGTACGCCTCACTCCGGATCGGCGAGATCTGCGACGACGTCTCGGCCGTGGACCGGGCGGTCCGGTGGGGCTTCAACTGGGACTTGGGCCCGTTCGAGATCTGGGACGCGCTTTCTTTCCGCGCCACCACCGAGCGCCTCCAGGCCGAGGGGTACCAGCTCGCCGAGTGGGCGAAGGCGCTCTACTGCACGGGCGCCGAATCGCTGTACGCCCGTGACAACGGCGCGCTCCTGGCGCCGACCGCCAAGCCCGGCGTCCGCGCGAGCGTGCCCGCGGATCCCCGGATCCACGATTTCGAGCTGCTGCGGCGCAGGAACCGGGAGATCCGGCACAACCCCGGCGCGAGTCTCCTGGACCTGGGCGACGGCGTCCTGTGCCTCGAGTTCCACTCCAAGATGAACGTCATCGGTCAGGACACCATCTCCATGATCATGACGGCCTGCAAAGAAGCCGAAACCAACGGACAGGCGCTAGTCGTGGCCAACCAGGGGGAGAACTTCAGCGCCGGCGCCAACCTGATGCTCATCCTGATGGAGGCGCAGGAGGGGAACTGGGACGAGATCGACGCCGTCGTGCGCCAGTTCCAGGCCGCGACCAACCGGCTCGAGCAGTGCGCCGTGCCGGTTGTGACGGTGCCGCACGGCCTCACGCTGGGTGGCGGCTGCGAGGTGACGATGGCGGGGAACGCCGTTCGCGCCGCTGCCGAGACCTACATCGGCCTGGTCGAGGTGGGCGCGGGCGTGGTCCCCGCCGGGGGCGGCTGTCTGCGGCTGTACCTGCGGAACGTCGCCACGCTCCCCGACCCGTCCGACGTCTATCCCGCGTTCCGCAAGACCTTCGAGACGATCGGTATGGCGAAGGTGGCCACGTCGGCCGAGGAGGCGCGGGACCTCGGCTTCCTCAGGGCGCAGGACACCTGGTCCATGAACGGGGACCGCCGGATCGCCGACGCCAAGGATCTGGCGCTGGCGCTGGCGCGCGCGGGGTTCGAGCCGCGCCGGCCCGACCAGGCGATCCCCGTCATGGGCAGGGCGGGGTTCGCGCTCGCCGACTCGGTGCTCTTCAACATGCAGGAGGGCCGCTACATCTCCGAGCACGATCGCAAGGTCGGGCGGGAGCTGGCCCGGATCCTGAGCGGCGGCGACGTCCCCGGTCCGACCACCGTATCCGCGCAGCACCTGCTCGACCTCGAGCGCGAGGCGTTCCTCCGGTTGTGCGGGGAGCGCAAGAGCCTGGAGCGGATGCAGGCGATCCTGAAGACCGGCAAGCCGCTGCGCAACTGACGGAAGGAAGGAGACAGCAATGCGAGACGTGGTCGTAGCCCTGGCGCTCCGGACCCCCGGTGGCCGCGCCAAGCGAGGGACCTTCCGGCAGACGCGTCCCGACGATCTGGGAGCGGCGGTGATCCGCGCGCTCCTCACGAAGGCGCCGAACCTCGACCCCGCCCGGATCGGCGATGTGGTATTCGGCTGCGCCATGCCCGAGGGGGAGCAGGGACTCAACGTGGGCCGGAACATGGTTCTGCTCGCCGGGCTGCCGAACAGCGTGCCCGGCATGACGGTGAACCGGTTCTGTTCCTCGGGGCTGGAGAGCATCAACATCGCGGCCGCCGAGATCGCGCTGGGGCAGGTGGACATCGCGGTTGCGGGCGGCGTCGAGTCCATGTCGCTGGTGCCGATGGGCGGCTTCCGCTACCTGCCCAATCCCACCATGGTCGCCGAGGCGCCGGGCACGTACCTGGGGATGGGGCTCACGGCGGAGCGGCTCGCCGCGCGGGACCAGATCACCCGCGAGGCGCAGGACGCGTTCGCGTACCACAGCCACATGAAGGCCGTGGCCGCCCAGAAGGCCGGGAAGTTCGACGCGGAGCTGGTACTGGTCACGACGTCAGTGTGCGAGATGGGGCCCGGCGGCAAGCCGGTCGTGAAGGAGGTGGTGCTCGACCGGGACGAGGGTCCGCGCGCCGATACCACGCTCGAGGCGCTGGCGCGGCTCCGGCCGGCGTTCATGGACGGCGGCACGGTCACCGCCGGGAACGC
>CAYHQJ010000015.1:0-22465 GCA_964358595.1 uncultured Gemmatimonadales bacterium
TCACGGCGTCACCACCCAGCGCACCCCCTCGCCGCGCCGCATCCGGTCGAAGCCGGCGTTGATCTCGGCGAGCGGCAGCGCGCCGCTCACCACCGTCGCGAGGTCAATGCGGCCCGACTCCACCAGCGCCACGATCTCCGGGTACTCGCCGCCGCCGCAACCCAGGCTGCCCACGATCTCCAGCTCGTAGAACATCACCTTGCCCGCGTTGATCGTGACGGGCTCGCTCGCGAAGCCGATCACCACCAGCCGGCCGCCCTTGCGGATCAGGTTGAACGCGAGGTCGATCGTCTGCGGCGTGCCCACGGCCTCGAAGGCGACGTCCACGCCGCCATCGGTGAGCTTGCGGACCTCCTTGTCCACGCGCTCCGTCGCCGTCGGGTTGATCGTGTGGGTCGCGCCCAGCTTCCTGGCGACCTCCAGCCGGTCGTCGCTGAGGTCCACCGCGATGACCGTCGCGCCGGCCAACGCCGCGCACTGCACGACATTCAGCCCGACGCCGCCGCAGCCGACGACCGCCACGGTGTCTCCGGGGCGCACCTTTCCGCGGTGCTTGACCGCGTGGTAGGGCGTCGAGATCGCGTCGGCGATGACACAGGCGCGCTCGAGCGCGATGCTCGCCGGCACCCGCACCAGCTCCTTCGCCGGCGCCACGACGAACTCTGCGAACGCGCCGTCCACGTGGTTGCCGGGCATCACCAGGCTCGCGCAGAGGTTCTCGCGCCCCATCCGGCAGAACCGGCAGCGCCCGCAGGCCCATACCGACGGCACGAGTACGCGGTCGCCGGGCTGCCAGCCGGCCGCGCCCGGGCCAAGAGTGGCGACCGTGCCCGCCGCCTCGTGGCCGAGGACGATTGGCGGCGTCTTGAACGTCGGCACGCCGTGATCCATGTAGTGGAGGTCGGTGTGGCAGAGGCCGCACGCGGCGACCCGCACCAGCACCTCGCCGGGGCCCGGCGTAGGGTCGGGGAGCTCAGCCACCTCGAGCGGCCTCCCCACGCCGTGGAACACCGCTGCCTTCATGTCGTCCTCCCCACCGGCGCGCCCGGCGCGCCGGCCGCCCGCGCGGCCTCGGCGGCGAGGCGGCGCAGCCGGCGCTGGCCGAGCAGCGCCGCGCCGAACGCGGAGGTGAACTGGACCAGGTCGCCCGGCGGCACGTTCACGTCAGCGCCGAGCGCGCCACGCACCACGTCGCTCATCCGCTCGAAGCGCAGGATCCCGCCGATCAGGGTGAACTCGGGCTCCATTCGCACGCGCTTCATCAGCTGCATCGAGCGGTCCACCAGCGACACGATCGCGCCGTGCATGATGTCGGCGGGAGCGGCGCCCTCGGAGAGCTGGTTGATCACTTCCGACTCCGCGAACACCGCGCACACGCCCGAGATGGGCACCGCGGTTTTCGAGGTCGCGACCAGGGGGCCGATCTCCTGCGTGGTGTAGCCCATGTACCGCGCCGTCTTCTCGAGGAACGCGCCCGTGCCGGCGGCGCACTTGTCGTTGAGGCGGAAGCTCTGGACCTTGGCGTCGGCGCCGATCCGGCTCGCCTTCATCGTCTGGCCGCCGACGTCGAGGATCGTGCGCGTCCCCGGGAAGAAGTGGCTCGCGCCGCGCGCCGCGGCGGTGAGGTCGGTGACCTGCACGTCGCCGATGGCGGTCTGGTGGCGCCCGAAGCCGGTCGCCACGACGTACGCCACGTCCGCGCGGGCGAGGCCCGCCGCCTCGATCACCCGCGCGAACGCGCGCTCCGCCGCCGCGGCGAGCTTGAAGCCCGTGGGCTCCATCGCCCGGCCGAGGATGACGCCGTCCGCGCGGGCGATGACGGCCTTGGTGTAGGTCGAGCCGATGTCGATGCCGGCCGTGAAGGTCATGCGGCGCCTCCCGGCGCGTGTGCCGGCGCGCGGCCGGCGACGATGCGGTCGAGCGCGAACAGCGCGGCGCCCAGCGCGCCCATGTAGTGGGCCTCGTCGCCCACGTTGACCGACAGGCCGAGCCGCTTGTTGAGCGTCGCGACCATGGCCGCGTTCTTGGTAACGCCGCCGGTGAACGTGACCTGCTCCTCGATCCCGACGCGCCGCAGCAGGCCGATCGAGCGGGCGCCGATGGACTCGTGCACGCCGAGCAGGATGTCCTCGATCTTCTTCCCTTTGCCGAGCCAGGAGAGCACCTCGGACTCGGCGAACACGGTGCAGGTGGTGCTGATCTTGACCGCGCGCTCGCCCCTGAGCGCGGTGGGTCCCAGCTCGGCGAGCGGCAGGTCGAGCGCCACGGCCGCGGCGCCGAGGAACCGGCCGGTGCCCGCGGCGCACTTGTCGTTCATGCAGAAGTCCACGATCTCGCCCGAGGGTTGGACGCGGATCGCCTTGGTGTCCTGGCCCCCCATGTCGAGCACCGTGCGGGTAAGCGGGAACATGTGGACCGCGCCGCGCCCGTGGCAGCTGATCTCGGTGACCTGAGTGTTGCCGAACGTCACCTTGTAGCGGCCGTATCCCGTGCCGACGATGAACTCGACCGCTTCTTCCTCGATGTCGCCGTTCGTCAGCGCCTCCGCGAAGGCGGTTTCGGCCGCGCGCATCACGTTCGCGCCCGTGTCGGTGAGCGAGCGGCCCACGATCTCCCGGGCCTCGTTGATCAAAACCGCCTTGGTCTGCGTGGACCCCACGTCCACGCCCGCCGCATAGGCCATGCGTGCCTCCCGTTACGCCGTCGCCGCGGCCGCCCGGTGGCGCCGCGAGGCGAGCCCCTCGAAAAAGGCGTCGATCCGGTTCTTCATCTGCGCCTCGGACACGACCCGCCGGTCCATCAGGTCCGACTCGACGAACAGACTCGGCACGTCCGTGACTGCCATCAGGGCGCGCCGCGTGTCGGCCAGCCCGGTGGACACCGTGCGGCAGCTCTTGATCGGGTGAAAGACCACACCGTCCGCCGCGAAGTCGGCCACCATCCCGGCGAGGGCCCGTGTCTGGAAGAACATGCTGTCCATCGCATCGCGCACACCGAGCAGCACGCCCTCGGCGAGGCTCTCGATCGGCCGCGCGAGGTCGTAGGCGAAGCCCAGGTTCGCGCCGCCGGAGGCAAACCACAGGTACGTCGAATTGACAAACACGCCACCCCAGTCGGTGAACAGCTCCGTGAAGCGGCGGAAGATCGGGTAGCACGGCACCCCGACGAAGATCAGGCGCCACTGCTCCTCGATGGTCGTACCGATCCCGCGCTCGGCCTTGAAGGCCAGCTCCTCGACCAGGTCGCGGAAGTACGCCGCCCCTTCGGCGGTGCCGCGGAAGCCGTTCGCGACTCCGAGGAAGATCGTGCCGTCCGACAGCGCGTTGAACACCGCGGGCCGGCTCCGGTTGAGCTCGAGCACCCGCGCCCAGCCGGCGTTCATCGCGGTGGCGTGCGCCATGTGCTCGCGCAGCCGGTCGATGTCGAACCGCACGCCCGACACCCGCTCGCACAGCGCGATCAGCTCGCGCAGCTGCGCCTCGACGTAGCGCCGGTCCAGCTCGAAGTCGTCCGAGCCGGGCGCCGAGGCCAGCCCCGCGCCGCGCGAGCCGGGGACGTCGAGCGTGAACAGCGGCATCCCGTACATCCGCTCCCAGATCTCGCCCCACTTGAGGTAGGTGTTGCACGCGTTGGTGCACACCGCCAGCGCCGGCTTCGGGATCGTCCCCATCGGGTGCGCGCCGCCCCGCAGCTGCACCGCGACGTCCGCCTTCACGTAGCCGCAGATGTCGGGGGAGAAGCCGTAGTCCTCGGCCTCGTTCAGGTACTCGTGCGCGACGCGCCGCACCGCCGTCTGGAGCGAGTTGATCTCCGGGAACACGATCGGGAAGTCGAACACCCGAAGCAGCTCGCACAGGCTGCCCATCACGAAGACGTAGGCCGCACCGCGGCCCTCGTCGGCCGCGTGGCTCAGCCCCTGGAACCACTCGCGGAACAGGCGGGCGCCCGCGTCGTTCCCGCGTCCGACGATGCCGGTGTCCTTCGCCGTGTCGTCCATGTGCACCGCCTCAGTCGAACAGCAGGTTCTCGACGAACGTCTCCAGCTGGATCTCCAGGCTGTCGAAGCTCGACATGTTCTCCTCGAACTCGCTCACGAAGTACGGGATGCCCCGCTGGTCGAGCGCGCGGGTGTGCACGACCAGCTCCTCGAGGCCGGGCTCGCACATCTTCGCTGCCATCAGGATCGCGGCCTGCGCGCCCGACCGCTCGATCCGTTCGAGCAGCATCCGGTCCTTCGGCTTGCGCAGGTCGTGCTGCACCGGGCTGTGCGCCGAGCGCTCGATGTACGACTCGGCGAGGCTCACCAGCGGGTCGCCGCCGTCCGGCACGTCGGAGGTGATCCAGCGCAGCCCGATCAGAAGGTCGTCGTCCACGACGTAGCACGAGCGGGCGATCGCGCGGATCAGGTCGAGCGGGGGCTGCTCGCAGAACGCGCCCTCGAGGATCACCCGGATCTTGTCGTGGCGCGGTGCCGTACGCGCCTCGAGCAGCGGCAGCACCGCGCGCAGCAGGTCGTTGTGCTCCTCACGCGGCACGAGCCCGCCGATCGCGGTGAGCACGTAGGCGTCGTCGGCCGGGAGCTGCCACGGCCGCTCGCGTTTCAGGGCGTACAGCGCCCGGAGCAGCGCGCGGTTCTCGTTGAACACCGCGATCGAGTGCGTGAGATCGGCGTCGCTGATCGGCCTGCCGGCGATCTCCTCGCACACGCGGCGCGTGCGGTCGTACTCGTCGCGCAGGTACCGCGCGGCGAACGCCGAGTTCGGGTTCTGCGGCAGGTAGAGGATCCGGCAGGGGTAGGGAAGGTTGCGGCCCCACACGCCGGCCAGGTTGCGCGCCGCATCGCAGATCGGGTGCGTGACGAACAGGTCGAGCTCGACGCGCTTGCCGAGCGCCAGCTCGAGCGAGGTCTTGAGGATCGAGCAGAGGTACGAGCCGAACCGCGACTCGGCCTGGGTCGGCTCGACCGCCGCGCCGCGCACCTTGAAGGGCAGCATTCCGCCCGCGTGCGCGATCTCCTCGGGGAAGTAGACCTGGAAGTGGCCGACCACCTTCCCGCCCGCCTCGCGCCACCGGCGTACCGTCGGGAAGTCGGTGTCCTCGACCAGCTCGCGGCAGTGGTACAGGATCCCGTCGAGCGCCCGGCCCCGCCACGCCGGGAAGACGGGCGCGGCGCTCCGCCCGGTGAACGCGGCGCTCACGCGTCCCTCCATACCGGTTGCCGTTTCTCGGTGAACGCGCGGAGCCCCTCGAGCGCGTCGTGCGTGGCCATCAGCTGGTCGACGTAGATCGTCTGCGCCTCGTGCATCGCGCGCTCGCGATCGCGGCCATCCCCCGCGCGAAGCGCCTCCTTCGCGAGGCTGAGCGCCGCCGCGCTGTGGCGCGCGATCCGCGCCGCGAGTGCCGCCGCGGCGCCCTCCAGCTCGGCGTCCGGAACGACCTGCGCGACCAGCCCCGCGCGCTCCGCCTCGTCCGCGCTCACGGGATCTCCCGTGTAGATCACCCGTGCGGCGAGCGCCGCGGTGGCGCGCCGTGGCAGCAGCGCGCACGCCGCGGGGGGCAGCACGCCGAGCACGATCTCGGGCTGGGCAAAGCTCGCCCCCGCGCCGGCGACGATCAGGTCCGCCGCCTGCACCAGCTCGAAAGCGCCCCCGAGGCAGCGGCCCTGCACGGCGGCGATCACGGGCTGCGGGAAGTCGGCCAGCGCGTTCACCACGTAGCAGAACTCGGGGATCAGCGCGGCGTGGTGCGGCGGCAGGTGCTCGGCGACGTCGGCGCCGGCGGAGAAGTGCTTGCCCGCGGCGGTGAGCAGCAGGACGCGCACGCCGCGCTCCCGCTTCAGGTCGCCCAGCGCGACGCCCAGCTCGCCGAGCAGCGCGCGGGTCAGGATGTTGAGCGGCGGGGCGTCGAGCTTCACATGGGCCACGCCCTGGTCCAGCGTCCAGGTAACGGCGTTCACGATGCGCTCCTTCCCGGGCCGAGCAGCTGGCCGCCATCCACCGGCAGCGTCGTGCCGGTAACGAACGAGGCGGCCTCCGAGCAGAGGAACCGGACGACCGCCGCCACCTCCTCGGCGCGGCCCATGCGGCCGAACGGGATGCCGGCGAGCGCCTCGCGGCGCGCGGCCTCGGGGATACCGCGGGTCATCGGCGTGTCGATGTAACCCGGCGCGACCACGTTCACCGTGACGCGCTCGCGCGCCAGCTCGAGCGCCAGCGTCCTGGCGAGCCCGATCAGGCCCGCCTTCGCCGCCGCGTAGTTCGCCTGCCCGAACTTCCCGCGCAGAGCGTTGATGGACGAAATGAAAACGACCCTGCCCGCCGCCGACTTCCGCAGGGCGGGGATCGCGGCGCGGACGGTCTCGAAGGCGCCGGTGAGGTTCACCGCCAGCACGTCGTCCCATTCGGCGCGCGACATCTTCCAGGAAACCCGGTCGCGGATGATGCCGGCGGCGCACACCACGCAGTCCAGAGCGCCGCGCGCGTCCACGACCTCGGCGACCGCGCGCTCCAGGGCGGCCGAGTCGCGCACGTCGGCCGTGATCGCGCGCTGGGCGCGCCCCGGCCCGTCGGGAAAGGCCAGGTCCACCGCGGCGGTCCACGCGTCCTCGGCGAGGGCCTCCACGATGGCGCGGCCGATGCCGCGCCCGCCGCCGGTTACGAGAGCGGTGCGCTGCATGCGCCGCAGTAGGCGTGGTCCGCCGGTAGGCCCTGTGCGCCGCACTTGCCGCAGCTCCTGAGGTACGCGCCCCAGGGCAGCTCGGAGGACGCGCCCGCGGCGGCCCGCCCGCGCAGCATCTCGTAGCGCGGCTTGCGCTTCTCGACGAAGGCGCGCATCCCCTCGAGCGGCTCCCAGCAGGCGTAGTGCAGCGCCAGCCAGTCCTGCGCGTGGCGCACCGTCGAGTGCCAGGCGAGGTCCTTCCAGTAGTTGACCTGGGCCTTGGTGTAGCGCGCGCACTCGGGGAACGACGCGAGCAGCTTCCGCGCCACGTCGTCCACCAAGGCGTCCAGCCGGGAAAGGTCGAGGCGGTAGCCGTCCGCGCCCTTCTGCGCCTGCGCGATCTGCTCCGCGCTCGCGCCCTCGATCCACTCCTCGCCGCGCCGCACCGAGGGCACCACCCAGTTCACCAGGCCCCATGCCAGCGCCTTGGGCGCCGGCACCGGCTCGTTGAGGAACAGGATCTCCCGCGCCCGCTTGTCGCCCACGACGAGCGGGAGCCACTGGGTCGAGCCGCCGCACGCCACCGAGCCGACCTGGGTGCCGACCTGCCTGACGTAGGCGTGCTCGGCCATCACCGAGAGGTCGCAGGCGAGCTGCGTCTCGTTCCCGCCGCCCACCGCCATGCCGTTGATCCGCGCGATTACCGGCTTGCCGGTGTTGAGGATGCTCTCGATGTAGGCGCGGAACAGCGCCATGTACTTCCAGTAGTCGCGCGGCTGCGCCACATACGCATCGGCGTACTCCTTCACGTCGCCGCCGGTGCAGAAGGCGCGGTCGCCGGCGCCGGTGAGCACGATGACGCCCACGGCGTCGTCGAAGCTCGCGTCGCGGAAGGCGGTGGCGATCTCCTCCAGCGCGGCCGTCGAGTACGCGTTGTAGTTGTGCGGCCGGTTGAGGGTGATGCGGGCGATCCCGTCGGCCTTCGCGTACAGCGTCTCCCTGAAGGCGAAGGCGCTCGCGGGCCGCGAGGCGAAATGGCGGTGTGTCTCGGTCGTGGCGGTCATGGCGGTCAGTCGCAGGTGAGGCCGCCGACCAGATGGTCGGCGAACTGTTGGCCGAGCCCGGGGGCGTCGATGCTCCCGCCGGGCCGGTACCAGCGCGCGATCCAGTTGATCGCGCCGAGGATGGCGAACGCGGCGATCTTGGGGTCCACGGCGCGGAACTCGCCGCCCCGGATCCCCTCGGCGATGGTTTCCCGCAGGGCGCGCTCGTAGCGGTCGCGCGCCGCCACGATTCCCGCGCGGTGCTCGGGGGAGAAGGCCGTCACCTCGATACCCAGCGGCGAGCCCTCGAGCGTGTCGGTCATCACCCGCACGTGCTCGCGGATGACGTGGGCCAGCCGCCCGGCCGCCGTGCCCAAGCGCCGCGCCTCGCGGACGATGCGCTTGAGGTCCTCCAGCGCTTCCAGGTGGCAGGCGTGGAGGATCGCCTCCTTGTCCGGGAAGTAGTGGTACAGCGCGGTGCGGCGCACGCCGAGCCGCTCGGCGATGTCGTCGAGCGTGGTCTCGTGGAAGCCGCGCTCGCGGAAGGCGCGCAGGGCCGAGTGGAGGATCTCGCGGCGGCGGCGGCTGCGCTTCTCCTCCACGTGGCGCGACGGCACCGGCTTGGTCCGCAGGGAGGGCATCAGTGCGCGATTTCCGACCGGGGTTATCGGATTTGACTCCTTTGTCAAATTTTGACGTGCGCGTCGATTCTGTCAACGGGGGGCCGTCCGAGGAAGCCCGATCGGGCGGCGCGAGTTACATTCCGGGCGCAAAGTCGCGGCCAACCCTACCGTGCTGGCCTACGCCCGTCAGCATCCGCGACCGGAGGGGTTCCGATGAATCGTTCCGCCCGATGGATCCTCAGCGCCGCCGTCGCGCTCGTCATGGCCTTCGTCGTCTACAACTCGATGGCGAGGGTGAAGCACGAGTGCGCGGTGTGCGTCGAGTTCAACGGCGGCAGCCGTTGCGCCAGGGGCGCGGGGGCGAACGAGGAGGAGGCCAGGCGCGGCGCGCAGACCGCCGCGTGCGGCGTGCTGGCGAGCGGGATGGACGAGTCGATCCGCTGTCAGAACACCCCGCCGAAGACCGCCCAGTGCCGGACCAGCTGAGAACGCCGTTCAGGAGCGCCCGATCATGTCCTCCGTTCGACCCGTGAGGCTCGCCGTACGCCTCGCCGCGACCGCGGCGGTGGCGCTCGGCCTCACCGTCACCCGTCCGGCGGCCGCGCAGCAGGCAGCCGACCAGGAGTACCCCGGCCTCGAGACCGGGAAGATGTGGACCTTCGATGTCCCGCCCCTCGACTACTGGGCGCAACGCTACAACTTCCGTCCCACCCAGGCGTGGCTCGACCACGCGCGGCTCGCCGCCGTCCGCCAGTCGGGCCTGCCGGGAAGCGGTGTGGCCGGCTGCTCGGCGTCCTTTGTTTCGAGCGACGGCCTCGTCATGACCAACCACCACTGCGCCCGCTCGTGCATCGAGGCCGCCGCGCGGCCGGGCGAGGACCTGCTGGAAGACGGCTTCTACGCGCGCACCCGCGCGGAGGAGCGGCCCTGCCGCAACCTGTACGTGGATCAGTTGCTCAGCATCAGCGACGTCACCGACAGCGTGAGCGCCGCGGTGCCCGCCGACGCGCCACCGCAGCGCGCCGCGGCGCTCCGCAGCGAGGCGATCCGGGGACTCGAGCAGCGATGCAGGGGCGGCGGGGCCGACATCGTGTGCCAGGTGGTGCCGATGTACCGCGGCGGGCAGTACAAGCTGTACCGCTTCCGCCGCTACGGTGAGCCGCGCCTGGTGTTCGCGCCCCACGGCCAGATCGCGTTCTTCGGCGGCGACCCGGACAACTTCGTCTATCCCCGGCACGACCTCGACGTCAGCTTTTTCCGGGCCTACGTGAACGGACAGCCGACGCACGTCGAGCACTACTACCGCTGGAGCCGCAACGGCTCGCAGGAAGGCGACCTGGTCTTCGTCGTCGGAAACCCGGGCACCACCAACCGGCTCAACTCGATCGCGTATCTGGAGTACCTGCGGGACGTGCAGCTGCCGGCGACGCTCGCCGAGTACCGGCGGCGGCTCGAGGTCTACCGGGCCGTGGGCGCGACGAGCCCGGAGCGCGCGGCGGCGCTGCGTAATACGGTGTTCAGCGTCGCGAACGACCAGAAACGGTCCGTCGTCTACCTCCAGACCCTGCAGGACCCCCAGATCATGGCCCATAAGCGGGAGTGGGAGCAGAACTTCCGCAACCGCGTCAACGCCGACCCCAACCTGCTGCGGATGTACGGCGACGCGTGGGACAACGTCGCCGCCATCCGGCGGCAGATGCGGCAGCTCGAGGCCCGCCGCCGCTACTACAGGTTCAGCGGCCTGCCGACCCCCATGTACGGCATGCGGCTGCTGAGCTACGCCTGCATGATCGTGCGCGGCGTGGCCGAGAACGTGAAACCCGACTCGGCGCGCCTGCCGCTGTACCGCGACTCGAGCAGGGCGCGGCTGGAACGGGCCCTGTACCCCCCGGGGCGGGCGGACACCGTGGTGGAGCGCAGCCTGCTGGCTGCGTACCTGACCGCGATGAGCGAGGAGCTGCCGGCCGCCGACCCGCTGCTCCGCGCCACGCTCCAGGGCCGGACGCCCGAAGATGCGGCGAGCGCGCTGACGCAGGCCTCGCAGATCCTCACCCCGCAGCAGCGCCGCGCGCTGGTGCAGGGCGGCGCGGCCGCGGTCGCGGCCTCTGCCGATCCGCTCGTCGCCCTCGCCAGGGTGATCGAGCCGCTGGAGCGCGACATCGACCGGCAGTGGACCGAGCTCCTGAACCGTGAGGTGCCTAACGACGAGCGGATCGCGCGCGCGATGCTCGCCACCTATGGCAGTTCCGTGGCGCCCGACGCCAACTCCAGCCTGCGCATCTCGGACGGCGAAGTGAAGACCTACCAGTACAACGGCACGATCGCGCAGCCGTACACGACCTTCTACGGCCTCTACGACCGCACCCTCGGCTTCGGCGGCCGCGCGCCGTTCGACCTGCCACCGCGCTGGCTGGCGTGCCGCGATTCGCTGAACCTGGCGACCCCCTACAACGGGATCTCTACCAACGACATTATCGGCGGCAGCTCGGGCAGCCCGGTACTCAACCGGGATGGGGAGATCGTGGGGTTGATCTTCGACGGCAACATGGAGTCCCTGCCGTGGCGGTTCCGGTTCACCGAGGCCACCGGACGCTCGGTGTGGGTGGACTCGCGCGCCATCGTCGAAGCCATGCGCCGCGTCTACGACGCCGGCCCGCTGGCCGACGAGCTGACCCGCAACCGGTAGCCGGCATCCGCCAGGAGTTCATCATGCGCCCGACGCGCGTTGCGCTGTTCGCCCTGTTCGCCCTGCTCCCCGCGACTCCGGCCGCGGCGCAGCAGGTGCGCACCATCGCCGTCGGGCGCGTGGTGACCGATTCATTGACCGCCCGCGACCCGGTGGGGCGCAGCCGCAAGGCGCCCTACCACGTCTGGACCCTCGACGGGCGGCGCGGGCAGAAGATCGAGATCGACCTCGCGTCGGCGGATTTCGACGCCTACCTCGTGCTGCGGGACGGCGAGGGATACGTCATCGGCCGCGACGACGACTCGGGCGAGGGGAACGCGGCGCGCCTGCACGCGATCGTCCCGCGCGACGGCCGCTACCAGATCGTCGCCACCTCGTTCAGCGAGGGCGGGCGCGGCCGCTACACGCTCGGCGTGAGCGGCTGGGAGACGCCGGACGCGCCGCCGGCGGGCGCCGCGGCGACGCTCCGTCCGGGCGAGACGAAGGACGGGCTGCTCGAGCCGGGCGACGAGGTCTCGGGCGACGGTCCGTTCCAGGACCGCTGGGTCTTCGAGGCCCGCGCCGGCCAGCGCCTGCGCTTCGAGCTGCGCTCGACCGACTTCGACAGCTACCTGGTGGTCCTCGGCCCCGACGGCGCGCAGCTCGCCACCGACGACGACGGCCTGGGCGACAATGACGCCTCCATCGCCTTCCGCGCGGGGGCGGCGGGGCACTACACCGCGCTCGCCACGAGCTACGGCGACGACCCGAAGTCGGGCGCCTACCGCCTCACCCTCGTCGAGGAGAGCGGCGACTTCGCCGAGCCGGGCGAGGCGGGCGCGATCGCGGCGGGCCAGACGAAGGACGGGCGGCTCGAGACCGGCGACCGCTTCGGCACACGCGGGTTCGAGGACCGCTGGACGTTTACCGCGCGGGCCGGGCAGCTCCTCCGGATCGACGTGACGTCGCAGGCGTTCGACCCCTACGCCGTCCTGCGGTTCGGCGAGACGCCCGTGGACTCCAACGACGACGGCGGCGACGGCACCAGCGCGCGCATCATGACCGTCGCGCCGAACACCGGCGCCTACACGCTCGTCGTGTCGGCGTACAGCGAGGGCCGCGCCGGCGGGCGCTACGCGGTCGCGCTCGGCGTCACGGCGACACCCGCGGCCGCGGGCGCGCCGGCGCGCATCGCGCCGGGACAGCGGCTTGCGGGCCGCCTCGAGCCGGGCGACCGCGCGCGCGACGGCGGCGGCTACGAGGACGTCTGGGAGTTCGACGCGCGGCCCGGCCAGGACGTGACGATCGAGCTGCGCTCGGGGAGTTTCGACGCCTACCTCGAGCTGCGCGATCCGCAGGGCCGCAGCGTCGCCGAGAACGACGACGGCCTGGGCGAGGGCACCGACTCCTTCGTCTTCGCCCACCTCGAGCAGGGCGGGCGCTACCGGATCGTCGCGCGCGGCTACGGCGACCGCGAGTCCACCGGCTTCTACGAGCTGGCGCTCGCCACGGCGGCGCCGGCCGGGGCGCCGGGCCGGGTGCTCGAGATCCGGGACGGGGACGCCATCGTCGGACGGCTCGAGCCGGGGGACAGCATCGTGGGCGACAGCACCTACGCGGACGTCTACCTGTTCCGGCCCTCGCGCAGCGCCGACGTGGTCATCGACCTGCGCTCCGGAGACTTCGACGCCTACCTCCTGCTCCAGGACGCCGCCGGGCGGACCCTCGCCACCGACGACGACGGCGGGAGCGGGCGCGACTCGCGGCTCAGCTTCGGCGTCACCGCCGGCGCCACTTACCGCATCCTCGCGAACAGCTACGGGGAGGAGCGCGCCACCGGCGGGTACCGTCTCTCGCTGCGGTTTGCGCCATAGCTCGGTTTGCGACATTTTGAACTTGAGATGAAGCCGGCCAAGCCCCGGGCCGCCCGGCCCCGCTCCTACGGGCTCACCACCGACCGCGCGCTGAACCTGTGGGTTGCCTTGGCGCGCTGCGCCGCCTCGGTGAGCCGGGTCGCGGCGCGCGACATCCAGCGCTACGGGCTCACCCAGGCGCAGTTCGCGGTGCTCGAGGCGCTCCACCACAAGGGGCCGATGCCGCTCTGCACCATCGGCGAGAAACTGCTCGTCACCAGCGGCAACATCACCTACGTCGCCGACCAGCTGGAGCGCGCGGGCTACCTGCGGCGTCGGCGTTCGACGGAGGACCGGCGCGTGGTCCTGGCGCGACTGACGCCGAAGGGCGAGGCGCTCATCCAGCGGAACTTCCCCGCGCACGCCACGTGCATCGAGCAGTCCGCCGCCGCGCTCTCCCCACGCGAGCAGACCGAGCTCGCCCGCCTGCTCAAGAAATGGGGGAAGGCGGTCCGGGAAAACTGACCTCGGTGCCGGCGTCGCCTCGGGCGGAGCGCCCAACCTCTTGCCCCGCCGCACCTTAGTTCTTATAGTAGCCCAACCTCCCCGGGGAGCCCAGCCTGATGCTCGACCCGTTCTGGAGCTCGGACGAGTACGACGAACGCGCTCACGAGCTCTACAACGAAGGGCAATACGACGTAGCGATCGAAGTACTCCGCGAAGGTCTGCACGTGTATCCCGAAGCCGTCGAGCTCCACGTCGGGATGGGCTACGCCCGTCTCGCGCGGGAGGAGTTCGCCTGGGCGCGCCGGGCGTTCAGCGGCGCGCTCTCGCTCGAGCCGGACCACGAGGACGCGCTCGCGGGAATGGGTGAGGTGCTCCTCAAGCTCGGCGAGACGGGGTCGGGCGTCGAGTGCTTCGACCGCGTCCTCGCCCTCGGGTTTTCCGAAGACCTCGACATCGTGCTGCAGATGGGCCGCGCGCTGTTCCGCGAGGGGCAGCTCGAGCCCGCGCGGCGCTTCTTCGCCCTCGCGCAGGCGGCGCACCCCGACCACGCCGAGACGGCGGCCTGCGTGGGCTACGCGGCGCACCGGCTCTCGCAGGAGCAGGACGCGATCCACTGGCTGCGCCGGGCCCTCGCGATCGACGCGGGGCACAGCGAGGCGCGCGTCTACCTCGCCAACCTGCTCTACGACCGCGGCGAGTACGAGCCTTCGCTGGCCGAGTTCGAGAAGACGACGCCCGACGATCACTGGGACGAGCTCGGCATCTGGCGCGTCATCGAGCTGAAGAAGACGATCTACCGGCTGACGGACGACGACCCCGAGCTCAAACCCTGGCTGGTGCGCCTCGCCGACCTGGCCGGCGAGGCGGACGCCACCGAGCTGATGCTGGCCGAGCTCGAGGCGGCGGGGCCCGACGGCACCGGCTCGCGCGACCCCTCGCAGCTCGAGCTGTTCGGTGCGCTGCTCAGCGAGCTGCAGGAGATGCGCCGGCGCGGCCGCAGCGGCGAGATCCACCGCGTCGCCACGCCGGACGGCACGGCGTACACCGGCACGTGGGACGAGATCGTGACCTCGATGCGCGACGCCGACGCCGTCTTCGCCGGCCGCTCCGTCGAGGAGTACCTCTCGGGCTACGCCGCGCGCGCCGCCCGCCTCACCGGCGTCGTCATCCCCGTCACGGACGCCGAGACCTTCATCCGCGGGAGCGCGGACGCGGGGTTGCTGCGGATTCTGCGCTAGGTCTCAGGTCATAGCCCCGCTACGTTCCCCCGCGTGCTCGACGCCATCCTGAGGCCGAAGTCGATCGCGGTCGTCGGCGCCTCGCGGCAGCCGGACACCATCGGCTACCAGATCCTCGACAACCTCGTGCGCTGGGGCTTCAAGGGCCCCGTCTACCCGGTCAACCCCGGCGCGGCGCACGTCCACTCGATCGCCGCCTACCCGTCGGTCTCCGCGATCCCCGGCCCCGTGGACCTCGCGGTCATCGTGGTGCGCAAGCAGCACGTGCTCGCCATCGCCGAGGAGTGCGGCCGCAAGGGGGTGAAGGGGCTGGTCGTCATCACCGCGGGGTTCGCCGAGGTCGGCGGCGAGGGGATCGAGCGCGAGCGGCAGCTGGTCGAGATCGTGACGCGGTACGGGATGCGGATGGTGGGGCCCAACTGCATGGGCGTGCTCAACACCGACCCCGAGGTGTCGCTGCTCGCCACCTTCGCGCCGAAGATGCCGCCGCACGGGTCCGTGGCGATCGTCAGCCAGTCGGGCGCGATGGGCCAGAGCATCCTCGACTACGGTGAGGAGCTGGGGATCGGCATCTATCAGTTTGTCTCGGTCGGCAACAAGCCCAATGTCTCGGGCAACGACCTGCTCGAGTACTGGGCCGACGACCCGAACGTCAAGGCGATCCTGATGTACCTCGAGAGCTTCGGCAACCCGCGCCGGTTCGCGCAGATCGCCCGGAAGCTCACGCGCCGCAAGCCGATCTTCGTGGTCAAGGCGGGGCGCACCGCGGCCGGCGCGCGCGCCGCCTCCTCGCATACCGCGGCGCTCGCCGGCACCGACCTCGCCGCCGACGTCCTCATGCAGCAGTGCGGCGTCATCCGCGCGCAGACGGTCGAAGAACTGTTCGACTACGCGATGGCGTTTCCGCGGCTGCCCCTGCCGAAGGGCAACCGCGTCGCCATCATCAGCAACGCGGGCGGCCCGGCGATCATCCTCGCCGACGCCTGCGAGTCCTCGGGGCTGTCGGTGCCGGAGCTGGCGCCCGAGACCCAGGCCGCCATCCGCGCGCGGGTGGCCGAGGAAGCGTCGGTGCGCAACCCGGTGGACCTCATCGCGTCCGCGAAGGCCGCGGTGTACCGCGAGGTCATCAAGCTCGTCCTGCGGGATCCCAACGTCGACGCGGTGATCGCCTCATTCATCCCGCCGCTCGGCATCCAGGCGCAGGACGTGGCCCTGGCGATCCGCGAGGCGGCCGCCACGCGCCGGGAGATCCCCGTGCTCGCCGTGATGCTCGGCCGCAACGGTGTGCCGGCCGCGATGGAGGAGCTCATCGACGCGGGAATCCCGGGCTACATCTTCCCGGAGTCCGCGGTGCGGGCGCTGGCCGCGCTGAACCGTTACCGGCAGTGGATCGAGCGGCCGGAGGGCGCCGTGGCGAGCTTCCCGGTGGACCGCGCGGCGGCGGACGCGGTCATCGCCGGCGCGCGGGGCGCGCGGCGCGAGAGACTCACCGAGGCCGAGTCGCTGGCGCTGCTCGACGCGTACGGGATCCCGACCGCGCCGTGGAAGGTCGTGCGGTCGGCCGACGAGGCGGCGCGGGCCGCCGCGGCCGTGGGTCATCCCGTCGTGCTCAAGGTGATGAGCGCGGCGATCGTGCACAAAAGCGACATCGGGGGCGTCGTTCTCGGCCTGGGCAGCGAGCAGGAGGTGCGTGAGGGCTATGCGAGGCTGGTGAGGCGCGTCACGGAACGCGCGGGCGTCACGCCCGAGGGGGTGCTGGTCCAGCGCATGGTCCCGGGCGGGCGCGAGACGATCGTCGGCTCGACGCGCGACGCCAAGGCCGGACCACTCCTGATGTTCGGCCTCGGCGGGATCTTCGTGGAGGTGCTGAAGGACGTCGTCTTCCGCGTGCACCCCGTCAGCGACGTGGACGCGCGCGAGATGGTGCGAGGGATCCGCGGCTACCAGCTGCTCGAGGGCGTGCGGGGCGAGACCTCGGTGGACCTCATCGCGCTCGAGGAGATCATCCAGCGCGTCTCCCAGCTGGTGGGCGACCACGAGGAGATCCTCGAGATGGACGTCAACCCGCTCGTGGCCTTCCCCGACCGGGTGGTGGCGCTGGATGCGCGGTTCAGGATTGGGGGGTAGGGCGGCTCAGAACATCGACATCGCCAGGAACGACCGGAGGTTGTCGTTCGTGACGCGCAGCCGGGCCACGAGCATCCGGACGACGGCCCACAGCACCTTGTAGGCGACGTCGCGGTTGAAGTCCATCAGCAACTCGAAGTCCGAGCGCGTGATGGTCAGGAGGGTGCAGTCGCTGTTCGCGATCGCGTCGGTGGAGCGCTCCGACTGGTCGAAGATCGCCATCTCGCCGAACAGGGCGCCCTTCTTGAGAACCGCCAGCGCCTCCTCGCCGCTGCCGGGGATCTGGCGGCTGATCCGGACCTCGCCCTCGGCGATGAGGTAGAGCCGGTTGCCGGGCTCGCCCTCTTTGAAGATCGTCTTGGCGCTGACAAACTTCTGCTCGTGGCACACCTCGGCGACGCGCGCGAGCTCGCCTTCGTCGAGGTCGGCGAAGATGGCAGCCTGCTTGAGGAGGGACAGGTCCACAGTATGGGACAAGGTACGACGCGGCCTGGGGGGCGGCAAGGAGAGGCGGGCGGCCCGTTCACGGCGGCCAACCTGGTCTCGCTCTCGCGCGTCCCCCTGGCCGTCGCCTTCGCCGCGATCGAGCGGATGGAGGTTCGCCTCCCGGTGCTGGCCGCCGCCGCCGCCAGCGACCTGCTCGACGGGTGGCTGGCGCGGCGGCTCGGCCCCTCGCGCCTCGGCGCGGTCCTCGACCCCCTCACCGACAAGATCTTCATGCTGACGGCGTTCCTGGTGCTCGCGCTCTCCCGCGCGCTCACCCCGCTCGAGGTGCTCGGGGTGCTGCTGCGGGACATTCTCGCCCCGCTCGGGTATCTGGCGAGTGTCGCCTTGGGCCGCCCGTTCACCGTACCGGCGAGTGTCGGCGGGAAGGCGGTCACCACCGGGCAGTCGCTGACGCTGTGCGCGTGGCTCCTCGGCTCGCCGTACCTCGAGCCGCTCGCCTGGGCCACCGCGGCGATCGCGCTGTACGCGATCGCGGATTACGGACGCCTCGCGGTCCGGCGCACCGACCGCCCGCACACCTGAGGAGGAAGACGGGATGCGACGACCCCTGACGCTCGCGGCCGCGGCGCTGCTCGCGGTCACCGCCACCGCCCGCGCCCAGGAGTTCCAGCCGCCCGGCCAGCGTGGCGGCGCCGGCGCGAGCGGCGCTCTGCGGTTCGACATCATCGGCTTCTCGACGCGCGGCGGCGGCCAGGTCAACAAGGACGAGCAGGCCGTGCTCGGCTCGACCGTGGACGTCGCGGAGCTGTGGAGCGCGCAGGTCCGCCTGCGCCCCTCGTTCGAGGTGGGCTTCGGCCAGAGCCTCACGTCGATCCACGCCGCGCTGGAAGTGATCTACCGGTTCCAGCCCGACAACGCGCCGGCGATCCCCTACGTCGGCGCCGGGGTCGGCTACTACGACGACGGCAACAGCCACCACACGTGGCCCAACCTGGTGATGGGCTTCGAGCTCCCGTTCCGGCCGTCGTACAACTGGCTGATCGAGTACCACTCCCTCGATCGGCTGGGTCGCCACCGGTTCCTGGTCGGACTCGCGACGCGCTCGGCGGGGGGCAACTGATGGCGAAAGCGAAGCACGTCGGCCTGACGTGGCAGGGGCGGGAACTGGTCTTCAGCGGCGCGGGCGCGGGCGGGGTCAGGGTCCCGATCGACGGGGACAACGTCGCGGGCCCCGGGCCGATGGAGAGCCTGCTCCTGGCGCTGGCGGCGTGCACGGGCAGCGACGTGGTCGTGGTGATGCGGAAGAAGCGGGTGGACCTGCGGGAGTTGCGCCTCGAGGTCACCGGGCAGCGCCGCGAGGAGCACCCGCAACGCTACGTCGCGATCGACCTGAAGTACTCCGTGACCGCGCCGGGGGCGAGGGAGGAGCAGGTGCGCCATGCGATCGACCTCTCGCTCGCCAAGTACTGCTCGGTCACCCACTCCCTGAATCCGGACATCGCCATCCGCTATGAGCTGGTGCTCCAGGCCTAGCGCCTGGAAGCTCGCGCTGGTCTTCGCGCTCGCGGCGCCGCGGTCGGCGCGGGCGCAGGGCTGGCGCGAGACGCAGCTGTGGGCCGTGCTTGCGCTGTCACGGCCGGCGTTCACCGGCTTCGGCGCGGGCCTCGCGTGGCGCGACGGCGGTCGCACCCGGATCGCCGCGGCGCTGGCCGGCGGCGCCCTGGGCAGTGCGGGGCCGGCGGCGCGCGCGGAGATCGTGGGCCACTTCCTGCTCGATCCCGCGCGCACCCGCGGCGACGCGGTCTACGGCGGGGGCGGACTCGCGGTGCTGATGGACGAGCACGGCCGGCTGCATCCGTACGTGCAGCTCGTGCTGGGCGCGGAGAACGCGCCGAGCGGCCCGCGCGGGACGTTCGTCGAGGTCGGCGTCGGCGGCGGAGCGCGGCTGGCGATCGGGTTACGGTGGCGGAAACGCAACGCCCCGCGGCGCTAGCTGCGGGGCGTCACCAGCAGTCGGTGACCGAAGAGTCTCAGGTGATGCCGGCCGAAACCGTCTCAGGCCGCGCGACGACGGGACGGCAGTAGCGCTCGCCGAGCGTCCGGAGCTCGCCCAGCTCCGCGGCGGTCAACGCTTCGTAGCGCTCGGTCAGGTAGGCCATCGTGTCGTCGAACCAGTCCTTGCGGTGCTCTTCAGCGGCTTCCAGTACTCCACAGCGCAGGATGTGGCTGAAGAGCTCGTCGCGGGCCTGCTCGAAGGTCGTGGGGATGTACTGCTTGCGGGGCTTTTTCGCCTTGGTCATCACACCTCCTGAAAGGACGCCGTCCGGGGGGGGCGGCACATAACCGGCGCAATATAGTCGAGGAGCTGAAGAGTTCAACTCTTTGAAACCCTCACAGATATCCCGAGAATAGGCTTGCCACGGCCTCCGCGAGCTTCGCGCGCCGGGGACGGCGCCGCCACTCGTCCGCATCGACCCGCACCGCCCGGGTGAGGTCGGCCGCGAACAGTTCGCGCATCCGCGTCCCGGTGCGCGGGTCGCCGACGAGCACGTTCAGCTCGTAGTTTCGATGCAGCGACAGCGGGTCGAGGTTGCTCGAGCCGACCAGCGACACGAAGCCGTCCACCACGGTCGTCTTCGCGTGCAGCATCACGCCGCGCCATTCGTGGATCTCGGCCCCGGCATCGAGGAGCGGCGCGTAGATGCGGCGCGCGGCCAGCCCCGCGATCGGGTGGTTGGTGCGGCCGGGCAGGAGGAGCCGCACCCGGACGCCGCGCCGCGCGGCACGCAGCAGCGCCCGGAAGACGCTCGCCGGCGCGACGAAGTAGGCGTCGGTCAGCTCGAAGCTCTCCTCGGCGTGGTCGGCGAGCCACTCGTAGATCGCGGCGACCCGCCCCGTCCCGGGCCGGTCGCCCACGACCACGACCGCCGCGTCGCCCTTCGGGGACGGGAGTGCGCCGGTCGGGCCCTCCTGGGTGAGCGTCGTGTCCACGGCCGCCCCGTGCGCCCGCGCCCACATGCGCTCGAAGGCGACCTGGAGGTCCGCGACGGCTGGCCCGCGCACCATCATCGCGGTGTCGCGCCAGCCGCCGCCGCCCCGCTCGGCCGGCGCCCAGTGGTCGGCGATGCAGAGACCGCCGACGACGGCGATCTTCCGGTCGGCGACGAGCAGCTTGCGGTGGTCGCGGTGCCGCATGCGCAGCCAGCTCCACGGCGCGCTCATCGACAGCGGCCGGAACGCGCGGGCCTCCACCTCGGCGCGCTTGAGCCGCCGCGCCACGGACCCGCCACGCACCAGCAGGGTACCCAGCGGGTCGTACAGCACCCGCACGTGCACCCCGCGCCGCCGCGCGCGCTCGAGCCCCACGGCGAATTCTTCGCCGGTGGCGTCGTGCGCCATGATGAAGTTCTCGAAGCAGACACTGTAGCGCGCCGAGCGGATGGCGGCGAGCATCGCCGGGAACGCGAGGCCGCCGTCGCGCAGGATCCGGATGTCGTGGCCGAAGCGCAGCGGCGCCTGCGCGATCCGCGCGATCTCGAGCAGCGCCAGTGGGTCGGCGAGCCGCGGCGACGAGTTGGCGAGGGTGGCCACAGTGGGTATGATGATAGGAACCGCGCGCTCGCCGGGCGAGGGCGGCCCCAGACGAGGTGCCGACGGTGGCTGACGAAACCTACGATCCGGCCCGCATCGAACGGCTGTGCGACCTGCTCCGGGCCCTGGCACGGCGCATCGTGGTGCTGGACGCCGAAGGGCGCCTGCTGGCCGATCCCGGCGCGCTGCTGCGCGAGCTCGGCGACCTGCGCTCGGAGCTGTTCCGCTACGAGGTCCGCACGACGTTCGACACCCCCGAGACCGCCGAGCACCGGCGCATCGTCGGGGAGGCCAACGGCGCATGGTCGCCGGCGGTGGAACCCGACGAGGAGGATGACACATGGCCGCCGGACGGTCGCTGACGCCGTTCTACTTCGCGCTCGCGCTGATCGTCGTCGCGGGCGGAGTCCTGATCTCCCGCTCGGCCGGCGGGCGCCGCGGCGGCCTGTCGCTGGCGCCGACCGCGACCATGCCGCCGACCGCCGGTCCGCGCGGCGTGGCCATGGGCTCGGACTCGGCGCCGGTCGAGGTGGCGGAGTACTCCGACTTCGAGTGCCCCTACTGCGCGCGGTTCGCCGTGCTCCAGCTCCCCGACATCGAGCAGCGCCTCGTCGCCACGGGCCGGGTTCGGTGGCGGTTCATGCACTTCCCGCTGGAGGGCCACGAGAAGTCGCCGCAGGCGCATTTGGCGGCCGCGTGCGCGAACGAGCAGGGGCAGTTCTGGCGGATGCACGACGCGATCTACCAGTCGCAAGCGGACTGGGTCGCCAGCCGCCGGCCGGAGCGGCTGCTGCGCGACTTCGCGCAGCGCCTCGGGCTCGACATGGGCCGCTACGACAGCTGCGTGCGCGAGCAGCGCGCGTGGACCGGCGTGCTGGCGGACCGGCGGCTCGGCGACTCGCTCGGCGTGGGCGCCACGCCGACCATGTTCATCAATGGCCACAAGCTCCAGGACGTCCCGACGTTCGACGAGCTTCGGCACCTCGTGGACTCGATCGCCCCGCCGGCCGGTGCGGCGCCGGCGCCGGGAGCGCCGCGGCGCTGATGCGCCACCGCATGGCGGCGGCGACGCTGTCGCTGATCGGCCTGCTGCTTTCGAGCTACCTCACCTTGCACCGGCTCGGCGTCGTCGGCCCGATCGCGTGCGGCGGCAGCGGCTCCTGCGACCGGGTCCAGCTCGGTCCCTACGGCGCGCTGTTCTCGATTCCCGTGGCGGCGTACGGCGCCGCCGGGTACCTGGCCCTGCTCGTCGTGGCGCTGGTCGGGCTGCAGGAGCCGTGGGCGGGGCGCCGCGCGCCGACGCTCTGGCTCGCCGTGATCTCGGGCGTCGGGGTGGCGTTCACGATCTACCTCACCTACCTCGAGCTGTTCGTGATCCACGCCGTGTGCACGTGGTGCCTGGCGAGTGCGGGGATCATCGCGGGCATCTTCGTGGCGAGTATGATCGGGGTGAGAGGTGAGAGGCGCCAAGGTGATTAGGAGTGGGTGAGGAGGCTGCCCGACCCGCCACGGTGCCGCAAGGGCCGCCCGCCTCGCCCCTCACCTAATCACACTGGCCCTCCTCACCTCTCACGCTTCTCCCTCCTCGTACTTCGCCTTCAGCCGCTCCACGACGGTCGGATCGGCGAGCGTCGTCGTGTCGCCCCGGGCGCGCCCATAGGCGATGTCGCGCAGCACCCGCCGCATGATCATCCCCCCGCGGGTCTTCGGCAGG
>CAYHQJ010000016.1:0-22026 GCA_964358595.1 uncultured Gemmatimonadales bacterium
CGGACGCCGTCACGGTGACGCCGTACCCCGGCGGCTCCCGATCGCCTTGCGTCCGCCGATCGACTTGGAAGTCGTCCACGTACACCTGGCCGGAGACGCGCGCCGTGCTGCGCACGCGAAGCGTCACATCGGCGGCCAGCAGCGCGTTGGACGTCGGCGCCCCGTCCGTCTGCTGCAGGAGAAAGAGGTTCAGCGGATTCAAGTACCATGGCTCGAACGACCGCGGCACACCGCCCGTTTGCGCGTACACCGCGGACTCGCTGAGGGAGAAGGCGAGTCGCTCCGACGGCTGTACCGCGAGCCGGTGCATCGCCAGGTAGCGATTGACCGGCTGACTCGTGTCCCACAGCGGCAATGGGTCCAGCTGGCCCGCGATCAGCTCGAGCCTGAGCCGCCGCGGGCCGAAACGCAGCATCAGGTGGTCAAAGCTGTACGGATTCGGCGAAAGCAGCAGGCCGTGGGCATCCGGCGGCCCCCAGTTGCGGCCAATCGTGCCGAAGAATGCCTCGAAGTAGCGCCACGAAGCGCTGAGGTACGCCTCGTTGGCGCGACCCGCGACGACACGGTCCTTCTTCCCGTGGTAGTCCGGATCGTACTTCAAACGGTTGTCGATCCGAGGCGCTGTGACCAGCGTCAGGTGGGGCAACTCCAGCGCGAGCGCGAGCCCGCCTTGCGGGTAGATGCCCGCCGAGTCCGCGGCCGGTCGCAACGGGTCGCGCCGGGCGTCCGACGCCGCGAGGGCTCCGGCCGCCGCCTCGACGTGCCAGCGCGCGGAGTCACCGGCGGGCGGCGTCATCTCGTCGAGAAGCTGGCGGACGGTGGCGCGCAGCGCCTCGGCGAGGCGGGTTGTGTCCACCTCCGCGAGGGCACGCGCCACGTCGGCCCGTCGCAGCGGCCGCGTCAACGGGTCCGGGTCGCGGAGCACGCCGGCGCGGATCAGCTGCTCGACGAACGGCGTTGACCAGGAGTCGCTCGCGAGATAGCGTGGGCTAGGGGTCTGGGCGATGGCGATCGCGGGACACACCGCGAGACCGAGCAGGGCAAGGGTGCGCATGGCGGCGAATATAGCGCTGCGGCGCGGCTCCGCCCTACCTTCGGTGCGATGCACTCGCCGTCCCCCCCGCCGCCTGCCGCGCTCACCGGCCTGGCACGGTCGCTCGTCCCGCGCCGCCTGCGCAACTGGCTGCGCAGTCCCCGTGCCACGCTGCTCTGGCTGCGCGACCACGGCGCGCACGCCGCCGGGCTCGACCCGGTCGCGCAGATCCGGCCGGGGTGGCGGCTGCGCTGTCACCCGCTCGCCCTGCGCACCGCCTACCGGGCCCACCTCGACGACCCCGACCAGGTCGCCGAGCTCGACGCCTTCATCGCGGCGTGCGCGCCGGACATGGTGCTGTTCGACATCGGGGCGCACTTCGGGTTGTTCAGCTTCGCGGCGCTGCATTACGGCGGGCCGCTCGCGCGGGCTGTCGCGGTGGACCCATCGCCCGTCGCGGTGCGCATGACGCGGCTCGTCGCGCGCCTCAACGGCGTGGAGGACCGCGTCGCCGTCCTGGGCGCCGCGGCGGGCGCCGAGGAGGGCACGCTCGAGCTGGTGGACGGTGGCGTGATCGCCGCGGGCTACTACATGCCCGCCGACGCGGCGCACCCGGCGGGGGAGCGCACCCGCGTGGACGAGGTGACGGTGGACGGCCTCGCGCGGCGCTGCGGCTGTACGCCGACCCACCTCAAAATCGACGTCGAGGGCGCGGAGGCCGACGTGCTGCGCGGCGCGCGCGGCACGCTCACCGGCGCCACCCGGCCGCTGGTCTTCCTCGAGCTGCACACCGCCATCACCCGCCGCGGTGGCGGCGACCCCGCGCGGCCGCTGCGCCTCCTCGCCGAGTGCGGCTACGCGGTGGAGGGCCTCGAGCGGCCCGGCGCGGAGGGCGAGCTGCTGGCGCGAGACGTCGTCCGGGTCCTCGCGCGGCCGAAGCCGTGAGCGCCCTCGCGCTGGCCGACGCGCCGCTTCGGCCGAGGGATTAGTTTTCCCGCGCGTCATGCCAGCTTTCGTCGAAGTCGTCCGCGGCGACGTCGTCGAGTCGCTGCACCGTCTGTCCGTCGCCGTCGCCCGGCCCGACGGCACGCTCGTCGCGCACAGCGGCGAGCCGGACCGCGTCACCTTCTGGCGCTCCGCGGCGAAGTTCTTCCAGGCGATCCCCCTGGTCGCCGAAGGGGCCGCGGACGCGTTCGGCGTGGATGACGAGGAGCTCGCGCTCGCCTGCGCCTCCCACAACGGGGAGCCGCGCCACGTCGAGGTCGCGCGCCGGCTGCTGGCGCGCTCCGGCTCGGGCGAGGCGGACCTGGTGTGCGGCCCGCACCCCTCGCTCACCGAGTCGGTCGCCCGGGCCATGACCGGGCGCGGGGAGAAGCCGACTCGCCTCCACAACAACTGCTCGGGCAAGCACGGCGCCATGCTTGCGCTGGCGCGGCATCGCGGCTGGGACCGCGCGGCCTACGCGCAGCCGGACGGCGCCGTCCAGTCGCGCTGCTTCGAGGAGGTCCGCGCGTGGACGGGCCTCGCGCCGGAGCTGGAGATCTCCCACGCGACCGACGGCTGCGGCGTGCCGAGCTTCGCGCTGTCGCTCCGCCACATGGCGACCGCCTACGCCAGGCTCGCGGCCGCGCCGTCCCTTCTCGCGCCGGGCGCGCTCCTGGAGGGCGTGAGCGCGGGCAGCGTCCGGGCGGCGGCGCGCCTGCTGGCCGCCGTGCGGCGCCACCCCTTCCTGATCGCGGGCACGGAGCGGCTCGACACCCAGGTGATCGAGGCGACGGGCGGTCGCGTGATCGCCAAGGTGGGGGCGGAAGGCGTGTATTGCGCTGCGCTCCCCGAGCTGAAGCTGGGTGTCGCCCTCAAGGTGGAGGACGGCGCGCTGCGCGCACTGGCTCCCGCGCTGCTCGGCGTGCTCGATGCGCTCCTGCCGGCGCCGGTGCCGAACCTGGACGCGCACCGCCGTCCGGTGCTGACGAACACGCGCGGCGTGGCGGTAGGCCACGTGATCGCGCGCGTGGAATTGACACGCGGCGCGCGGATTGGGTGACGGCGCCGCGGCCGCCGGGCATAACGTGAACGCGCTCGACGTGCCGACCGCGGCCCTGGTGCGCGTCGCGCTGGAGATCCCCGACGGGCCCGAGGCGGCCCTCGCCGCGGCGTTGCGCGCGGCGCGCGCGGCCGGCGTGAGCGGCGCCTGGCTCGACGAGCTGGTCCTCGCCGCGGTGTTGTTCGCGGGCTTCCCGCGCGCGCTCGTGGCTGCGGGGCTGCTGCGGCGCGTGTACCCCGAGCCCACGCCGGGCCAGCAAGACGCGGGCGATTACGCCCAATGGAAGGAGTGGCTCGCGCGTGGCGAGGCGACGTGCCGGATCATCTACGGCGCCAACTACGACCAACTGCGGCGCAACGTGGCCGCGCTGCATCCGGCCCTCGACCGCTGGATTCTCGTGGACGGCTACGGCCGCACCCTGAGCCGGCCGGCGCTCGACCCCGTCCGCCGCGAGCTGTGCGCCATCGCGATGCTGATCGAGCAGGACGTCCCCCGCCAGCTCCATTCGCACTACCGCGGCGCGCTGAACGTCGGTGCCCTACGCGCGCAGGTGGAGGACGTGCTGGAGCTGGCGGCGCGCTGCCCGTCGGTGCGGGCCGACCGGCTCGCCGTGGCGCGCTCGCTGTGGGCGGACCTCGCCGCCGAGGAGCGCTGAGCGTGTTCATCGACGAAGTGGTCGTGGACGTCCTGGCGGGGAACGGCGGCTCGGGAAGGACCGCGTTCCGCCACGAGAAGTTCGCCCCGAAGGGCGGCCCCTCGGGCGGGGACGGCGGCCGCGGCGGCAGCGTGTACGTCGTCGGGGACCGCAACCTCTACACGCTGCTCGACTACACCTACACCCGGCGCTGGGCCGCGGAGCACGGCGAGCCCGGCGGGACGTCGCAGAAGACGGGCGGCTCCGCCGACGATCTCCTGCTGCCAGTGCCGCTCGGCACGCTCGTGCACGAGGAGGCCACGGGCGAGCTGCTCGGCGAGCTGGTGGAGCCGGGCGAACGGCTCCTGGTGGCGAAGGGCGGGCGCGGCGGGCTCGGCAACGTGCACTTCGCCACGGCGACGCGGCAGGCGCCGCACCACTACCAGCCCGGCGAGGACGGCGAGCAGCGGAAGATCCGGCTCACCCTCAAGCTCATCGCCGACGTCGGCCTCCTGGGCGAGCCGAACGCCGGCAAGAGCACGCTGCTCGCGTCGGTCACCGCCGCGCGCCCGAAGATCGCCGACTACCCGTTCACCACGCTCCAGCCCAACCTCGGCGTCGTCCAGCTCTCGGACCACCGCAGCTTCGTCCTCGCGGACATCCCCGGGATCATCGAGGGCGCCCACGCGGGGAAGGGGCTCGGCCTCAAGTTCCTCCGCCACGTCGAGCGCACCCGGCTCCTGGTGTACATGGTGCCGCTCGACGCGCCCGACCGCGCCGCGAGTTACGCGCTCCTGCGGGAGGAGGTCCGCAAGTTCTCCCCCCGGCTCGCGAAGCGGCCGCACTGCGTCGCGTGGTCCAAGACGGACCTCCTGCCGGCGCCGGCCGACGCGGCGCTCCCGCCCGCGCCCGACGCGTTCGCGAGCGTCGCGATCTCGGCCGTCTCGCGCGCCGGCCTCAAGGAGCTGCTCGAAGTGCTCTGGACACGGCTGGTGGAGGAGCGCACCCGGGAGCGGGTGTGACGGCCGCGCTCGCCGAGGCGGTCCTCACGCCCGACGACCCGCGCTTCCCGCGGTCGCTGCTCCAGGTCCGTCCGCAGCCCGATCGGCTGTTCGCGCGCGGGAACCTCGACCTGCTGTCACGCCCGATGGTCGCGGTCGTCGGCAGCCGCACGCCGAGCCGCTACGGCGAGCGGATCGCGTACCGGGCCGCGCACGCCTTCGCGCGCGCCGGGCTCGTCGTGGTGAGCGGGCTCGCCAAGGGGCTCGACACCAGGGCGCATCGCGGCGCGCTCGACGCCGGCGGGCAGACGGTCGCGGTCGTTGGCTGCGGCCTCGACGTCCCGTACCCGCGCTCCAACGCCGACCTGCTCGAGGCCATCCCGCGCAGCGGCCTGCTGCTCTCGGAGTACGCGGCGCTCACGCCGCCGCTGCACTACAACTTCCCGGCTCGCAACCGCCTCATCGCGGCGCTCGGGCGCTGCCTGCTCGTCGTCGAAGGCAAAGTGAAGGGCGGCACCAGCAACACCGTCGAGTGGACGCTGGGCCTGGGGAAGACGGTGTTCGCCGTGCCCGGGCGGGTGGACGAGCTCGAGGCGGCCGGCCCCAACCTGCTGATCGCGAACGGGGCGCGGCCGTTCCTCTCGCCGGCGGACGTGCTCGCCGAGTTCGACATGCCGTCGTGGGCGGAAGCCGACGGCTGGTTCGCGGTGGACGCGCTGAGCTCCCGCGCCGCGCGTTCGGGGACGGCCCGCGGCGGCCTCGAGGCGCCCGATCCCGAGGCCACCCGCGCGGAGCTGACCGGCGCCGAGGCGCGGCTCTACGACCTCATCAGCCCCGAGCCCGAGCACGTGGACCGGCTCGCGGCGCGCGCGAACCTCGAGCCGGGACTGGTCCTCGCCGCGCTCTCCGCGCTGGAACTCCAGGGGCTGATCACGCAGCTTCCGGGCAAACACTTCGCCCTTGCGTCGTGACGGCCCGGCACCTGTACGTCCACGTCCCGTTCTGCGCCCGCCGCTGCACGTACTGCGACTTCAGCATCGCGGTGCGGAAGCGGACGCCGGTGCGCGAGTACCTCGGCGCGCTCGAGCGCGAGGTGCGCCGCGCGGATCCGTTCGGGCCCCCCGCGACGGTGTACCTCGGCGGCGGAACCCCGTCGCGCCTCGGCGGCGACGGCGTGGCGGAGATCGCGCGGCTGTGCGGCGTCACCGGCGACGTCGCGGAGTTCACCCTCGAGGCCAACCCCGACGACGTGTCGCCGGAGACGGCGCGCGCCTGGGCGGACGCGGGCGTGAACCGCCTGTCCCTCGGCGCGCAGTCGTTCGACGACCGCGTGCTGCGCTGGATGCACCGTACGCACGACGCCGTCGCGATTGCACCCGCGGTGCGGGCCGCGCGCGCGGCCGGCATCGCCACCGTCTCGCTCGATCTCATCTTCGCGCTGCCCGACACGCTCGGCCGCGACTTCCGCGCCGACCTCGAGCGTACGATCGCCTGCGAGAGCGACCACGTCTCGCTGTACGGCCTCACGATCGAGCCGGGCACGCCGCTCGCGCGGCAGGTCGCGCGCGGAGAGTGCGCCGCCGCGCCCGACGCCCGCTATGAAGCGGAGTACCTGCTCGCGCACGAGCTGCTCCGCGGGGCCGGGTTCACCTTCTACGAGGTGTCGAACGCCGCGCGGGGCGGCCGCGAGGCGGTGCACAACCGCGCCTACTGGCAGCTCCGGCCGTACCTGGGCTTCGGCCCGTCGGCCCACAGCTTCGATGGCGTGAGCCGGTGGTGGAACGAGGCGGCCTATGCGCGGTGGGTCCGGCGGCTCGCGGCCGGCGCAAGCCCCATCGCCGGCAGGGAGACTCTGGCCGAGCCGCAGCGCCGGCTGGAACAGCTCTATCTCGGCCTGCGTACGTCTGAGGGGATCGAGGTGCCCGATCCATGCCCGCCGGGGTTCGCGGAGGCGATGGCGAAGTGGGTCAGGGCGGGTTGGGCGGTACTCAGTGGGCCGGCCGCTGACGCCACTGGCGACCGGCTGCGCCCACTGCGCCCACTGCGCCTCTGCCTTACCGTTCTTGGCTGGCTACGCCTAGACGAGTTGGTCGCGTCCGTCTAAATTGCGCTGTGACTTTGAGTTGCCCATGACTACCGAGCTGAACGAACGCGAGCTGCGGGTTCTGGAGGCGGTCGTCCAGAGCTACGTCGATACCGCCGAGCCGGTGGGGAGCCGGGTGATCGCGCGGCGGTTCGGACTCGGCGTGTCGGCGGCCACGATCCGCAACGCGATGAGCGACCTCGAGGAGAAGGGGTTCCTCTTCCACCCCCACACGTCCTCGGGTCGCGTGCCCACGGACCGCGCCTACCGGCTGTACGTGGACGCCCTGATGCACGCCCCGCGCGTGACGCGCGAGGAGCGGGACGCCATCCGCGACGGCCTGATCGCCGAGGGCTCGGCGGTCACGGCGATCCTGCGCTGCGCGGCCGAGGTGCTGGGCGTCCTCTCGCAGGAGCTCGGCGTCGCGGTGGCCCCGTCGCTCGGGGACGCGAAGCTCGACCGCCTCGACCTCGTGGCGGTCTCCAGCGATCGGCTCCTTCTGGTGCTCAACCTCGAGAGCGGGATCGTGCGCACGATCTTCGTCGAGGTGCCCGGCACGCTCCCGCCCGACGCCATCGTGAAGATCGCCGGCGTCCTCAACGAGCGGCGCGCCGGGTTCACGCGGCGGGAGATCCGCCAGACGCTGGCCGTGCGGCTGCGCGACACGGCGGTGACGCCGGCCGAGAGCCAACTGCTCGACATCTTCCTCGCCACCGGGGAGCAGATCTTCGATCTGCCCGGCGCGACCGAGGAGGGGGTGGTGCTCGGCCACACGTCGGTGCTCGCGGAGCAGCCCGAGTTCTCGAGCGGCCAGAAAATGAAGGAGCTGATCGCGCTGACCGAGCAGCGCGACCTGCTGCACAAGGTGCTCGGCGAGCACACGCGTGCCGGGACGCTCACCATCACCATCGGCGGCGAGAACCCGAGCCAGCGGCTGGCGAACCTCACGATCGTCACGGCCCCGTACCGGGCCGGCGCGCTCGCGGGCGTGATCGGCGTGCTCGGCCCGACGCGGATGCCGTACGAGAAGGTCGTGGCGCTGGTCGAGCACACGTCGAAGATGGTCAGCGATCTGCTGCGATGAGCGACTACTACGCGATCCTCGACGTCCCGCGCGAGGCCGACGAGGCCGCGATCAAGCGCGCCTACCGCAAGCTCGCGATGCAGTACCACCCCGACCGCAACAACGGGGACCAGGGCGCCGAGGCGCGCTTCAAGGAGATCACCGAGGCCTACGAGGTGCTGCGCGAGCCCGAGAAGCGCCGCATCTACGATCGCTTCGGCGAGGCGGGGCTCAAGGGGCGGGCGGGGCAGGCGCAGGGATTCCACCCGTTCGACCTCTCCGAGGCGCTCAACATCTTCATGCGCGACTTCGGCGGGTTTGCCGGGTTCGAGGAGCTGTTCGGCGGCGGCCGCCGCGGCTCCGTCGAGCCGCGCGGCAACGACCTGCGCGCCACCGTGGCGCTGGTGCTCGACGAGGTCGCGACCGGCGCGAAGAAGACGCTCAAGTACAAGGTCCTCGTGGCGTGCGAAACGTGCGGCGGGTCCGGGGCGAAGCCGGGCACGCGGCCGGCGCCGTGCAGGACGTGCGGCGGGGCGGGCCAGATCCGGCGGGCGCAGCGGTCGGTGTTCGGGCAGTTCGTCTCGGTGGCGCCGTGCCCGACCTGCGGCGGTGAGGGGCGCGTCATCACCGCGCCCTGCGAGATCTGCCGCGGGGACGGCCGCACGAAGCTGGACCGCACGGTCACCGTGGACGTGCCGGCCGGCGTGTCGTCGGAGAACTACATCACGATGCGCGGGCAGGGGCACGCGGGGCCGCGTGGCGGACCGGCCGGCGACCTCCTCGTCATGCTCGACGTGGAGGAGGACTCGCGCTTCCTGCGCCACGACGACGACCTGGTCTACGACCTGCAGCTCACCTTCAGCCAGGCCGCGCTCGGCATCGAGGCCGTGGTGCCCACGCCGTACGGCGAGGAGCGGATCAAGATCCCCTCCGGCACGCAGCCGGGCACGGTGCTCCGGCTGAAAGGGCGCGGGCTGCCCCACCTCGGCTCCGCTTCGAAGGGCGACCTGCACGTGCGGATCGGGATTTGGACGCCCGAGCGCCTGACTCCCCAGATGGAGCAGCTGTTCCGCGAGTTGGCGGGGCTCGAGGGCGAGCCGCCGGCGGCCAGGGGCGGACGCAGCTTCTGGGACCGGATGAAGGAGGCGCTCGGGGCGTGACCACGCGCGCGGCGGCCCCGCCGGTGGCGATCGCGTTCGCGCGCGGACCCTTCGCGGCGGGGGGCGTCGTGATCCTCGACGGGGAGGAGGCGCACCACCTCAAGGTGCGCCGCGTTGGGGACGGGGCCGTGATCCGCCTGGTGGATGGCCGCGGCGCGGTCGCGACGGCGCGGCTCGCCCTCGAGCGGGAGCTCGTCGCGGCGCGCGTCGTGGCCGCCACCGTCGTCGCGCCGCCGCCCGTCACGGAGCTGCTCGTCGGGGCCGGGGACCGCGACCGGTTCCTCATGGTCGTCGAGAAGGCTGCCGAGCTCGGCGCCACGAAGGTCGTCCCCCTCGTCACCGAGCGCTCCTCGCAGGTGGCGACGCGCTTCCTGGCGGTGCATGTTGAGAAGGCGGTCCGGCGCGCGCGCGAGGCGGTCAAGCAGTGCGGCGCCGCGTGGGCCCCCGCGGTCGTCGCGCCGGTGGCGCTGAGCGAGGCGCTGCGGCCCGCGCCGCCGGGCGCGCTGCGGTTCGTCGCCGATGAGGACGGCGGTCCGCTTCCGCTGGTGCGCGAGGCCGACGCCGTGCAGTGGGCCATCGGCCCCGAGGGTGGCTTCAGCGAGGCCGAGCGCGCGGCGGCGAAGGCGGCCGGCTTCCGGCCGGTCGCCCTCGGACGCGTGACGCTCCGATTCGACACCGCCGCGCTCGCGGCCCTCGCGCTCACCGCGCAGGCGCGGCTCGGCTCACCGGTTCAGGGGGGAGTGGCATGACGGGTTCAGCCGCATGTCCGTTCTGCAAGATCGCCCGCGGCGAGATCAAGGCGGACGTGGTGCTCCACACGCCGACGGCGATCGCCATCCGCGACATCAACCCGCAAGCGCCGGATCACGTGCTGGTGATCCCCAGCGAGCACATCTCCTCGCTAGCGGACGTCCACGACGCGGCGCTGCTGGGCGAGCTGCTCGTCCTCGCCCACCAGGTGGCGCGCAAGGTCATGATCGACCACGGCGGCTACCGGGTCGTGATCAACATCGGCGACCACGGCGGCCAGACCGTTCCGCACCTGCATCTGCACGTCCTGGGTGGCCGGCGGATGAAGTGGCCGCCGGGCTAGCGCGTCCAATGGCCGGGGGTTAACTTTTTCACGCTTTGTGACTTAGGCCTTGAGCACGAGGTCGTTGAATGCCGGAAGTCATCATCCACGAGGATGAGAACTTCGAACGGGCCCTCAAGCGCTTCAAGAAGAAGTGCGAGAAGGCGGGCATCCTCTCGGACCTGCGCAAGCACCGGCACTACGAGAAGCCGAGCGAGCGCCGCAAGCGGAAGATGAACGCCGCCCGCCGCAAGAGCCGCCGCACCAGGAGTGAGTAGTCCGTTGGTCGAGCAGCTTCGCGCCGCGCTGGCGGCGGCGCGCAGGGACCGCGGCACTGCCCGGACGCTCCGCTCCTCCACCTTCGTTTCGGACCTCAGGAACCGCGAACTCGAGATGCGCCGCGAGGAACTGGCCGCATAGCATGGCCGGGGCCTTCGCGGATGCCGCCCTCGCCGCGATCGAGTTTCCCGCCGCACTCGACCAGGTCTCGCAGTACGCCGTGACCCCGCAGGGGGCCGCGTGCGTGCGTGCGCTGGTGCCGCGCGTCGACGCCCGGTGGATCGACGCCGAGCTGGCCATCGTAGCCGCGTTCGCGGACCGCCTCGAGGCGGGTGACGACGTGGAGCCGGTCCCGTTCCCCGACGCGGCCGACGCCCTCGGCCGGCTCCGGATGGATGGTTCGGTGCTCGAGGGCGACGAGCTGGCGGCGCTCGCGCAGCTGCTCGCCGCGGCGCGGACCGTGGGCCGGAAGCTGCGCCGCGCCGCGAAGGCCGCCGCGGCGCTGGCGGCGCTCGAGGCGCCGCCGTTTCCCGCCGAGCCGGAGCAGGAGCTGCTGCGCGCCCTCGAGCCCGACGGCCACGTGAAGGACGAGGCGTCGCGCGACCTGGCGCGGCTCCGGCGCGAGCTGGTCGAGGTGCGCGACGCGATCGTCGCGACGCTCACCCGCCTGCTGGACGGCGTGGACGCGCGCCACCGCGCCGGGGACGCGGGGGTGACCGTGCGCAACGGCCGCTACGTCGTCCCGGTCCGCCGCGAGGGCCGCGGGCGCCTCGGCGGGATCGTGCACGACGAGTCGGCGACGCACGCCACGGTGTTCGTCGAGCCCGCCGAGACCATCGAGCTCGGCAACCGGCTGCGCGAGGTGGAGGCGGACGAGAAGCGCGAGGTGCTGCGGATCCTGCGCGTGCTCACCCAGCGGTTGCGGCCGCACGCGGACGGCCTCGACGCCGCGTACGCGATGCTGGTCGCGGTGGACGCGACGTACGCGCGGGCCCGCTACGCGCGCGCCCTGGGCGGCGTGCGGCCCCGCGCGGCCGGTGCCGGCGAGCCGCTGAAGCTCGTCGCGGCGGCGCACCCGCTGCTCGCCGCCGCGGGGATCGCGGCGGTGCGGTTCGACCTCCTGCTCGAAGCGGGCGAACGCACGGTGCTCGTCAGCGGACCGAACACCGGCGGGAAGACGGTCCTGCTCAAGGCGGTGGGGCTCGCCGCGGCGCTCGCGCAGAGCGGCGTGATCCCGCCGGTGGGCCCGGGGTCGCAGCTCCCGGTGTTCGACGCGCTGTTCGCCGACATCGGCGACCGGCAGAGCATCCGCGAGAGCCTCTCGACCTTCAGCGCGCACGTCGCGGTGCTCCGCGACATCCTCGAGCATGCCGGCGCCGACGCGCTGGTGCTGCTCGACGAGACGGGCACGGGGACCGACCCCGCGGAGGGCGCCGCGCTCGCGGGCGCGGCGCTGCGGGCGCTCACCGCTCGCGGCACCGTGACCATCGCAAGTACGCACCTCGGCGCGCTCAAGGAGCTGGCCGGGCACGAGCCCGGGGTGGTCAACGCCTCGCTGCAATTCGATGCCGCGACGCTGACACCGACGTTCCGGTTCGTGAAGGGCGTGCCCGGGCGCTCGTACGGCCTGGCCATCGCGCGCCGCCTCGGCGTCGACGCCGATGTCCTGGCCGAAGCCGAGCGGACGCTGCCCGAGGGCGGCCGCCGACTCGACGCCGCGCTCGCGGCGGCCGAGGCGCGCAGCCAGGAGCTGGAGCGCCGCGCCGGGGACGTGGCCGCGGGGTCGGCGCAGGTGGAGGCGCTCCGGGAGGAGCTCGAGTCGCGGCGCGGCGCGGTCGCGGAGCGCGAGCACGCGGTGCAGCGGCGCGCGCGCGAGCTCGAGCGCGCGGCCAGGACCGTCGTGCGCGACGCCCTGCTCGAGGCGCGCGCCGCAGTGGAGCGCGCCATCGCGGCGGCCCGCGAGGGGCGCGAGAAGGAGGCCCGGCGGGCGCTGGAGGCCGAGATCGCGGCCCTGGCGAGGGACGACGGCGGGGAGGCACCCGAGGTCGCGCCCTCTCCCCTCCTTCCCGGCCTCCACGTTCGCATCCGCTCGCTCGGGCTCGAGGGCGAAATCGAGAGCGTGCACGGCGACGCCGTCGCCGTCCGGGTGCGCGGGCGGCGCTTGCGCGTCGCGGCCGCCGACCTCGCCGCCGCCGCGAGCGTCCCGCGCTCCCGCCCTCCCGCTCCATGATCCCGCCCGAGCTGATCGAGCAGATCCGCGACGCCGCGGACCTGGTCACGCTGATCGGCGAGCACGTCGAGCTAAAGCGCACCGGCTCCGACTACCGCGGTCCGTGCCCGTTCCACGGCGGCACGCACCGCAACTTCTCCGTCGTGCCGAAGAAGCAGATGTACCACTGCTTCGTGTGCCACGAGTCGGGCGACGTGTTCACCTTCTGGATGAAGAAGTTCGGGCTCGACTACCCCACCGCGGTGCGCGAGATCGCCGGCCGCGTAGGGATCGCGATCCCGGAGGCCCGGAGCGCGGGCCCCGACCCGAACGAGCCGCTCTACTCGGCCCTCGGCGTGGTGGCCGACTGGTTCGCGCGGCGCCTGCGCGAGGCCGACGACGCGGCGCCGGCCCGTGACTACCTCGCGGGCCGCTCGCTCGCACCGGAGGTGTGGGACGAGTACCGGCTGGGCTACGCGCCGCTCGCGCGCGAGGCGATGCTCGACGCGCTCCGCGCGCTCGGCCTCGAGGACGACGTGCTGCTGCGTGCCGGCCTGGTGGTGAAGCGGGACGATGGCACGATCGTGCCGCGGTTCCGCGGCCGGCTGCTGTTCCCGATCGCCGACGTGCGCGGCCGCGTAGTCGGACTCGGTGGCCGCATCCTCGGCGACGGGGAGCCCAAGTACCTCAACTCGCCCGAATCCGACGTGTTCCACAAGGGCACGCTGCTCTACGGCCTCGACCGCGCCCGCGGGAGCGTCCGCACCGAGGGGCTGGCGGTCGTCGTCGAGGGCTACGTGGACTGCATCCGGCTCCAGTCGGCCGGGATCGGCAACGCGGTCGCGCCACTCGGGACCGCGCTCACCGGCGAGCAGGCGCGCGTGCTGGCGCGCTACACGAAGCAGGTGGTGCTCGCGTACGACGCCGACAGGCCGGGGCTGCGCTCGACCTTCCGCGCCGGCGACGAGCTGCTGCGCCAGGGTGTCGCGGTGAGCGTCGTGACGTTGCCGCCGGGTGAGGATCCCGACACCCTGGTGCAGAAGGGTGGCGCGGCGGCGTTCCGCGAGCTGCTCGCCAACGCCGTGGACCTGTTCGAGCGGAAGATCCAGCTGCTCGACCGGAAGGGGCTGTTCGGCTCGCTCGAGGGCCGGCGCCGTGCGCTCGACCGCCTGTTGCCCACGGTGCGCGCCGCGGCCGACCCCATCACTCGCGGCCTCTACCTGGCGCGCGCCGCCGAGAAGAGCGGCGTAGCGCGGGAGGTGCTGGAGCAGGAGGCGGAGCGGGAGGCCCGGCGAGCCGGACAGCGAGAGCGAGGGGAGTCGGCCGGGAGCCGCGGCGGTCCGCCGGGCTCGCTCGCCGCGGCGCGCGAGTCGGGTCTCCCGCTCTCCGGCTCTGCCACTCTCCCGCCCGAGATCCCCCAGGAGCGCGACCTCGTGCGGCTCATGCTGCTCGATCCCGCGTGGGTCGTGCGCGCGCAGGCGCAGCTCACACCCGAGCACTTCCGCCATCCGCGCTACCGCGCCATGGCGGCGGCGCTGTTCGAGGGCGCGCGTGAGGCGCCCGTCCCGGAGCTCGCGGCCGAGTGGGAGCGGCTGTCGCAGCCGCCCGAGGCGCCGTTCGACGCCGAGGCGGCGTACCACGCGGCGCTCGCGTCGCTGCGCGACCGGCCGCGGCGCGAGCGGCTGCGCGACATCGACCGGCTCATCCCGCTGGCCGCCCCGGCGGAGAAGGACGCGCTGATGCAGGAGAAGTTGGAGCTGCTGGCGAGCGGCGAGGGCCGCTACTGGCGGCGGATCAGCACGGAACGGGAACCGACCCGCTAACCACCCAGAGAGGAGCAACGGTGCATCCAGATCTACAGGCGCTGCTGACGTTGCAGGACAAGGACAAGGCCGTCGCGGCGGTCCGGAAGACGCTCGAAGCGCTGCGGCCCGAGGAGGTGGCGCTCGACGCGGAGCTGGGCGCGCACGCCACGGCGCTCGAGGACGCCGAGCGGGCGGCGGTGGGCGCCATCACGCGGCGTGCGGAGCTCGAGCAGCGCATCGCCGGCTACAAGCAGCTCCAGGAGCGGCGGCGCCAGCAGCTCGACTTCGTCCGCGGCGCGAAGGAGGCCTCGACCCTGATGGCCGAGATCGACCTCGCGCGCGGCGTCCTCGTGAAGGAGGAAACCGAGTACCTGCGCAGCGGCGACGCCATCGTCGAGGCCGAGAAGCGCGTGAAGGACGTGGCCAAGGCGCACGCCGCCGTCCTCGCGCAGCAGGAGGCGGCCCGTGGGGGCCTCGTGGCGAAGCGCGCCGAGCTGCAGGGGCAGCTCGAGGCGGCGCGCGCCGAGCGCGCCCGGGCGGCGACGGAAGTCAAGCCGGCGCTGCTCACGCGCTACGAGCGGATCCGCCGCGGCCGCGCGCCGGCCGCGGTCTTCGCGCTGCGCCAGGACGCGTGCGGCCACTGCAACACGGCGGTTCCGCTCCAGCGGCGGATGCTGATCCTGCAGGGACAATCCATCGAGTCGTGCGAGGTGTGCGGCGTGCTCCTGTATGCGGAAGGGTGAGCCGCTCCAGCGCCGCTGGCGCCTCGAGCCGCCGCCCGACGAGGCGGTCGCGGGCGAGCTGGCCCGCGGACTCGGCGTCCCGCTCGCCTTCGCCCGGCTCCTGGTGCAGCGCGGCTGCACCGGCGTCGAGGCGGCCCGGCGGTTCCTGAGGCCGTCGCGCGACGACTTCCACGACCCGTTCCTCCTCCCGGACATGGAGCGCGCCGTCGAGCGCCTGGTGCGCGCCGTGCGGCTCGGCGAGCCGGTGCTCGTCCACGGCGACTACGACGCGGACGGTCAGTGCTCCACCGCGATCATGACGCGCACCCTCGCGCTCGCCGGCGGCCGGCCGGTGCCGTTCATCCCGCACCGGCTGCGCGACGGCTACGACCTCTCGCAGGCCGGCGTCCGCTCGGCGATCGCGGCGGGGGCGAAGGTCATCCTCGCGCTCGACTGCGGCACGACCGCGGTCGAGGCCGTGGCCGAGGCGCGCGCCGCCGGGATCGAGGTCCTGATCGTGGACCACCACCTGCCGGGCCCGACGCGTCCCGACGCGCAGGCGATGGTCAACCCGCGCCGGCCCGAGAGCAGCTATCCGTTTCCCGACCTGTGCGGCGCCGGGCTCGCCTGGAAGCTCGCCATCGCCCTGGGCCGCACCCTCGGCCTGAGCGAGGCGGCACCGTGGCACCTGATCGACCTTGCCGCGCTGGCGACGGTAGCGGACCTGGTGCCGCTGACCGGTGAGAACCGCGCGCTGGTCCGCCTCGGCCTGAGGGTCCTGCCGACGACGCGCTGGCCGGGACTCGCCGCGCTGGTCGCGGAGGCGGGACTCGCGGGCAAGCCGATCCGGGCGGGACACGTCGCGTTCCTGCTCGGGCCGCGGCTCAACGCGGCCGGCCGCGTCGGTGACGCCGGCGACGCTCTGCGGCTGCTCCTCACCGACGACCGGGGCGAGGCGGTCACGCTGGCGAAGCAGCTCGAGCGCCAGAACGCCGAGCGCCAGGCGCTCGACCAGCGCACGCTCGACGAGGCGCTCGAGGAGCTGGACGCCTGCTTCGACCCCGCGCGCGACTTCGGCGTGGTGCTCGCGCGCGAGGGGTGGCACCCGGGCGTGATCGGGATCGTGGCGTCGCGCGTTGTCGAGCGGATCGCGCGGCCGACGTTCCTCGTGGCGCTCGACGGCGAGGTGGGGAAGGGCTCCGGGCGCTCCGTGCCGCGCTGCAACCTGCACGAGGCGCTCGTGCGCTGCGCGGGCCACCTCGACAAGTGGGGCGGGCACCGCATGGCGGCGGGGCTCACGGTGCGGCGCGAGCGGCTCGAGCCGTTCCGCGAGGCCTTTAACGCGGCGTGCGCCGCGCAGCTGGAAGCCGCCGACCTCGTGCCGACGCAGCGCATCGACGCGCTGTTCACCCTGGCCGACTTCAGCTACGAGTTCGAGCGGCTGCTGCGCGCGCTCGAGCCGACCGGGATGGGGAACCCGGGCCCCGTCTTCGGCGTCGAGAACCTCGCGGTGACCGGTCCCATGCGGCCGATTGGAGGGCGCCACGTGCGCTTCACGCTCAGCGACGGCTCGGGCGAGCTGCGCACCGTGGCTTGGGGCGTGCGCGAGGAGGTCGAGGAGGTGGTCCGCGCCGCCCGGGGGCCGCTGCGCGCCGCGCTGAAGCTCGAGCGCGACGTCTATCTCGGGCGCGAGTTCCTCGAGGGCCGACTCGTGGCGCTGGCGGCGGGCTGAGCGGTGCGGATCATCGGCGGGCGGTGGCGCAACCGGCGGCTCGCCTCGCCGGACGACCCGCGCGCGCGCCCGACGACCGAGCGGGTGCGCGAGGCATGGATGAACATCGTCGCGGACCGGCTCCCCGGCGCGCGGGTGGTGGATCTGTTCGCCGGCACCGGGGCCATGGGCCTCGAGGCGCTCTCGCGCGGCGCGGCGGCGTGCGACTTCGTCGAGCTGTTCCCGCGCAACCTCACGCTGCTCGGCGAGAACCTGAAGCTGCTCGGTGCCGAGGGGTGCCGGATCGTCCGCGCCGACGCGCTGCGCTTCGCGGCGAAGCTCGAGCCGCTCGCGTACGAGGTCGCCTTCGCCGATCCGCCGTACACCACACGCCACGCGACGCGGATCGCCGACCTCTTCCGCCGGCGAGCGTTTGCGCGCATTCTGGGCGTCGAGCACGACCGCAGCGAGGACGTCGGGCCCGGCGACCATCGCCGCTACGGCACCACGGTGCTCACGTTCCTGGAGGCGGAATGACAACGCCGGGAGGAGGTCCCATGAGTCGTCTCGCCGTCTACCCCGGCACCTTCGACCCGATCACCCGGGGCCACGAGGATCTGATCCGCCGCGGCCTCGTCTTCGCGGACCGGGTCGTCGTCGCGGTTGCCACGCAGGTGGGCAAGGAGCCCCTGTTCACGCCGGAGGAGCGAGTCGACCTGGCGCGCCGCACGGTGGGCGAGGACCCGCGCGTCGAGGTCCGCCCGTTCGACGGCCTGCTGACGCACTTCGCCCGGGAGATCGGCGCCTCGGTGATCGTGCGCGGGCTGCGCTACGTCAGCGACTTCGAGTACGAGTACCAGATGGCGCTGATGAACCGGAAGCTCGCGGACGAGATCGAGACGGTGTTCTTCGTCCCCGCCTTCGACCTCACCTACCTCTCCTCGTCGCTGGTCCGGGAGGTGGCGCGCTACGGCGGTGACGTGAGCGCGCTCGTGCACCCGGTCGTCAACGAGGCGCTGCGGCGCAAGTTCGCCGCGCGCTGAGGCGGCGTGCCCCAGTTCACCGACGAGCTCCTCGCGCGCGCCGCGGCGCTGCGTCGCCGCGTGGTCCTGAGCGAGGGCGCCGACCCGCGGGTGCGCGCGGCGGCGGTGCGGCTCACCGAGCGCGGCATCGCGGAGGTGACCCTGCTCGGCGACGGCGCGAGCGCCGCGTGGGCGGCCGGCGAGGCGCCGGGGGTATCGGTGCGGACGCCGGCCGAGGACCCGCAGCTTGGTGCCGTCGCCGCGCTGCTGGCGGAGCGCAAGCCGGACAAGGTCGCCTCACGCGAGGCGGCGCGCGCGCTCGCCGCCGACCCGCTGCGGTTCGCCGCCGGGCTCGTCGCCCTGGGCGAGGCGGACGCGGCCGTCGGCGGCGCGACCCACACTTCCGCCGCAGTGCTCCGCGCCGCCCTCTGGGCGGTGGGGCCGGCGCCGGGCGTCACGACCGTCTCGAGCAGCTTCTACATGGTGACGGCCGGTTACGGCGTGCTCACCTTCGCCGACTGCGGCGTGGTGCAGTACCCGACGGCGCCGCAGCTGTGCGACATCGCCCTGGCCGCGACCCGCGACCGCCGGCGGATCGTGGGCGACGTCCCGCGGGTCGCGTTCCTGTCGCATTCGACGCGCGGCAGCGCCGAGGGTGACAGCGTCCGCCGGGTGCGCGAGGCGCTCGAGCGGTTCCGCGCCGCCGCGCCCGACGTCGCCGCCGACGGCGAGCTGCAGGGCGACGCCGCGCTGGTGCCCGAGGTCGCCGCGCGCAAGGCCGCGGGCGGCGCCCTGGCGGGCGACGCCAACGTGCTGATCTTCCCCGACCTTGACAGCGGCAACATCGCGTACAAACTGGTACAGCGCATCGCCGGTGCTCTCGCACTGGGCCCGGTGGTCCAGGGGCTCGCGCGGCCGTGCTGCGACCTGTCCAGGGGCGCCACGGCCGACGACGTCGTCCTGGTCGCGGCGCTCGCCGGCCTGCAATCGGCCCACTCGTAGCGCGCCCCGGCGCGCGGAGGAGTCATGACGTTCAACGCACGGAAGGACGCCAAGGGCGTGCTGGTCATCGAGGTGGACGGCCAGCTCATCGTGGGAAACCGGCAGGAGCTGAAGCAGAAGGTGCTCGACGCCCTCGAGGCCGGCGACCGCAAGTTCCTGGTCGACTTCACCAGGACCGGGTACATCGACTCGTCGGGCCTCGGCGTGCTCGTGTCGCTGTCCAAGAAGATCCGTGACGAGGGCGGCGATCTGCGCCTGGCCGGGCTCAACGAGGACCTGAAGACCCTCTTCGAGCTGACGAAGCTGGACACCCTGTTCGCGATCAGCGACTCCGCGCAGGACGCCCTCTCCGCCTTTTGAGCCAGCCGCTGCGCTCCCAGCTCTCGGCCCACCTCGCCCGCCTCGGCGCGGGCGAGCGCGGGTTCGAGGCCGAGCTGACGATGGCGGTGCCGAGCCGCATCGCGGTCGTCGAGGAGGCCGTCGAGATCGTGGCCCGCCACCTCGAGGCCCACTTCGTGGACCGCCACACCATCCGGTTCAACCTCCGGGTCGCGCTCACCGAGGCGCTCTCCAACGCGATCATCTACGGCAACGCCGAAGACCCGGCCAAGCAGGTGCGGGTGCGGGTGCGCTTCGGCCGGTTCGCCGTCGAGATGGAGGTCGCCGACGACGGCGTCGGCTTCCGCCCCGACCGCGTCCCGGACCCCACGCTGCCCGAGAACCTGACCCGCGACGACGGCCGTGGGCTCTTCCTTATCCGTCACCTGATGGACGAGGTGCGCTTCAACGAACGAGGGAACTCCATCTGCATGATCCTGCGCCGCGCGTAGGTCGCCTGGAGGCGCTCACCGAGGCGCTCCGGGAGCTCACCGGCGGACGGGTCCAGGCGTGGCGGACGGACGGCGAGCGCGTGCGTGTGCTGTCCGGGGAGCGCGGCGCCTGGTGGCCCGCGCTGGAGGGCGAGGGCGCGCACGCCGTGGACACGCCCGAGGGGCCGGCCTGGCTCGAGCCGGCGCCCGGCGTCAGCGGCGTCTGGCTCCAGCTGGGCCCGGACGACACCCCCGAGGCGACGCGCCCGGCGCGGGCCCGCGCGGCGGCGCGCATCTTCGCCGACGCCCTCGCGAGTGAGCGCGAAGCCGCAACCGTGGCCGCCGAGCTCGCCACGCGCTACGAAGAGATCGATCTCCTCTACACCATCAGCGACATCCTCGGCCGCACCGTGCGCCTCGAGGAGGCGGCCCGCCGCATCGTGCGCGAGGTGTCGGACGTCGTCGGCGCCCGGCGCGCGAGCATCATGGTCTACGACGAGCCGACGCACACCCTGCGCGTGGTCGCCGGGCGCGGCCTCGAGACCTTCCACCTCGAGCCGGTCCCGGTGAATGACGAGCACAGCATCGCGGCGCGCGTCTTCCGCGAGCAGGCGCTCCTCGGTCACGACGGCATGGGCGGGGACCAGCAGCCGGGCATCGGCCCCGAGCGCGGCTACAAGGGCGAGAGCTTCCTCTCGGTGCCGATCCTCTACGCGCCGCCCGGCGGCACGCCACGTCCCGTCGGCGTCATCAACCTCACCGACCGGCTCGGCGAGGACACCTTCACCTACAACCACAAGAAGCTGATCACCGCCATCGCCAACCAGGTCGGCGCGGCGATCGAGAACGCGCGCCTGGTCGAGGGGGAACGCCAGCGCGAGCGCTTGAGCACCGAGATGCAGCTCGCCCACGACCTCCAGGCCGCCCTGATGCCCCCGCCCGCGGTGCTCGCCAGGACGGGCGACATCGGCGTGCGGTCCCAGACGGCCGAGTCGGTCGGCGGAGACCTCTACGACCTGATCACGCTGCGCCGCGACGCGATCGGCGTCACCATCGGCGACGTGTCGGGCCACGGACTGTCGGCCGCGCTGCTCATGGCGCACGCCAACGCCGCCGCGGGCATCCTCGCCCAGTCGTCGCGCACGCCGGAGGAGGCGCTCGAGCGGCTGCTCGAGGCGATCGCCGAAGAGCTGAAGCGCACCGACATGTACATGAGCCTGTTCTACGGCGTCGTGGACCGGCGGCGCGGCGTGGTCCGCTACGCCAACGCCGGCCACCCGTACGCGTTCATCGTGCCGGGCGACGGCTCGCTGCCGCGGAGGCTCGGCGCCACTGCGGCGCCGCTCGGGCTCGGCAATGAACGCAGCGTGCTGGGCGCCGAGGAGCCGTGGCGGGCGCGGAGCGACGTGCTGTGCCTGTTCACCGACGGTATGGTCGAGTCGGCAAACGGCGACGGGACGCCGTACGGCGAGGAGCGCCTGCTCGGCGTGGTGCGCCGGCACCTCGGCCGGCCCGCGCCGGAGATCGTGGCCGCCGTCTTCGGCGACCTCGAGGCCTTCGCCGGTCCGGTCGCCATGGACGACCGCACGCTCCTGCTGTTGCGCCACTGACGTGGGCGCCCGCCTCGGCCAACACTTCCTCTTCGACCCCACCATCCTCGAGCGGATCGCCGACGCCGCCCGCCTGACGCGCGCCGACGTCGTGCTCGAGATCGGGCCGGGGAAGGGCACCCTGACGCGCGCCCTCGCCGCGCGCGCCGGACGGGTGATCGCGATCGAAGCGGACCGCGGGCTCGCGAAGGTGCTCCAGGCCGATCCGCCCGGAAGCAACGTGGCCGTCGTGCCGGGCGACGTGCTCCGCGTCCCCTGGCCGGCCGCGACGAAGATCTGCGGCAACATCCCGTACCGGATCACCTCCCCGCTGATCGAGCGCGCCCTCGCGCCGCCACGACCGGAGCTCATCGTCTTTCTCGTCCAGCGCGAGGTAGCCGACCGACTGGCCGCGTCGCCGGGAACGAAGGCGTACGGCGCGCTCACCGCGGGCGTGCAGCTCGTGGCCACGGTGGAGCGGCTGTTCGCCGTGAAGGCGGGCGCGTTCCGGCCGCGGCCGCGCGTGGAGTCGGCGCTGGTGCGCATCACGCCGCGCGCCGAGCCGCTAGTCCGGGGCGCGGACGAAGAAGCCGCGACCCGACAGTTGATCCAGGCCTGCTTCCAGCGCCGCCGCCAGCAGCTCCAGCGGACGCTCCGCGAGGCGTTCGGCCTGCGACCTTCGGCGCTCGACGGGGTGTTGAGCTTGGCGGGGCTCGACCCGCGCACCCGAGCGGAAGAGATCCCGCCGGAAGGCTTCGTCGCGCTTGCCCGGGCAATCCCGACCTTCT
>CAYHQJ010000017.1:0-21635 GCA_964358595.1 uncultured Gemmatimonadales bacterium
CGCGCGCGCGCCACTGCGCACCGACCCCGCGGCGGACGGCCGTGTCGCTTCGCTGGCGGGACTCCTCAAGCAGGGCGGCGTCGAGGGCGGGATCGTGGGCGGGGTCGAGCTGGGCCGGCTGCTCGCCTCACGGCGCGAGGACGAGCTCGTCAACGCCGCGCGCGCACTCCGCCATCTCGGCCCGAGCGCGTTCCGCCCGCTGCGCCGCCTCCTCGAGGACCCGGACCCGGCGGTCCGCCGCGCCGCGCTCAAGGCGGCTCCGGGCGTCGCCGATCCGCGCCTCGTGCCCGTGCTGCTGCACCTGCTCGCGGACCCCGCCTGCCGGTACCGCGCGGGCCAGGCGCTCATCGCCATCGGCGAAGCGGCGGCGGAGCCGCTCGCCGCGCTGCTCAAGGACCCGCTCACGCGGCGCGCCGTGAAGCTCGAGATCCCGCGCCTGCTGCGGCGAATCCCCAAGGAGCAAAGCTACCGCCTGCTGCGCGCCCAGGTCGTTACCAACGACAGCCACCTGCGGCTGCGCATCCACGCCGAGCTCTCGCACCTGCGGCACGACCTGCACCGCCCGCCGGAGCCGCTCCCGTTCGTGCAGCAGCTCGTGGCGGCCGAGATCGCCGAGGCGTACGGCAACGTGCTGGGGTGGGAGCAGGCGCGTCCGCTGTACGAGACGCCGCTCCTGGCCGAGGTGTTCGCGTTCCGGCAGCAGCGTGCGGTGCGCCGCGTGCTCCGAGTCCTCGAGCTGCGCTACGACCGCGAGCCGATCGGCCTGGTGCGCGAGCACCTCGGCGACCCGAAGCGGCGCGCCAACGCGCTCGAGGTGCTCGATACCGTGCTCGACGCGCCGCTCCGCCCGCTCGTGATGCCGTTCGTGGACGAGGTGCCGGTCGCCGAGAAGCTGGCGCGCGCCGGTGGGCTCGTGCCCCCGCCGCCGCCACCCGAGCAGTTCGTCGCCGCGCACTGCCGGCACCCCAACCCATACGTGGCGCTGCTCGCGCTCGACGCGCTGGCGCGCCGGCAGGACGCCGCGGGCGCCGCGGAGGGCGCCGCGCAGCTCGGCCACGCCGACCCGCTGGTGCGCGAGGGCGCGATCCGCGCGCTCGCCGCGGGCGACCCGGCGCACGCGCGGCCACTGATCGCGCCGCTGGCATCCGATCCCGACCCGACCGTCGCGCGCCACGCGCGGCGCGCGCTCGCGCAGCTCGCGGGCGAACCGCTCCCGGAGGAGCCGATGTACTCGACCGTCGAGAAGGTGCTGTTCCTGAAGAGCGCCCCCGTCTTCGAGCGCGTCAGCGGCGAGGACCTCGCCCCGCTGGCCCGCGTGGCGGAGGTCGAGATCTACTCCACGGGGGAGCCGATCACCCGCGAGGGGGAGACGGGCGACGCGCTCTACATCATCATCCGCGGCCGGGTGACGATCAGCGTCGAGGGCAGGCTGATCGCGACCCTGGGGACGGGCGAGGCGGTCGGCGAGATGGCGGTGCTCGACAGCTCGCCGCGCAGCGCGACGGCGACCGCCGTGGAGGAGACCGAGGTGCTGCGGATCGGCAGCGAGGAGTTCTACGAGGTCCTGCACGAGCAGGTGGAGATCGCCGAAGGGATCATCCGCCTGCTCAGCGCGCGGCTCCGCGACGCGGACGCCGAGATCGGCCGGCTACGGGAGGCGGCGGCGCCCTAGCTCCGGCGCGTGCGAGGCCTCCTCGCGCGCCATCAGCGCCGCGCTCAGCCGTCCCTCCCGGCGCGCCGCCAGCAGCACCCGGGCCGCCTGGCCGGTGCACGGCGAGGGGAAGATGCACGTCAGCTGCACCGCGTCGATCGCCGTGAACCGGAAGTCGAAGTCCACCGTGATGGCCGTGCCGGGCGAAGGCAGCACGCGCGGCATCCCGATGTTCAGCATCCGCCCCTGCATGAGGCCGGATGCGGTCGTGCCACCGGTATAGGGTCCGGAAGCGACGGGCGTCGCCGCGCCGTACGTGCCCGACGTGATGCGGATGGACCCGCTGTTCCCCTCCCAGTACTCATCAGTGGTCTGCCGCCTTTCGCCACCGCCAGCCCCGCTCTTCCCAAGCGAGGCATCGAACGCGGCCGTATTGACCGCGGTGTTAGTGACGGTCGGCAGCGCCGAGGCCGCGTACACGAATCCCTTCCAGGTCGACTCGTCGGGCGGCGCCGCCGGCGGCGAGGTGTTGGACCAGAACACGCCGAGCCAGTCGGTCGTGTCGGGCGGGCTCTGGGAGTTGTCGATGATCCGGATGTCCATCCCGGTGATCAGCCAGCTGGCCGCGAACTGCGGCGCGCGCGTGCCGACCACGTCGAAGCTGAGGCCCGCGGACGGGTGGTAGAGTGGATTCGGCGCGATGGTCGTATAGGAGTCGGGGTCCGCGAACACGAACGGCGCGAGCGAGGAGAACGGACCCAGGCCGCCGCCACGCATGACCCGGGCGATGGCGGAGTCGCGCTCGCCCGGCAGCCACGCGCGGCGCACCGACACGTACTGGGCCGGAGGATCCTCCTCCTGCGGCGCCGCGGCGTCGCTGCAGGACGCAGCCGTCGCCAGCGCGCCGACCAGGAGGAGCCAACCGCCATTCCGGGGCATACCAAAAGCTAATAGCTTCCCGCGGCTCGCAGCCACGTGACGCAGGTCACGGCCGCGTTCTGCCACCCCCGAACCTCCGAGTTGTTGCATGACGCCACGTACCATGCGGACCCTCCTGGCCTGCGCCGCCCTCGCGGGGCCGCTGCGCGCCCAGGCTCCGAACCCGCCCGCGGCGCAAGCGCCTGCGGACCTGATCGTTACGGCGGCCCGGATCTATACCGTGGACCAGACCCGCCCCCTCGTCACCGCAATTGCCGTGCGCGACGGGCGTATCGTGTTCGCCGGGAGCACGGCCGAGGCTGGAGCCCTGCGCGGCGAGCGCACGCGCATCGTGGACCTCGCCGGGCGCACGGTCATCCCGGGCATGGTGGACGCGCACTTCCATTTCATGGGTGTCGGCGCGGCGCTGCGCACCGTGGACCTGGTCGGCACGCGCTCCGAGGACGAGGTCGTGCAGCGCGCGGCAGCGCGGGCGCGGGAGGTGCGCGCGGGCGAGTGGATCCGCGGCCGCGGCTGGAACCAGAACGAATGGGCCGACACGCGCTTCCCCTCCCATGAAGCGCTGAGTCGTGCAGTCCCGAACCATCCCGTGGCGCTCACGCGCGTGGACGGTCACGCGCTCTGGGTGAACGTCCGAGCACTCCAGCTCGCCGGCATCACCGCCGCGACGCCCGACCCCGAGGGCGGGCGCGTCATCCGGAACGCCGGCGGCTCGCCGACCGGCGTCCTGGTGGACCGGGCGATGGGACTCGTCACGCGCCTCGCGCCGCCACCCTCGCTCGAGGAGCGGCGCGCACAGGCGCTCGCGGCCCTCGCCGAGGCCAAGCGCTGGGGACTCACCGGCGTGCACGACGCCGGCGTGGACTCGGGCACGATCGCCCTCTACGAGGAGCTGGCCCGCGCGGGCCGGTACTCGCTGCGTAACTACGTCATGATCCGCGAGGATAGCGCCACGCTCGAGCACTTGCTGGCGCGGGGTCCGCAGAACGCGCTCTACAACGGCCGGCTCTGGATCCGCGCCATCAAGCTCGTCGCCGACGGCGCCCTTGGCTCCCGCGGCGCGCTGCTCCTCGAGGACTACAGCGACGAGCCGGGCAACCACGGCCTCGCCGTGACCCCCGCCGCCGTCATCCAACGCACCGCCGTCCGCGCGCTCCAGACCGGATTCCAGCTCACCGTCCACGCCATCGGCGACGGCGCCAACCGCGCCACCCTCGATGCCTTCCAGGCCGCGCTGCGCCAGGTGCCCGCCGCCGACCACCGCTTCCGCATCGAGCACGCGCAGGTGATCCACCGGCATGACATCCCGCGCTCCGCGCGTCTCGGCGTCATCCCGTCCATGCAGGCGAGCCACCAGACGAGCGACGCCCCGATGGCGATGAGCCGCCTCGGGTGGACCCGCGTCCAGGGCGCGTACGCGTGGCGCTCGCTGCTCAACACGGGGGTGGTCATCCCCAACGGCTCCGACGCGCCGGTCGAGCACTGGAACCCGCTCATCTCCTTCCACTCGGCGCTCACGCGGCAGGACGTGAACGGCTGGCCCGCCGGCGGCTGGTTCCCGGCGGAGCGGATGACGCGCGAGGAAGCGCTGATGAGCATGACGATGTGGCCCGCGTACGCGGCGTTCATGGAACGCGAGTCCGGCTCGCTCTCTCCCGGGAAGTACGCGGATTTCGTGGTATTGGATCAGGATATCATGACCTGCGCGCCGGAGCGCATTCTCGACACCCGGGTGCTGATGACCGTCCTCGGCGGCGAGGTCGTCTACGAGCGGAGGGAACCGTGAAACGCGTCATCGTGCTGGCTGCGTAGCGTCCGCGCCTGTGACGGCCGCGGCGCATCCGGGGTCTTGGGAGACGATGAGACGCATCCCGCAGCACGGTCCCGGAGGTTCCATGCGAACCACGCCGCTCGCGGCGCTCGCCCTCGGCGCCGCCCTCGTCGCCACCTCGTGCGCCGAACACCGCTTCCTCGAGGGCCCTCCAGCCCTCGAGCGGGTCACCACCGTCGAGCTGACCGACGATCCGTTCCCCTACGACTCGGTCGCGCGCGTGGACCTGTTCATCGTGCGCATCGACGTCAGCGAGCAGCCCGACACCAACCCCACGAGCCCCAGCTGGCACACCGTCGCCACGCCGAGCCGGAGCTACAACCTCGTCGAGTTGACCGGCGGCGCTACCGACACCCTGGGCGGCACGCAGATCCCCGCCGGCACCTACCGCGCCGTCCGCATGGTGATCGATCCGGGCCAGTCGAGCATTACGGCGAAAGACGGCCGGGCGCTCCCGGTGGACTGGCAGCAGACCGCCCTCAACCCGATTCTCTACGCGCTGGTCGAGGACCCCATCGGCGTCTCTGATGCGGGCGCCCAGATCGTGATCGACTTCGACGTGGGCCGCAGCTTCCTGTGTTCCGCGCCGTGCACGAGCTTCGTGTTCAGTCCCGTCTTCCGCGCCGTGAACAAGGCCGCAACGGGCACCGTGAGCGGCCGCGTGCGCGGCGACACGCTCGCCCTCAGCCCCGAGCCCGTTCACGACGTCACGGTGACCGTGTACAGCGGCGACCCCACGTTCGAGCCGGGCTGGTACGTGCGCGCCACCGGCAAGACCGACGCCGCCGGCAACTTCCGCATCGCGTATCTGTTGCCCGGGACCTACATCCTGCGCGCCGACGCGCCGCGCGGCTCGCCGTTCAGCCCGGGCGTGCGCGCCAACGTCGTCGTGACCCGGGGGGCCGAGGCCACCAACCAGGGCATCGATCTGCCCCGCACCGCGGGCCGCCACATCGAGGTGACGCCGCTCCCCTCGCAGCTCACAGCGGGCGACAGCCTCTACCTGACCGCGACGCTGGTGGATTCCGCCGGCCAGCCGCTGCCGGGCGCGATCACCAGCGTTACGCTGTCGCCGTCCGGGACGACGCTGCACGTCGGCGACACGCTGGGCGTGTCCGTGTAGCGCTACGCCACGCAATGCGCTGCATTTTGCGCGCCCCGCCGCACAAAGCCGCCGGCCAAGGCAGCACACCACCGAAGCGACAAGTCGCAACGTATTATCCGGCAAGAACTTGAATACGGCCCAGGCAGGTGGCACGGGAGTTGACATTCAAGCATCTGGAAGGGTGCAACCTGACCGGAATCAACGGGGTTCGAGGCATGATCGGCACAAGACTCGAAGCGGCGGAAGCCTCCCGACTGAGAGCTTACCGCGAACTGGCGGACTCGCATGCGCTGGCGCTGCGCGCCCGCGAGGCGGCGGTGGCGCTGCTGGACCTCGCGCGCGACGTGCGGACCACGACGACCCGCATCATTGCCGAGCAGTGCGCCGCGGTCGGTCGCCGGCTGGCTGTTCCCCAGGTCGTCGAGGACCTGCTCGACCTCTCCGTCAATACCAGCTTCGACCCCCAGCAGGTGGCCGACGCGCTGCGTTTCCGCGGCCCCGAAGTGGTCTCCGCGGTGCTGGCGCGGCTCAACGACGCTGAGCAGCGCACGGCGCGGCGCGCCTACTTCAACGTGGCCGTGGCCCTCGGCGCCCATCCCGAGATCCGCGCCGCCCTGGTGGCGAACCTGAATCTCTCGCTGGCCGACCACCGCTGGGCGGTGGTTCGCAACGCGATCGCGCTGCTCACCGCCCTCGGCGCCCCGCTACCTCAGGATCGCCTGTGGGACCTTGCGCACGCGTCGCAGCGCCAGGTCCGGCTCGCCCTGGCCGGGGTCGTAGCGCGCTGGCGGCCCGGATCCGCGGGGCTGGAGCTGCTGCTCGCCCTGGTGGAGGACGACGATGCCGGCGTACGCTTCGTCGCCACAGTCGCCCTCGGCAACTACGCGCACCCGGAGGCTCGACGGGCACTGCGGCGTCGCGCCCGCCGCGAGTCCGATCCCGAGACCAAGGCCGTATGCGAGGCCGGACTGGCCCGTCGGGTCGTGGAGCTTGCCGGCGTCTAGGCTGCACGCGCACCCCGCCTCACTCACCAAGCACGAAGCCCGCGCCAACCGGCGCGGGCTTCGCGTGTGGGCCCGAGGCCGCGAAGGCGATCGGGCTATGCTCGGTTCACGGCGTGGTGGACAGTTGCCCGACGGCCCCGGCGCCCGACGCCGCGCCGCCGACGCCCGTGGCGACGTAGGAGAACGACACGCACGTGTACAGGTCGTACGTGTCGGGCGGGATGGTGACCCGGAACGTGCCACACTGCTCGGGCTCGATGTCCGAGGTGGCGACCGGTCCGAGCGGTACCTCCGCACCGAGCGCGTAGAGAGTACTGCCATCGGTCACCCTGACGTCGAACGTGTACGTGGGGCCGAAGGGGACGACCGTCCCGACGGCGGTACTGCCGTTGTCCACGTAGGTGTCCTGGTCGTACGTGGCACCGTTCCAGAAACTCGTGTAGTCGGTGGAGAGATACGTGACGGTGCCCGCGTGACGCAGGTACGTCAGCGCCGTGAACCCGATCCGGTGCGCGCACATGTAGAACTCGACGCCGGTGCCCAGGCCGCGCACCACGCAGCTCGCGCCGCTGCCGCTCCCGGGATCGGCCGCGAGATCGTCGTATCGCACCGAGTGGAGCAGCCGCCCGCCGCTTGCCTGGGCCAGCTCCACTCGCGTCAAGGGGAAGCTGACCGCCGTGCCGATCGTCGCGTTGAACGCCGCCTCCTGCATCCGGCCAGAGTCGTCGCGGTCGCTGACGATCAACTGGAACAGCTGGCCGCTTGGCACGAACGTCCACCGCGTCATGAACGAGTCACGGATGGTGAAGACGAGGTCGCTCGCGCTCGCGAAGTAGCGCGCCGCGGGCGCGGTCGGGGACGTGCTCGGCGCGATCACCTGCACGGCGGCTGGCGCGGCGTTGTTGCTCCGGTTGTAGTCCGCGGGGCTGACGTTCTCCGCCCGCACGTCCAGAGCGTGGTTCCCCACGGTCGTGAATGTGATCGTGAATGCGCACGAGACGACGTCGCCGGCGTCCACCCAGATGCCACGGGCGCGGTCCGCTTCGGCGCCGTCCACGTACAGCACGCAGTCCGCCCGCGCGCCAAGGTCGCCGTTGAGCTCGGCGACGGTCGCGGACACGACCGCAGGCATGCCCACGAGCGCGCTGACCGGGGCGGTGACGCCGGTGATCGCGACGTCGGGCGCCCTGACGAGCGGGACGCCCACGGCCGTGACCACGTCGGTGCGCCGCCCGTCAATGCCGCGCACGTTGGCCTGCACCTGGAAGGTCACGCCGGGCACGAGCCCGGTGTACGAAGCCGTGAACGGGTTGGCGGCGAGGTTGTTGTCGTTGGTCGTGAAGAGCAGCTGCCCGGACGGCGCGAACGCCTTCACCTGCAGCTTCGCGATCGAGCCGAGCGGCGTGGTCAGATCGCCGTTCCGGAAGCTCCTCACCTCCAGCATCGTCCGGCCGGTGATGTTGGCGGCCGCGATGGCGGTGATCGCCGCCGCGCCGGACCGCCCGGTGGCGGGCTTGATCCCGCTGTCACGGTACTTCTGCGCGTTGGGTGTCCCGGTCCAGCCCGACCGCGAGCTCGCGCTCCCCATCTGGGGGCGCAGCTGCGGTGAGGTAGGCCCATCGGAGCACGCCGCCACGAAGGAGGCGACGGCGATCAGCGGTACCGCGCGACGACCAATGGCGAACACCAGACTCACGAATCCGCCCCGGCAGAGAGTTCGCCCTATGCATTGCAGCAAGTGTGCCGCACACCGTGCCCCGCGAACGGCCGCGGACAGCGGCTTGGACCAAGCGCGCAATGCCCTGTCCGGCAACCGCTTAGGCCTCTGGCAGTCCACCGCCGCCGCTCGAGTTGTGAGCCTCGTCACACAGATGAGAAACCTCCGAAAGCGGCGGCGCTGCCACAACGCCACACCCGTCTGGGGCAGTCCGCGCCACCGCGGAATCCACGGCGGCTATATTCCCTGCCCCGGAGGGTTTGCGAGATGGCGGAGGTCCTGCGCAGGCGGACGGCTACCGTGGATGTCGGAGGGGTGAAGGTCGGCAGCGACCACCCCATCATCGTACAGTCCATGACGAACACCGACACCGCGGACGTCGAGGGGACTGCCCGGCAAGTGGCGGCGCTGGCGGCGGCCGGGTCGGAGCTGGTGCGCGTCACGGTCAACAACGACGAAGCGGCCCGGGCCGTCCCAAGGATCGTCTCGCGGCTCGAGCAGCTCGGCGTGCCCGTGCCGGTCATCGGCGACTTCCACTACAACGGCCACCTCCTCCTCACCAAGTACCCCGAGTGCGCCCGCGCTCTGGCCAAGTACCGGATCAACCCGGGGAACGTCGGCGGCAAGCGGCGCGACGAGAACTTCCGCGCGATCGTTGCGGTGGCGATCGCGAACGGCAAGCCGGTGCGCATCGGGGTGAACTGGGGCTCGCTGGACCAGGATCTGCTGACGGAGCTGATGGACGCGAACGCGAAGCAGCCCGAGCCGCAGGGCGCGCGCGAGGTGACGATGGAGGCGATGGTCGAGAGCGCGCTGCGCTCGGCGGCGCTCGCCGAGGAGTGCGGGCTCGCGCACGACTGGATCATCATCTCGGCCAAAGTGTCGGGGGTGCAGGACCTGGTGGATGTGTACCGCAAGCTGGCTCCGCGGTGCGACTACCCGCTGCACCTCGGCCTGACCGAGGCAGGGATGGGGGCGAAGGGGATGATCGCCTCGACCGCCGGCCTGGCCATCCTGCTCCAGGAAGGCATCGGCGACACGATCCGCGTTTCGCTGACACCCGCGCCCGGCGGCGACCGGACCGAGGAGGTCCTGGTCGCGCAGCAAGTCCTCCAGAGCCTCGGGCTGCGCAGCTTCGTGCCGCAGGTCATGGCATGTCCCGGATGCGGCCGCACCACGAGCACCTTCTTTCAGGAGCTGGCCGACAGCATTCAGACCTACCTACGCGCACAGCTGCCTGGGTGGCGCGAGCGCTACCGCGGCGTGGAGGAGATGAAAGTCGCCGTGATGGGCTGCGTCGTGAACGGTCCCGGCGAGTCGAAGCACGCCAACATCGGCATCTCGCTGCCCGGCACGTCCGAGGAGCCGAAAGCGCCGGTCTACGTGGACGGGCGGCTCTTCGCCACCCTCCGGGGCGAGGACATCGTGCCACGGTTCCTCAAGATCCTGGATGAGTACGTCGCAACCCACTACGTGCGCGCCTAGCCTGCGCGGAGGGAACACGCATATGCACCGTCTCAACCTCGTCCTGCTCGCCGGCCTCGCCCTGGCGGGACGCGTTGCAGCCCAGCAGCCGGATCTGGGCGACGCCAAGGTCAAGCACAACCGGGACATCCTCGCAACCACCGAGTGGCTCGCCTCGTACGCCGATTCGGCGGGCGTCTACGTCGTCCACGTGGGCCGCAGCGATTCCGCCTACCGCGCCGGCCATATCCCCGGCGCCCGGTTCCTGCCGCTCTCCGCGGTGGCGACGACGGTGAACGGCATCCCGAACGAGTTCCCCCCGCTCGAGCAGCTCACGGCGACGTTCCGGGACCTCGGCATAGGCGACCTGGGGCGCGTCGTGATCTACGGCGACGACGCCGGCCTGCTCGCCGCCCGCGGCTGGGTGGCGCTCGATCTGCTCGGCCACGGCTCCCGTGCCGCGCTGCTCGACGGTGGGCTGGTGAAGTGGCGTGCGGAGAACCGTTCGCTGGAAACCGCCGCCCGCCCCGTGCGCGCCCAGCCGTTCACGGCGCGCTGGCAGGCGGATCGCGTCGTCACAGCCGCATGGGTCCGCGCACACCTGCGGGACAGCACGGTGCTGTTCGTGGATGCGCGCCCCGCCGACCAGTTCGGCGGTGCCGAGCCCCCCTGCACGCCGGGCCAGACCCCCTGCGTGGAGCTGCCGCCGGAGCGCCGTGGCCACCTTCCGGGGGCCGTGAACCTGTTCTGGATGGACGGGCTCGTCTCGCGCCAGGATCCCGTGCTGAAGCCGATGCACGAGCTGCACCACACGCTCTGGGAGCCCGCGGGCGCGGACCTGCCGCGCGTGCGCACGATCGTCACCTACTGCCGCACCGGGGTGCAGGCGAGCCACGCCTACTTCGTCGCACGCTACATCGGCTATCAGGACGTGCGGATCTACGACGGCAGCATGAGCGAGTGGGCGGCGCTGCCGGTCGCGCAGCACTCCGTAGAGCGGGCGGCAAACCGGTAAAGAGACGTCCGAGTGTCTGAGGCCGTGGTGTCGCGGGACGCGCGCGGGGGTTAGCGTTCGCGCCATGCGTACCGCCATCCTGACATCGTCCTTCGCGCTGTGCGCGCTCGCCGCGCCGGCGCGCGCCCAGCAGCCCCCGCGCCCCGGCGTGCCGGACACGTCGCCGTTCCGGCAGCTCGAGCTGCCCACGCCCAACGCGTACCGCACCGCCTCCGGCATGCCCGGGCCGAGCTACTGGCAGCAGAAGGTGGACTACGACATCCGCGCGGCGCTCGACACCGCGACCCACACCATCCGCGGCGAGGAGACGGTCCGCTACACCAACAACTCGCCCGACACGCTGCGCTATCTCTGGCTCCAGCTCGACATGAACGTCGGGGCCACGCAGACGCGCTTCGCACTGCTCCCCTCGCCGTTCGCCCGGCCCGACGAGACGAACGAGGGCGTGACGCTCGAGCGGGTGAACGTGCTGCGAGCGACCCGGGCGGGCGCGCGGCCCACGCCGGCGCCGCTGACCTATCGCGTCAACTCGACGATGATGCGTGTGGACCTCGACCATCCGCTGCCGCCCAAGAGTGCCGTGTCGCTCGACGTTGCCTGGCACCACCAGGTGTTGCGCCAGGAGCGCGCGGGTCGCCAGCAATACCCCGAGGGGTGGCTCTACCAGATCGCCCAGTGGTACCCGCGGCTCGCGGTGTACGACGACGTGCGGGGCTGGAACACCGACCAGTACCTCGGCTTGGGCGAGTTCTATCTGGAGTACGGCGACTTCGACGTCGCCGTCACGCTGCCCGCGAACTACACCGTCGCGGCGACGGGCGTGCTGCGCAACCCGGCCGAGGTGCTGACGGCGGCGCAGCGCGACCGGCTGGCGTTCGCGGCGCGGTCGGACACGACGATCCACATCATCGCGCCGGACGAGGTCGGGCGCGCCGACCTGCTCCCGCCCGGCGCCGGCGCCACGCGCACCTGGCGCTACCACGCGGACACCGTGCGCGACTTCGCGTGGGCGGCGGCGCCCAACTTCGTGTGGGACGCCTCGAGCTGGGACGGCGTCCTGATCCAGGCGCTGTTCCCGATCCCGGCGCTGAACGTGTGGCGTACCGCCGCCGACATGACGCGGCACGCCATCATGATCCACTCACGGTGGTTCCACTACCCCTGGCCGACAGCGATCAGCGTCAACGGGCCGGTGGGCGGGATGGAATACCCGATGATCACCTTCGACGACGCTGCGAACGAGAAGGAGCTGTACTACACGCTCGCCCACGAGCACGGCCACGCGTGGTTCCCGATGATCGTGGGGAGCAACGAGCGGCTCTACGGCTGGATGGACGAAGGGTTCAACACCTTCATCGACCTGTTCAGCTTCCGCGACCGCTACCCGGCCGACACGGTACGCATCCAGACCCCCGAGTTCGGCTCGCTGCGCGCGTGGCTCGGCTTCCTGCGGAGCGCGCCGTCCGAGCAGCCGATCATGGTGCCGCCGGACCGGACGGTGAACCGCTTCTTGAGCAGCTGGCTCGCCTACGGAAAGCCGGCGGTGGCGCTGCACTTCCTGCGCGGCGAGGTCGTGGACTCGACGGCGTTCGACGCGGCGTTCCGGGAGTACGCGCGGCGGTGGGCGTTCAAGCACCCCACGCCGGCCGACTTCTTCCGCACGATGAACGACGCGCTCGGCGAGGACCTGTCGTGGTTCTGGCGCGGCTGGTTCTACCGCTCCGACCACCTCGACCAGGCGGTGGACACGGTCGTGCAGCGCGACATCGCCGGCACGACCATCACCCAGGTGCGGCTGTCGAACCGGCGCGAGATGGTGGCCCCGGCCGAGCTGCTGGTCACGGGCGCGAACGGCGCCACGCGCACGGTGAAGTTGCCGGTCGAGACGTGGCTGCGCGGGGCGACCTACGTGTGGATGCTGCGCACGCCGGCGGCGGAGAAGCCGATAAGGATCGAGCTCGACCCGCGGGGCGTGTATCCGGACGTGGATCGGCGGAACAATGTGTGGAGTGCGATGCCGTAGATCCGTCTAGTCCGCCACCACGGCGGCCGGCTGCGGGGCCACCGTTTCGTGGGGAACCCGGAACGCGAGCAGGCTCACGAACGCCATGATCCCCGCGGCGATCCAGAACGGCGCCGCGTGGCCCACCGCCTGGAAGACTGCCGTGGACCACATCGGCCCGAAGACCCGCGCAACCCCGCCAAAGGCCTGCTGCACCCCCAGCGTCTGGCCCAGCTCCTTGGGGTCGGCGCGGTGCGAGGCGAGCGCCGTGACCGATGGGAAGAGCAGCGCGGTGCCCATCGGCACGAGCGGGATGACGAGCGCGGCGAGCCAGATCGTGTGCGGCACCGGGTAGAGGGCCAGCCCGCCCGCGAGCAGCAGCGCACCTATCCGCATGACCCGCGCTTCGCCGATCCGGTCCACGAGCCAGCCGAGGATCACCGCCCGCATCACCACCGATAGCGCGCCGATGTAGAGGAAGATCCACCCGATCGTCTTCTCGGTGATACCGAACGCGCCGTTGAGGTAGAGCGCGATCACCGCCGACATCGAGGTGAACGCTCCCATCCCCACCGCGTAGATCCAGATCAGCCGCGGCGCCGGTGCGGCCGGATGCCGCACCACGTGCCACACCGCGGCGCGGATCGAGCGCTTCGGGCCGTGCCCGTGGGCCGGCTTCGACTCGGGGAGGAAGCGCCACGCGAAGGCGACGTTCAGCACGCACAGCGCCGCGGCGAAGATGCCGGGCGCCATCGGGCCCAGGTGCGTCGCGAGTGAGCCGATGGCGGGCCCGATCATGACGCCCGCGCTGGTCGCGGCCGACAGCCACCCGAGGCCGCGCGCGCGCTGCGAGGGATCCGTGGTGTCGGAGACGTAGGCCTGGATGACGCCGGTCGTGCCGCCGCCGGCGCCCTGCACGATGCGCGACGCGAACAGCAGCCAGATGCTGTTCGCGAAGCCGAAGACGAGATAGCCGAGCGCGGAGCTGGTGAGCCCGATCAGCAGCACCGGCCGGCGGCCGGTACGGTCCGAGAGCCGGCCCCACAGCGGCGAGCTGGCGAGCTGCGCGATTGAGAACGACGCGATCATCGGCCCGATGATCCAGTCCTGGGCGCCCAGCCGCCGGGCGTAGAACGGCAGCAGCGGGAACACCATCGCGAACCCCAGCATGTCCACGAACGCCGCGGCCATGAGGATCCAGAGGCTGCGGCTTTTCACCGGCCCAGCCTCGCGCCGACGCCGAGCGCCGCCGCGCTCACCGCCATGAGCACCACGCCGAAGGCCGCCGCCACGCCCAGCTCGCCGACGCGCAGGCTGGTCAGGATCTCGATGGAGATCGGGCGGGTCTCGAACGTGTAGAGCAGGATCGAGGTCACGAAGTCGCCGAGCGCGGTGACGAAGGCCAGCGCGCCGCCCGCGGCGATGGCGGGCTTGAGCAGCGGCAGCGTCACGCGCGTGAGGCGCCTGAGCCGCCCCGCGCCGAGCGACTGCGCCGCCTCGTCGAGCGCCGGGTCGAGCTGCCGGAAGCCGGCGAGCAGCGCGCGGCCCGTCAGCGGGAGGCTGCGCACGAAGTAGGCGAGCGGGAGGATCGCCGCGGTGCCGACGAGGATGAACCGGCCCGCGAGCGGGTGGTGCACGCTGAAGACCGTCGCGAGCGCGATGGCGAGCACGGTGCCCGGCACGGCCCACGGGAGCGCGAGCAGCATCTCGATCACCCTGCCGAGCGGCGAGCGGCGCCGCACCACGAGCTGTCCCGCCCAGACCGCGACCGCGACCGCCAGGGCCGTCGCGGCGGCCGCCATCCACAGCGAGTTCACCATCGGCCGCAGCCGCTCCGCTTCGGAGAAGAGCAGCCGGTAGTTGACCACCCCGAACGCCGGCGGCAGGGCCTCGGTCGTCCAGGTGTTGACCGGGACGAACGAGATGAGGATCAGCGTCGCGTGCGGCAGCAGCAGCACCGCCGCCAGCAGCCAGCCCGCGGCCGCCGCGAGCCGGCGCGCGAGGGGATTGCCGATGATGCGGAGCGCGGGCGGCGTGCCCTTCCCCACCGAGGCCACCGCGCGGTTGCCCTCGGTCCACTGCACCACCGCGAATCCGAGCAGCGCGACCGCGGTCAGCATCGCCGTCTCCAGCATGGCGAGCGCGAGGTCGCCGTTGAGGCGCGTGTTGACGATCTGCGTGGTCATCACGCGGAAGCCGCCGCCGAAGACGTACGGCGCGCTGAACGAGGCGAGCGCGGTCATGAAGGTGAGCAGCGCCGCGCCGACCAGCGAGGGGCGCAGCAGCGGGAGCGTCACCCGGCGGAACGTCTCGAACGGCCCCGCGCCGAGCGAGGCCGCGGCCTCGAGCGTCGCGGCGTCGAGCTTGGTGAGGCCGGCGCGGGTGAACAGGTAGAAGTACACGTACATCGAGTAGGCGTGGACGAGCAGGATCGCGACCGGACCCTGGAGCCGCCATGGCGACTCGGCCCGCCCGAGCAGCGCCTGCACCGCGCGCGCCACGAAACCGCTCTCGCCGTAGAGGAACAGGAACGCGATCACGCCGACCAGCGGCGGCATGACCGCCGGCAGCGCGACCAGCGCGCCGAGCACCTTGCGGCCCGGGAAGTCGTAGCGCTCGAAGACGAAGGCAAGCGGCACGCCGACCAGCGCCGCGAGCGCGACGCTCGCCGCCGAGGTCCACAGGCTCGCCCACAGCGCCAGCCACTCGGTGGGCTGGGCGAAGAAGGCGCCGAGGTCGGCTCCGAGCGCCTCACGGCCAACGACCAGCAGCGGGTACACGACCACCCACGCCAGCAGGAGGACGAGCAGGACGGCGCTGAGGTTCCCGCGCAGCCCGAAGCGCTTCACGCCCCGCCGCCCTCACGGAACAGCACGCGGTCGATGGCCACCCGCACCGCAGCGCCGACCCGCGCCGCGCCGTGCTCCGCGAACACCTCGAACGTCACGCCGCTCTCACTCCGCACCGTGAAGTACGCGTGACCGCCCGCAAAGCGGCGCGCGACGACGGTGCCGGCGAGCGCTCCGGCGGCGGCGAACCGCATCGCCTCAGGGCGCACGATGGCCCGCGACCCGGGCCTGCCGCCGACCAGCTCGCCGGGCAGCTCGTTCGCGCGGCCCACGAACGTCGCCACGAACACCGTCGCGGGCCGGTCGTACAGCTCGTCGGGCGTGCCGACCTGCTCGAGCCGCCCCGCACTCAGCACCGCGACGCGGTCGCCGAGGTCGAACGCCTCCTCCTGCTCGTGCGTGACAAAAACCGTCGTGATGCCGGTGCGGCCGATCGCTTCGCGCAGCTCGCGCCGGGTGCGCTCACGCAGCGAGGGGTCGAGGTTGGAGAGCGGCTCGTCGAGGAGCAGAACCCGCGGCTCGGGCGCGAGCGAGCGTGCGAGCGCGACGCGTTGCTGCTGCCCGCCCGACAGCTCGGCCACCTTGCGGCGAGCGAAGCCCGAGAGGTCCACCATCTCCAGCACTTCGGCCACGCGCTTCGCGGCGGCGTCGCGCGACGTGCGCAGCCCGAACGCCACGTTCTCGCCGACGTCGAGGTGCGGGAACAGCGCGTAGTTCTGAAAAACCATCCCGAAGCGGCGCGCGGCCGGCGCGAATGTCGTGACGTCCTCGCCGTCCACGACGATGCGGCCGGCGTCCGGCCGCTCGAACCCGGCGAGCAGGCGGAGGGTGGTGGTCTTGCCGCTGCCCGACGGGCCGAGCAGCGCGAGCACCTCGCCCCGCGCGACGTCGAGCGTGAGCGCGTCCACGGCGGTATGGCCCGGGAAAGCCTTGGTGAGGCCGTCGAGCCGCAGGTATCCGCTCGCCACACCCTTCTCACCCATCACCTGATCACCTGGCGCCCATCACCTCTCACGCCGCCCGGTTCCCCGGACGTGGCGATCCCAATACGTCATCCACTCCGCCCCGTGCTCGTCGAGCTGTTGCCAGTCCACGTCGGCCGCCGTCATCGTCCGCCGCACCTCGCGCGCCCACCCGGGTAGCGAGTCGGCGGGGAGGTCGCGGCGCACCGGCAGGCGGTACACCTCGCGCGCGGCGAGCAGCTGCGCCTCCTGGCTGCCGATGTAGTCCACGAACTGCCGGGCGAGCTCGCGCCGCCGCGCGCCGCGCACGATCCCGATCGCGTCCGGGATCACCGGCGCGCCGCTGCGCGGGAAGACGTAGCCGAGCTGGAGGCCGTCGCGCCGGTTCAGCATGATGTCCGGCAGGTCCCAGATCGAGACCAGCCCCTCCTGCCGCACCAGCTTCTGGTTGAGGATGGGGCCGTTGAGCACGTACTCCTTGGTCTGGCCGTCGAGCCGGCGCAGCCACGCCATCCCCGCCGCCGTGTCGCCCGTCTGCCGGATCGCGCGCTCGATGATCATCCCCCACACGGCGCGCATCGTGCCGCTCGCCACGGGGTCGCGGATCAGCACCTTGTTCGTCCACTTCCGATCGAGCAGGTCGTCCCAGTCCTGCGGCGCCTCCTCGGGCCTCAGCGCCTCGGCGGCGTACACGATGATCGCCGGCGTCTCGTAGGCCGCGAAGTACATGTCGTTCGGGCCGCGGCCGGCCGAATCGATCGCGTCCGCCCACGACGGGCGGTAGGGATCGAGCAGCGAGTCCTTCGCGCCGCGCGCGAAGATGCTCGCCGGCCCGCCGAACCAGACGTCGGCCTGCGGGTTGGCCCGCTCGGCGCGGAGCCGGTCGAGCACCTCCTGCGAGCCCATGTCGAGCCAGCGCACGTCCACGTCCGGGTGCAGCGCCTCGAACCGCCGCTCGAACAGGATGAGCAGGTAGTTGCCGTGCGGCGAGTAGACGACCAGCGGCGTCCGCCTCGGACCGCCGGCGCAGGCGGCGGCGGCCAGCGCAAGCCCGAGGGCGAGCTTACGGAACATTGGCCGGCGTGATCCCGAGCAGGTTCATGAACAGCCGGTAGGCTCCCGGCACGCCCGCCGGCAGTTGCCGGAAGAAGCTGATGCCCGTGTAGATGTAGAGCCCCTGGCCGAGGCGCGAAACGAGCAGCGCGCCCTGGAGGCGCTCTCGCCCCGGGCCCCCGGGTGCGCCGCCGCGCGGCGCACTGTCGGCGGCGGTCGTGTGCACCAGCGACTCCCAGTCGGTCGGCCCGGACGTGCCGGCCGCCGGCGGCACCGGGTCGCCCATCTCGAGGAGCGTCCCGTAGGCCGGATCCCAGTCGTGCGCGAAGTAGAGTCCGCGCTCCTGCACCCAGCCCTGCCAGTCCGCCGCGCCGATCCGGTTGGGCGACTGCACGAGCGGGTGAGTGGGCTCGAGAATCCGCACCGCCGCGTTCTCGTCGGTCACGCGGTCGTGCGGGCGCGCGATGCTCAGCTCGTACGGCGCGAAGCGGCCGGTCACGAACTGGTACTGCTGGTACTGGACGATGACACGGCCGCCGGCGCGCGCGTAGTCGAGCAGCCGGCCGTTGTTCGCGACCAGCGCCGAGTCGGTCTCGTACGCGCGGCTGCCGATCACGATCGCGTCGAACTGGGAGAGGTCGCCACGCTCGAGGTCGCTCTCGGAGAGCACGGTAAGCGGCACGCCGATCGCCTGGAGCGCCTCGGGCACCATGTCCGATGCGCCGCGCACGTACCCCACGCGCCGCAGCGGCGGGAGCGCGATCTCCGCTGCCGCGACCCGGATCGTGGCGTCCTTGGTGTAGACGACGGGCCGGATGTGCGGGTAATCCACCAGCACGGAGCCGCGCTCGTAGCGCTCACCGTTCACGATCGCGACCGCGTGGATCTCGTACGCGCCGGGCCGGAGGCCGCGCGGGGCGCGCACCTCGAAGGTGACGCTGCGGCGGGTGTCCTCTCCCTCGAGGGCGAAGCGCTGCGGCGGCACGTCGGGCCAGCCGCCCGGGACCTCGAGGCGCAGCTCGCCATCGGTGCGCCCGCGCGCGCCGTGCATCAGCTCGACCGTGACGGCGCGCGGCGCCTGCGACGCCGTCGGCCAGACCATGACCTCGGGATCCACCGCCACCCCGACCGCGGGGACGACGAACAGCGGGCGACGGATCTCGCCGCGCGCCTGGTCGTTGAAGCGGTGGCTCACCTCGCGCTCGACCGTGATCGCGGTGCCGGCGACGCTCAGCTCCACCCGCGCGACGACGTGCCGCGGTCCGAACGGCTCACCGCGCAGCGACTCGGGCGCGGCGGACCAGTCGTACAACCCGCGCACCAGCGGTCGCACGAGAAAGTAGGGCGTCGAAGGCTCGGCGGTCCCGGGGACGGCGACGCTGAAGCGGCGGGTCTCGACGCCGCTCGTCGCCGTGAACGCGGCGCGGATCGGATCCTCGCCTCCCGCGGCGGTCACCCCGGCCGGCGTCACGGCCCAGCCCCGGGGAGCGTCGATCGAGGCGTCCCGCACCGCGACCGACAACGGGCCCGCGTTCCACACGCTCACCGCCACGATCAGCGCCTGTCCCGGCGCGACGCGCCCGTCGTCGGCCGCCGCGTCCACGACGATCCCGGCGGCAGCGGCGATCGCCTCCTCGAGCAGCGGCTCCTTCGCGGCGCGGAACTCCTCTGGGCCGGTGCGCCGCAGCTCGGCGAGCGCGCGCAGCAGGAGCGCAGCCACGCGCTCCGTCGTGCGCGGGCCGAGCAGCGCGCGGGCGGAGTCGATCAACGCCGCGTAGCGGCCCAGGCCGGCCGCGAGCGACGTGTCGATCCCGCGAAACAGCGCATCGTCCGCGGGACCGCCCGCCGCGCGCAGGGTCGCCGCCGTGCGCGGCGCGGCGTCGACGAGCGACAAGCGGATCGTTGACGTGCCGAGGCGCTGGAGCTGCCCCATGTCCTGCGAGCGGTGGAGGCTCCGGCCCGCCATGGCGAGCTGGAGGTAGGAGCGCCCCTCGACGGGGTCGAGCTGGCCGGAGGGCACGCGGAGCGTGGTGGCCGCGGTGTCGAAGCGGGCGATGCGGTAGAGCTTCTGCGGACCCCACGCCGAGTCGCGCAGCAGCGCGAACGCCTGCCGCGCCAGGACACCGGCCATCTGGTGCTGGCCGTGGCCGTCGCGCGGGGTGCCGCCGAAGACCGTGACGAGCACCTGCGGCCGGAACCGGCAGATCACGCGGATCACGTCGGCGAGGACGGTGTCAGGCGGCCAGAAGCGCGCGGTCTCCTCGAGCGACTTCGAGAAGCCGAAGTCGAAGCCGCGCGCGAAGAACTGCCGCGCGCCGTCGAGCGAGCGCGCGGCGAGCAGCTCGCCGGTGCGGATCAGGCCGAGCGCCTCACCCAGCTCGGGGCCGATGAGGTTCTGTCCGCCCTCGCCCCGCGACAGCGAGAGGTAGGCGGCGTCCACGCCCAGCCCGCGCGACAGCAGCGTGAGGAACTCGGTGTCCTCGTCGTCCGGGTGCGCGGCGACGATGAGGACGCGCTTGTTGGTGTTGAGGCGGCCGAGAGCGCGGTCGAGCGCGGCGATCCCGCCCGTGGTCGGCGGGGCGAGCTGCTGCGCTGCGAGACCGGGGGCGCCGGCCAGGAGCGCGAACGCGGCGGCGAGTGATCGGCGCGTCATGATCCTTCAAGTGTGAACGAGCTTGCAAGCTAACAGGTGCCAGGACATGGAGATAGGCGGGGCTTGACATCGTTATATCGCTATATTAACATTATGCTATGATGACCCGTATCCGCCGCGCCCAACTCGACCCGCAGCTCCTGGCCGAAGCCGCCCAGATGATCCGGGCGCTGGGCCATCCGGTGCGCCTCAAGATCGTGGAGCTGCTCGAGGGCGGGGAGCAGTGCGTCTCCGAGCTGCAGGACGGGCTCGACGCGCCGCAGGCGGTGGTCTCGCAGCAGCTCGCGCGGATGCGCGCCGCCGGCATCGTCCGCTGCCGGCGTGACGGGGTCAACATGCGCTACGCGATCGCGGACGAACGCGTGATCCGGGTGCTCGACTGCCTGCGGCACTGCGACGTGCCGCTGCGGCGCGCCCACTGAGCGAGGGAACCTGTGACGACGACAGCACCTTCTATCACCTACGGGCAGGCGGTGGACGTGGCCCGGCCCTACGACGACGCCGTCGCGGCGACGCGCGCGGCGCTGATGGACCAAGGGTTCGGCGTGCTCACCGAGATCGACGTGCGCACCACCTTCAAGCAGAAGCTCGACGTGGAGTTCCGGCCGTACGTCATGCTGGGGGCCTGCAATCCGCTCCTGGCGCACCGGGCGCTGTCGGCCGAGCCGGCGATCGGCCTGCTGCTTCCGTGTAACGTGATCGTGTACGCGGGAGACAACCCCGGAACCAGCGTCGTCGCCGTGCTGGATCCCGAAGCGCAGCTCGGCCTGACCGGCCGCGACGACCTCAAGCCCCTGGCGAGCGAGGTGCGCGCCAAGTTGAACCGCGTCCTCGACGCCGTGAAAGCAAAGGAGCAGACGAAGTGAGCGAGACCGTGAAGATCGTGACCGACGCGTCGTTCGAGACCGACGTACTGAAGGCCGAGGGGCCGGTGCTGGTGGACTTCTGGGCTCCGTGGTGCGGCCCCTGCCGGATGGTGGCGCCGGTGCTCGAGAAGGTGGCCGTGCAGTACGCCGGCAAGATCACCGTGGCGAAGCTGAACGTGGACGAGAACCAGGCCACGTCCATGCGCTACGGCATTCGCAGCATCCCGACCGTCGCGCTGTTCGCGGGCGGCGAGGTGGTGGACGGCGTGATGGGCGCCGCGCCCCTGCCCTTCTTCACCGAGATGCTGGACAAGCACCTGGCGGGGACGCCCAGCCCGAGCTGAGGCGCGCGGGTGAGCGGTCCCGGGCTATCTTCCGTACTGCTCCCGCATGCCTTCCATCACCGGCTGGTACGACCCTACCCCCAAGGGCGGCGCGCTGCGCTTCGCCGCGCACAGCTACCTCCCCGGCCCGCGCGCCCCGGGCGTGCGCCTTCCCGGGCTGCGCCGCGGCGACCGCGTCGG
>CAYHQJ010000018.1:0-3893 GCA_964358595.1 uncultured Gemmatimonadales bacterium
AGGCGAGCAGCCGGCCCAGCTCGACCCCGCCCACGATACCGCCCTCGACGCCGCCCTGCTTGAGGAGTCCCGCCAGCGAAGCGACACGGACGTCCGCCGCGGGGTCGGTGAGCAGTGGCGCGAGCGCGTCCACCGCCTCGTCCTGGGCGAGCGTAGCGTACGCCGCGGCTGCGGCCGCGCGCACGTCGGGGTCGGCGTCGGCGAGGGCGCGCCGCGCCGGCTCCGCGTCGGCGCCGCCCCCGTGGGCGAGGTGGTAGAGTGCGGCGGTGCGGACCAGCGCGTCGGAGTGGGTCGCGAGCCGCTCCACGGCGCGCGTCACGTCGTCCGAGCGCTCGTTGGCGAGCTGCTCCAGGGCGATGAGAATCTGGCGCGGCGTCCCGTGCTCGAGCGTGCGGACGAGGATCTGGCGGCCGGCCGAATCGAGCAGGTACTCGTGGTCGAGGGCGAGCGCGCCGCGCGCGGACAGCGTCGCCTCCATCGTGCGGAGGTAGCTCCGCTTCACCACCGGGATCATGGCGAGCCAGATGAGCACGATCAGCACGCTCACGAAGCTGAGGTGGTAGACCGTCAGGTGCGGCGTGAGCAGAACCAGCGCAAGACCGCCCATCCCATAGCTGAGCGGCTTCACCACGGCGTCGAGGAAGGCGCGGGTTCGCGCCTTCACCTCGGGCGCGAACGGCACGTACAGCGCCTGCAGCGTGGTGTCGTGGATGGCGTACTGGAAGCCGTTGTCGGCGTACTTCATGATCGTCGCGATGGCGAGCTTCGGCCATGCGAGGAGCGCCACGCTCGCGGCGCCGAAGACGGCCGGCATGACGGTCATCCCGGCGCCGACGCCGAGGCGCGAGAGGATCCGCGGCGTCAGCAGGACCTGGAAGAGCGTGGAGGCGATCCCGGTGCCGGCGTAGAAGAGGCTGAAGAACCGGGCGAGGTTGTCCTCCTGAAACGTGTCGCGCGCGATCCGCTTGAACTGGTAGTCGCCGATCGTCAGGGCGACGAAGATGAGGAGGATGATAGTCGCCAACGCGCGCACGTAGGGGTCCCCCACGATCCGCGGCGGCGCCCCGCGGCGCTTCGGCTGCGCACCCGCGCGTACGGCGGACTCGACCCGCGCCTCGCGGCTGATCAGCAGCGCGAGCCCCGCGATGCCGGCCATGAGCGTTGCGAGCACGAACAGGAGCTGCGGCGTCCCGACCGCCCGCACGACCGCGCCCGTGCCGAGCCCCACGATGACGATACCGAGCATGCGGGCCGCGCCGATCGTGCCGAACAGCCGCTTGGCGGTGCGCGCGTCGTGCAGGTCGTTGGCGAGGGTCCAGAACTGGACGATGAACAGGTTGGCGACCACCTCCGCCCACACGTAGAACGCCGGGTAGATCCATGTGGCGCCGGCCCGCACGAACGCCCACGTGGCCAGGTAGGTCGCGATCCCGATCGCCGTGGAGCCGACGATCAGCTTGTGGCGCGCGATCCGGTCGGCGTAGCGCGCGTACACCACGACAGTGATGCTCGAGACGATGCCGTAGAGGACGAACATCCACGGCAGGTACTTGATCGGATAGCGACTGAGGAACAGCGTGTCGCGCACCGTGCGGCCCAGCACGAAGACGGCCGAGGCGAGCAGCAGGTGCGCGAACAGGATGGCGGTGCGGCGTCCTTCCCCCGGACGGATGTGCAGCGTCGCGTCGAGGAACGAAGCGAGCGCTGCGCCGGGTCTGGTCACGCGCCGAACCTCCGTGCTGTAGATTGGACGCCCATGGCCCTGGACGACCTCCTAGAGAAGAACCGCCTGTGGGCGGCAGCGCAACTCGCCCGGGATCCGGAGTTCTTCGCCCGGCTGGCGAAGGGCCAGCAGCCGAGACTGCTGTGGATCGGCTGCTCCGACTCGCGCGTGCCGGCCGAGGAGATCCTCGGCTGCGGCCCGGGCGAGCTGTTCGTCCACCGCAACGTGGCGAATATCGTCGCCTACAACGACATCAACGTTGCCGCGGTGATCGAGTTCGCGCTCGTCAACCTGAAGGTGCCGGACATCGTGGTATGCGGTCACTACGGGTGCGGCGGGATCAATGCCGCCTGCCAGCCGAAGCTGCCCGCCTCGTACGTCGGCGATTGGCTGATGATCGGTGCGCGCGCGAAGCGGATCGTGGACGACGCGCTCGCCGCCGAGGGCCGCGCGGCGGATCCCGAGGCGTACCACCGGCTCGTGGTCGAGGCGAACGTCCGGCTCCAGCTGGAGCACCTCGCGAACCTCACCGTGGTGCGCCGCCAGTGGGACGAGACCCCGGACATCCCCCGCCTGCACGGGTGGGCGTACGATCTGGCGTCGGGGCTGGTGCGCGTCGTGGCGGCGCACGGCGCGTAGCGGCGGCTGGCACGCGGTATGCCGTTCTCGGGAGCGCGGGCTTTCGAGGAGGCAATAGCCATGGCCAAGAACCAGACGCTCGCGGACCGGGCTCCCACCCCGGGCGAGCCTGCCGCCACAACTCCGAAGAACACGCTCACCATTACCGACAACCGGACGGGCCGGGCGTACGACGTGCCCATCGAGCACGGCACGATCCGGGCGACGGACCTGCGGCAGATCAGGACAACGCCGGACGATTTCGGGCTGATGTCGTACGATCCGGCGTTCATGAACACCGCCTCGTGCAAGAGCGCCGTCACCTTCATCGACGGCGATCGCGGGATCCTCCAGTACCGGGGCTACCCGATCGAGGAGCTGGCGGAGAAGAGCACGTTCCTCGAGACGGCGTACCTGATCATTCACGGGGAGCTGCCGACGCGGGTGCAGTTCGAGGACTGGAAGCTCCAGATCGCCGAGCACCACATCCTGCACGAGAACATCAAGCGGTTCATCGGCGGGTTCCACCACGACGCGCACCCGATGGGGATGCTGGTGAGCACCGTGGGCGCCCTGTCGACGTTCTACCCGGACGCCAAGAACATCGCCGATCCGGTGGTGCGCAAGCGGCAGATCCACCGCCTGCTCGGCAAGATGCCGACGCTGGCGGCGTTCGCCTACCGCCACAGCCGCGGCCTGCCGTACGAGTACGCGCCGCCGGGCCTCTCGTTCGCCGCGACGTTCATGGCCATGCTGTGGCAACGCAGCGGCGCACGGACCGCGTATGCGCCCGACCCCGCGGTCGAGCGCGCGCTGGACCTGCTGTTCATCCTGCACGCGGACCACGAGCAGAACTGCAGCGCGAGCGCGATGCGCGTGGTCGGCAGCTCGCATCCCGACCCGTACTGCGCGGTCGCGGCGGCCACCGGGGCGCTGTACGGCCCGCTGCACGGGGGGGCCAACGAGGAAGTGCTGCGGATGCTGCGGGAGATCGGGACGAAGGACCGGGTACCGGGCTACATCGAGCGGGTCAAGGCCGGCGAGATGCGGCTGATGGGCTTCGGGCACCGGATCTACAAGAATTACGATCCGCGCGCGCGGATCATCAAGGAAGCCGCGCACAAGGTGTTCGCGGTGACGGGCACGAACCCGTTGCTCGACATCGCGCTCGAGCTCGAGCGGATCGCGCTCCAGGACGAGTACTTCGTCAGCCGCAAGCTCTACCCGAACGTGGACTTCTACTCCGGGCTGATCTACGAGGCGCTGGGCTTCCCGGCGGAGATGTTCCCGGTGCTGTTCGCGATTCCGCGCACGGCCGGCTGGAGCGCGCAGTGGCAGGAGATGCTGCTGGACAAGGAACAGAAGATCGCGCGCCCGCGGCAGGTGTTCGTCGGGAGCCCGCAGCGCGCCTACGTGCCCGTCGACAAGCGGTGAGGCTGCCTCTCGCGTGCTGAAGCACGCGCTCGGCGCCGGCGCGTTCGGCAAGACGCGCGGCGGTTGCCGCTCCGCGGCTCTCCAAACGTCCGGCCCGCGCGCGCGCTTGGAGGCGCCC
>CAYHQJ010000018.1:3903-21351 GCA_964358595.1 uncultured Gemmatimonadales bacterium
GTTCCCCCCACCCCCCGGCCGGGGGCGGGTTTGGGCGGGCGCCGCCCGGACCGCCCCACTCACGCGCGCGGCCGGGCTCTCTTTTGTCCCGTGCCGCGCACGAGCTCGGCCGCAGACGAACACCGAACGCCCGTTCGACCCGCCGGGCGCCGGCGCCTGGGCGGGGCTCGTCAAGCCGGAGGCCGCAGGCGATACTTAGCCACTCGTTCCGGGCGACACCGTCTACCATTCCCACCATCGATCGAGCCGAGGTACCCGCATGTCGAAGCCAAGTCTGACCATCACCGACAACCGCACCGGCAAGAGCTACGAGATCCCGGTCGAGCACGGCACGATCAGGGCGATGGATCTGCGCCAGATCAAGGAGGGCCCGGACGACTTCGGCCTGATGGCCTACGATCCGGCGTACATGAACACGGCCTCGTGCAAGAGCGCGATCACGTTCATCGACGGCGACCGAGGCATCCTCGAGTACCGGGGATACCCGATCGAGGACATCGCGGAACACGCGACGTTCCTCGAGGTGGCCTACCTGCTGAACGAAGGGGAGCTCCCGACCGCCGCGCAGCTCGGGAAGTGGACGGACGACATCCGCTTCCACACCTACGTCCACACCAACATCATCAAGTTCGTGGAGGGGTTCCGCTACGATGCCCACCCCATGGGGATGCTGCTGGGGGCCATCGGCGCGCTCTCGACCTTCTACCCTGAAGCCAAGGACATCGGCGACCCGCACAACCGCTACACCCAGCGGGTGCGGCTGATGGCGAAGCTGCCGACGATCGCGGCGTTCTGCTTCCGGCACTCGCGCGGCCTGCCGTACGAGTTTCCGCGCAACGACCTCGCGTACATCGGCAACTTCGTCAACATGACGTTCAGCATCGGTGGCAAGCACGAGCCGAACCCGGTGCTGCAACGCGCCCTCGAGATCCTGCTGATCCTGCACGCTGACCACGAGCAGAACTGCTCGACCAGCGCGGTCCGGTCCGTCGGGTCGTCCCACGTCGACCCGTTCTCGGCGGTGTCGGCCGGCATCGCGGCGCTGTACGGGCCGCTGCACGGCGGCGCCAACGAGGCGGTGCTGTTCATGCTGGACGAGATCGCGTCGAAGGACCGCGTCCCCGGGTTCATCGAGAAGGTCAAGCGCGGCGAGGGCCGGCTGATGGGCTTCGGGCACCGGGTCTACAAGTCCTACGACCCGCGCGCCAAGCTCATCAAGAAGATCGCCGACCAGGTGTTCGAGCAGACCGGGCTCAATCCGAAGCTCGAGATCGCGCTCGAGCTGGAGCGGATCGCGCTCCAGGACGAGTACTTCACCTCGCGCAAGCTGTACCCGAACGTGGACTTCTACTCGGGGCTGATCTACCAGGCGATGGGCTACCCGACCGACTACTTCACGGTCCTGTTCGCCCTCGGCCGACTCCCCGGCTGGCTCGCCCAGTGGGAGGAGATGATCACGGACCACGAGCAGAAGATCGCTCGGCCGCGCCAGGTCTACCTCGGGCAGCGGAGGCGGAAGTACGTCGCGATCGAGCAGCGCGGCTGAGGAGTTGGAACCCGAGGGCCGCCGGGAGGGGTGTGGGGCAAGCCGTCATTCGATGTAGCGGGCTCGTCAAGCGCTACAAGGACGTCGTCGCCGTCGCGGGTCTCGACCTCGAGGTCCACGGCGGCGAGTGTTTTGGGCTGCTCGGCCCCAACGGGGCGGGGAAGACCACCACGGTCGAGATGCTCGAAGGGCTCATTACGCCGGACGCCGGCGAGATCGAGATCCTCGGCCTGCGGTGGGCGAAGCACGAGCGGGAGCTGCGCCGGCGCCTCGGCGTGGCGCTCCAGGAGACCAAGCTCGACGAGAAGCTCTCCGTGCAGGAGACGGTCACGCTGTTCCGCAGCCTCTACGGTGGCGGCCTGCCGACCGGCGACGTGCTGGACATCGTCCAGCTCCAGGAGAAGCGAAAGGCGTGGGTCGGCAAGCTGTCGGGCGGCCAGCAGCAGCGTCTCGCCATCGCCTGCGCGCTCGTCGGCCGGCCCGACGTCCTGTTCCTCGACGAGCCCACGACCGGGCTCGACCCGCAGTCGCGCCGCCAGCTGTGGGGGGTCGTGGCCGGATTTCGCGCCACGGGCGGGACGATCGTCCTCACCACCCACTACATGGAGGAGGCCGAGCGGCTGTGCGACCGGATCGCGGTTGTGGACCACGGCAAGGTGATCGCCTCGGGCACGCCGCGCGAGCTGATCGCGTCGCTCGGCGCCGAGCACATCGTCGAGTTCGCACTCGAGAACAGCCCCAACCCGCTCGACCTCGCGGCGCTCGCCGCCCTGCCGGGCGTGAGCGCTGCGCGGGTGGACGCGGACCGCTACATGCTCACGGTGACCGAGGTGCATCGCGCGGTGCCGGCGCTGATGGTGGAGCTCCGGCGGCGCGGCGTCGCGCTCACCGACCTGCGCACCCACCACGCGACGCTCGAGGACCTGTTCCTGAGCCTGACCGGCAGGCACCTGCGCGATGCGTGAGCATCCGCTGTGGCAGATGACGCTCAACCGGTGGCGGGACTTCTACCGCCAGCCGGAGACGATCTTCTGGGTGTTCGCCTTCCCCCTGCTACTGGCGATCGTGCTCGGGATCGCGTTCCGCAACAAGGGGCCGGAAACGCTGCGCATCGCGGTCGAGGCCGGCGCGGGCGCCGACTCGGTGGCCGGGATGCTCGCGGGGAGCCGCGACGTGCGCGCGACGCTGCTGCCGCCGGCCGAAGCGGCGCGGCAGCTGAAGACGGGAAAGGTCGTGCTCGTCGTCGTGCCGGGCGACCCGCTGGTCTATCGCTATGACTCCACGCGCGCCGAGAGCCGCGTGGCGCGGCTCGCCACCGACGACGCGCTCCAGCGCGGCCTCGGCCGGCGCGACGTGCGCGCCGTGGAGGAGCGGAAGGTCACCGAGCGCGGCTCGCGCTACATCGACTTCCTCATCCCGGGGCTGCTCGGGCTCAACCTGATGGGCACCGGGATGTGGGGCGTCGGGTTCGCGATCGTGCAGGTGCGCGCGAAGAAGCTGCTCAAGCGGCTGGTCGCCTCGCCGATGAAACGGCCGCACTACCTGCTGTCGTACATGATCGTGCGGCTGGCGCAGGTCCCCCTCGAGGTGGCCGTGCTGGTCGGCTTCGCCGCGCTGGCCTTCGACGTGCCGGTGCGCGGGTCCCCCGTCGCGCTGCTCGCCGTGGCCGTCCTCGGGTGCCTCGCCTTCTCCGGCCTCGGCCTGCTGGTGGCGAGCCGGGCGCAGACGGTCGAGGGGGTCGCCGGGCTGATGAACGTCGTCATGCTCCCGATGTGGGGCCTCTCGGGGGTGTTCTTCTCCTCGGCCAACTTCCCGGACGTCATGCAGCCGTTGGTCCGCGTCCTGCCGCTCACGGCGCTCAACGACGCGCTGCGGGCGATCATGATAGACGGCGCGAGCATCACCAGCCAGGCGGGCGAGGTCGGGATTGTGACTGCGTGGGGCGCGGTGAGCTTCGCTCTCGCGCTGAGGATCTTCCGCTGGCTGTAGGCGTCCTGGGAGAGCGTCGGGCGCCAGGACAACCCGCCGCTGTCCGGTCGCGCCAATCGGACCCCCCGGGCATATTGCGGGCCGGTTCTTTGGGCGGGGATGATGGGTGGAGGGCCGGTACTGGCCGAGGCACTGCGGTGATACGACCGTCATGATCGTACGCCGTGGCGCGTGGCTGTCCTTGCGCACGGCAACCGGAGGAGTGGAGCGATGAGGAGACAGTCGTTCGTTGTGGGCCTGCTCGCCGCGGTGCTGGCGGCCACTGCCGCGCACGCGCAGAACCCCGAGCAGCCGCAGTACCGCGAGGTCAAGTGGGTGCGCGACAGCGAGGAGTATGCGACCATCGCGCGGGCGATCTATCGCGCGGCCGCGCGCGCGGTCGAGAGCGGCGCGCGAGGGCTCCAGCGCGGTCAGGCGTGGGCCGTCATTCTCGACGTGGACGAAACCGCGCTCGACAACACGGCCTACGAGATGGAGCGGCGGACCTACCACCAGCCGCACGACGAGACCGTCTTCCGGGCGTGGATCGCCCGCCGCGAGTCCGGGGCGGTGCCCGGCGCGCAGGAGTTCATTGCGACCGTGCACCGGCTCGGCGGGCACGTGGCGTGGAACACCAACCGGCTCGAGGCCGCCCGCGAGGACACGCGCGCCAATATGGAGCGGCTCGGCCTGTGGATGGCCGACGACCGGCTTTGTTTGATGACAGCGGACACCGCCTACACCAAGCGCGCCCGTCGCGCCGAGGTGGCGAGCGGCACTGGCGCGTGCTCGTGGGGTCAGCGTCTCACGGTGCTCGTCTTCGTGGGCGATGCGCTCGGCGACTTCCCGGCCGCCGGCGAGGCCGACCCCGACGCAGGCAGCGATGCGGCCTTCGGCCTGCGCTTCTTCCTCCTGCCCAACCCGATGTACGGGAGCTGGGAGCGGCGGGTCACCCGGAGGCGCTGAGCGCCATTGGCTGGCCCGACCGCACGGATTATGTCGAACCGTGCAAACATGCCCAGTCCCCGGCCTGCCGCGCTCGACGAAATCGCCGTTTGGAGGTAGGATACCCAAGGGAATCCGGGCACTTCCGGTGGCATGGACGTTGCCCATCTGGGCGCAACGGAGGTGATTCCATGAAGCGCGTGATCATACTCGGCGCCGCCGGTCGGGATTTCTTCAACTTCTTCACGGTCTACCGCGACGATCCGGAAGCTGCGGTCGTCGCCTTCACGGCGCAGCAGATCCCCCACATCGCCGACCGCCGCTTCCCGGCGGAGCTGGCGGGACCACGCTACCCGAAGGGGATTCCCATCTACGCCGAGTCGCGGCTCGAGGAGCTGGTGAAGGAGCTGGGCGCCGACACGTGCGTGCTGTCCTACTCGGACCTGTCGGCCGTGGAGGTGCTGCATCTGTCGGCGCGCGTCAACGCGACCGGGGCCGACTTCGTGATGCTCGGCGCGCGGCACGCGCTGCGGTCGTCGAAGCCGGTGATCGCCGTGTGCGCCTCGCGCACCGGGGCGGGGAAGAGCCCGCTCTCGCGCGCCATCGTGCCGTGGCTCCGGCAGCACGGGATCGCGGTCGCGGTCATTCGCCACCCGATGCCCTACGGCGACCTGCTGGCTGGGCGGGTGCAGCGGTTCGCGACCGCGGCGGACCTCGAGGCGCACGACGTCACGGTCGAGGAGCGCGAGGAGTACGAGCCGCACATCGCCACGGGCTCGGTGGTGTTCGCGGGCGTGGACTACGCGGCGATCCTGGCGGCGGCGGAGCAGGAAGCGGACGTGATCGTCTGGGACGGCGGGAACAACGACACGTCGTTCATCAAGGCCGACCTGTACTTCACCGTCGTGGATCCGCACCGCGCGGGCCACGAGGCGAGCTATTATCCGAGCGAGACGAACGTGCGCCTCGCCGACGTCGTGGTGATCAACAAGGTGGACACGGCGCCGGCGGAGGCGGTGGCGAAGGTGCGCGAGTCGGTGCAGCGCCTGAACCCGCACGCGCGGATCGTGCTCGCCGACTGTCCGGTGCGCGCGGACGAGCCCGGCGTGCTGACCGGCAGGATGGTGCTGGCGATCGACGACGGCCCGACGCTCACGCACGGCGGCATGGCGTTCGGCGCGGCGGTGCTGGCGGCGCGGATGGCGGGGGCGAAGGCGCTGGTGAACCCGCGGCCGTTCGCGGTCGGCGAGATCGCGGACGCGTTGGCGCAGTACGCGCATGTGCGCGAGGCGCTGCCGGCGCTGGGCTACGGCGAGCGCCAGCTGGCGGACCTCGAGACCACGATCGCCAGGGCGGCTGCGGGCGGGGTCGAGGCGGTGGCCGTGGGGACGCCGATTGACCTCGCGCGGCTGGTGAATATCCCGGTGCCGTCCACGCGGGTGCGCTACGACATCGCGCTCCGGGATGGCGTCACGCTGGAAGACCTGCTGGCGCCGGTGCTCCCGGCGGCGGCGACGCGCACCTGACGAACCGGAAAGAGGCCACGCATGGCGGCAATGAAGCTCTCCGCGAAAGCGTCGGAGGCGGTCGAGTTCCTCGAGCACGTGCTGCGGGACTGTGACCAGCTCGCGCGCGAGGTCGAGGAGTTCGCGGCCGCCAAGAAGAACGCCGACATGTACTCCACGCAGATCGCGCGGCAGCTCTCGCAGATGCGCCAGCGCGCGATGATCAAGAGTCTCCCGTTCGTGGCCGACGCCGCGGGGGGCCTGTCGGTGCAGGCCTCGCGCGGCGCGAGCCAGGCGACCAAGACGCGCGCGATGCGCGAAGGGCTCGTGGCGTTCCGGGGCCTCGTGGAGCGCACGATCAAGCAGACGACCACGGCCGATGGAGCCGCTCGGGCGGAAAAGGCAGCCACGGGCGAGGCGGGGCACTGATGGCGGTTCTCGACAAGTTCATCCAGACGATGTTCGAGCACTCGGCGAGCGGCATCCGGCTCGCGTCGGGCGCGCAGGTGATCCTCGAGGTGGACGGTGGGGAGAAGCCGGTTACCAAGGATCCGCTCGCCAAGGCCCAGATCATGGCGCTGGTGCGCGAGATCGCGCCGGACGGGATGAAGGACAACCTCGAGGCCGAGTCGCGCATGGCCTTCGGGTACGCGCTCGCCGGCCAGCGGGTGGACGTCGAGATCGTGCACATGGGCAGCGAGGTGCAGATCACCGTCTCGCCCGCGCGGCCGCGCCGCTCCTCGGCCGCGATCTCGATGCCGATGGAGGCGAGGCTGGGCGGCGTCGAGGGGAACGTCCCGCCGCTGGCCGCGCCGCCGCCCAAGAGCCGAGCCGAGGTGGAGGCCACGAGCGCCGCCGAGGAGCGCATCCAGGAGATGCTGGCCAAGCTCGTGAAATCGGGCTCCTCGGACCTGCACCTGCGCGTCGGCGAGCCGCCGATCATCCGCAAGTCGGGGATCATGGAACGGCTCGAAGGTTACGAGCCGCTGACCGTGGACGAGCTGCAGGCGCTGCTGTTCGCGATCATGCCGGAGCGCAACAAGAAGGAGTGGGCCGAGACCAACGACACCGACTTCGCTTACGAGATCCTCGACCTGGCGCGGTTCCGCGCCAACGCGCTGCGCGACCGCAAGGGGCCGGCGGCGGTGTTCCGCGTCATCCCCACGAAGATCCTCACGGTCGAGGACCTGGGCATCTCGGAGGACGTGCAGAAGCTCTGCTTCCTCACCAAGGGCCTCGTCGTCGTCACGGGGCCGACCGGCTCGGGCAAGTCCACCACGCTCGCTGCGATGATCGACCTGATCAACCGCAAGCGCACGGACCACATCATCACGATCGAGGACCCGATCGAGTTCGTGCACCCCAACAAGAGCTGCGTGATCACCCAGCGCCAGGTGAGCCTGCACACCGACTCGTTCAAGCGGGCGCTGCGCGCGGCCCTGCGCGAGGACCCGGACATCGTGCTGGTGGGCGAGATGCGCGACCTCGAGACGGTGGCGATCGCGATCGAGACGGCCGAGACGGGGCACCTCGTCTTCGGCACGCTGCACACCACGACTGCGCCCTCGACGGTGGACCGGATCATCGACCAGTTCTCCGCCGACCGGCAGGCCCAGATCCGGGTGATGCTGTCCGAGTCGCTGAAGGGCGTCGTGGCGCAGATCCTGTGCAAGAAGATCGGCGGCGGGCGGGTCGCGGTGCGCGAGATCCTCATCACCGTCCCCGCCATCGCGAACCTCATCCGCGAGGGCAAGACCTTCCAGATTCCCTCGATGATGCAGACCAACAAGAAGGCCGGCATGGTCACGCTGAACGACGCGCTGCTCGAGGTGGTGGAGAAGAAGCTGGTCGAGCCGCAGGAAGCGTGGGTGAAGGCGGTGGACAAGAGCGCGTTGGAGGCGATGCTGAAGGCGAAGGGGCACGACACCAGCTTCATCAAGAACATCCAGCAGTAGAGGACGGAGGACACAGGACTGAGGACAGAGACTGCCGTCCTGGTGCTCGCTGCCGGTCTGTGGCTCGGCCTGCCGCCGGGGGCTGCCGCCCAGCGCGGCCGCACCGATCTCCCCTCGCCGTTCACCATCCCCGACATCCTGAGCGCGCCGTTTCCCTCCGAGCTGGTGGCCTCGCCGGACGGCAGACGCGTCGCGTGGATCGGCTACGAGCAGGGCAAGCGGAACGTCTGGGTGGCCGAGGCGCCGGCGTTCCGCGCCCGCCGCCTGACGCGCTACACCGAGGACGACGGGCAGGAGCTGTCGGATCTCACGTGGACGGCCGACTCCCGCGCGCTGCTCTACGTCCGGGGCGGCGGCCCCAACGCCGCGGGCGAGACCCCCAATCCGACCAGCGACGTGCGGGGCCAGGAGCAGGCGGTGTGGCTGGTGAGCGCCCTTGGCGGCGCGCCCCGCCGCATCGGCGCGGGCACGGATCCCACCCCGTCGCCGTCGGGCGAGCGCGTCGCCCTGGTGCTGCGCGACACCATCTGGAGCGCGCCGCTCCGCGGCGGAGCGGCGCCGCAGGTGCTCTTCCGCGCCCGCGGGCGCAGCGGCTCGCCCATGTGGTCTCCCAACGGCCGGCAGCTCGCGTTCGTCAGCCGCCGCGGGGACCACGGGTTCATCGGCGTGTTCGACGTGGCGCGGCGCGAGGTCCGCTGGATCGCGCCCGACGTGGATCTCGATAACCTGCCGCGCTGGTCGCCGGACGGCATGAAGATCGGCTTCGTGCGCCGGCCCGGCTCGCTCTTCCCGGGTGCGCCGTCGGCGGTCCCGGACTCCGGCACGACGCTGCCGCCGTTCCGCATCATGGTTGCGGACGCCCTGACGCTCGACGCGCGCGAGGCGTGGCGCTCGCCGGGCGGACCCGACGGCGCGTTTCCCGGCATGGCGGGCGAGTGGGGCCTGATGTGGGCCGCGGATGACCGGCTCGTGTTCGCGTCGGAACAGACCGGGTGGCTGGGTCTTTACGCCGTACCCGTCGCAGGTGGCGAAGCGGCGCGCCTTACGCCTGGCGGCTGCGAGGTCGAGGACGCGGCGCTGACCTCGGACCGCCGCGAGGTGCTCTACACCTCCAACTGCGGTGATGTTGACCGGCGCCACGTGCAGCGCGTGGCGGTCGCCGGCGGAGCGCCGGTGGCAGTGACGTCGGGTCCCGGCCTCGAGTGGCGGCCCGTCCCGCTGGAGGGCGGCCGCGTGGCGGTGCTGCGCTCCGACGTGCGCCATCCTGCGTCTCCGGCGCTGGTCTCGGACACGGCCGGCGCCGCCGTGCTCGACGGCTGGCCCCTGCCGCCCGCCTTCCCGATCGAGCAGCTGGTCGAGCCGCAGCCAGTGATCGTCCGCGCCGCCGATTCGACGGAGGTGCACCTCCAGCTGTTCCTGCCGCCACCTGGAGGGCTGGCTGATGCCGGCCGGCGGCCCGCGATCATGTTCTTCCACGGCGGGCCGGTCCGGCAGATGCTGCTCGGCTGGCACAACCGCGGCTACTACCACAACGCGTACGCGCTCAACCAGTACTTCGCGAGCCGCGGCTTCGTCGTGGTGTCGGTGAATTACCGCCTCGGCATCGGCTACGGGCGTCGGTTCCGGGATGTGCCGTGCGGCGGACGGAACGGCGCGTGTGAGTACCAGGACGTGCTCGCCGCCGCGGCGTACCTGCGCGCGCGGCCCGACGTGGACTCGACCCGCATCGGCCTGTGGGGCGGGTCGTACGGCGGTTACCTCACCGCGCTCGGCCTCGCGCGCAACTCCGACCGGTTCGCCGCGGGCGTCGACCTGCACGGCGTGCACGACTGGGCGGTCATCGCGCAGGGCTTCCCGTTCGAGCGGCCGCCGGCGCTGGCCGACTCGGTGCTGGCGCGGATGCGCCGCGCTTCGCCGGTCGGCGACGTCGAGCGCTGGCGCTCGCCGGTGCTCCTGATCCATGGCGACGACGACCGCAACGTGCAGTTCCAGCAGACGACCGACCTCGCTCAGCGGCTGCGCCGGCGTGGCGTGCGCGTCGAGCAACTCGTCTTCCCGGACGAGGTGCACAGCTTCCTGCGGCACGCGAGCTGGCTGCGCGCGTATCGCGCCGCGGCGGAGTTCTTCGCGGGTACCCTTGGCACTCGGGAGGCCAGAGAATGAATCGGAGAGCATTCGCGAAGGCGGTCGCGGCGGGAGCACTCGCGAAGGCAGCGTTGCCGGTGGAGGCCACCGCACGCGAGGTGGCGCCGGCAGCGTCGGCGATCGCCGTCGCTCAGCAGCAGGAACCGTCGGCCACGGCGCGGGCGCTGGCGCAGGTGCTGCGCGAGCGGTTCGGCAACCGGTTCAGCGAGGAGCAGTACGTCGGCTTCACGGGCGACATCGAGAGCGGGCTGCGCCGCGCGGCGACGCTGCGGCAGCAGCGGATGAGCAACGCGGACGAACCCGCGCACGTCTTCCTGCCGTTCCGAAGGGAGTCGTGAGCGCCACGGCCTTCGCGGCGCAGCAGGGGGCCGACCTCGCCTTCGCGAGCGTGCGCGAGCTGTCCGAGCGCGTGCGGCGCCGGCGCGTGTCGCCGGTCGCGCTCACCGAGCTGTGCCTCTCCCGGATCGAGCGCTTCGGCCCTGGCCTCGGCGCGCTCGTCACGCTCATGCGCGACCCGGCGCTCGCCGAGGCGCGGCAGGCCGAGCGCGAGATCAATGCCGGGCGCTGGCGCGGGCCGCTGCACGGCATCCCCTACGGCGCGAAGGACCTGCTCGCCACTGCGGGCGTGCCCACGACGTGGGGCGCCGAGCCGTACCGCACCCAGACGTTCGACTACGACGCCACGGTCGTGCGCAGGTTGCGCGAGGCGGGCGCGATCCTCGTCGCCAAGCTCGCGATGGTCGAGCTGGCGGGCGGGATGGGCTACAACCAGCCCAACGCCTCGTTCACCGGCCCGGGGCGCACGCCGTGGAACCGCGACTACTGGAGCGGCGGCAGCTCGAGCGGCCCGGGGGCTGCGGTCGCGGCGGGTCTCGTGCCGTTCGCGATCGGCTCCGAGACCTCGGGCTCGATCCTCACGCCGGCCGCGTACTGCGGGCTCAGCGGCCTCCGGCCGACCTACGGCCGCGTGAGCCGCCACGGCGCGATGGCGCTCTCATGGAGCCTCGACAAGCTCGGGCCGCTGTGCCGCACCGCCGACGATTGCGGCCTCGTGCTCCAGGCCATCGCCGGGGCCGACCGCGACGACCCGTCGACCGCGGACCGCGCGTTCGCCTACGAGCCGCAGCGGCTGCGCCGGAACGGCTTCACGATTGGCGTGCTCAAGGTGGCGCCGGAAAGCGTGCAGCCCGAGGTGCTGGCCAACTTCCGCGCCTCGCTCGACGTGCTCGCACAGTTCGGGACGCTCGTGCCGGACGTCGAGTTCCCGGACCTGCCGTACGGCCCAACGCTGAGCACCATCCTCGGCGTCGAGGCGGCGAGCGCGTTCGACGACCTGATCGAGAGCGGGCGGCTGAGCGAACTGACGGCGCCCGAGGACAGGACGGGCGGCTACGTCAATACTGTGGTCTTGGCGGTGGACTACGTGAAGGCGCTCCGGATGCGCGTCGTCATCAACCAGCGCATCGACGAGCTGCTGGGCCGGTTCGACGCGCTCGTCGCGCCGACCCGCAACACCGTCGCCTCACCGATCGGCGTGCTGTTCCGCGAGGCGTACCCCGGTTTGCGCAGCGGCTCGCCGATCATCGGCGCCACGAACGTCGCCGGTGTGCCGGCGGTCTGCGTGCCGAACGGGTTCGGCCAGAACGGCCTGCCCACCTCGCTGCAACTGGTGGCGCGCGCCTGGGAGGAACCCACGCTGCTCGCGGTCGCGGCGGAGTATCAGCGGCGCACCGACTGGCACGCGAGGCACCCGAGCGGCTATTGACGCGATGGACGCGGCGCTCCTCCCCTTGTTCGCCCCGCGCGGAATCGTCGTTGTCGGCGCGTCCGCCGATCCGGCCAAGCTCGGCCACGGCGTCGCGCGCAACCTGACGGCGAGCGGCTTCGCGAATCCGATCCACTTCGTCAACCCGAAGGGCGGCCGGCTGATGGGCCGCCCGGTCCATCCCGACATCGCGAGCGTGCCGGACCCGGTGGATCTCGCCGTGCTGGTGCTCCCCGCGCGCGGCGTGAGCGCGGCGCTGCGCGCCTGCGCCGATCGCGGGATCCGGGCCGCGATCATCGCCTCGAGCGGATTCCGGGAAGTCGGGCCGAAGGGGGCCGCGCTCGAGGCCGAGTGCGTGCGCGTGGCGCGCGAGCACGGGATCCGGTTCATGGGTCCCAACTGCGTTGGCGTGCTGGACACGCGGCTCCCCATCGACACGACCTTCCTGCCCCCGCCGCCTCCACAGCCGGGCGAGGTCGCGTTCATCTCCCAGTCCGGCGCCATGTGCAGCGCGGTCATCGACTGGGCCAACGGCCTCGGCATCGGCCTGTCGCGGCTGGTGAGCGTCGGCAACGAAGCGGACCTTACCACGACGGATCTCCTCGGTCCCCTCGCCGAGGACCCGCACACGCGGGTGATTACGCTCTACCTCGAGGGCATCGCGGAGGCGCGGCGGTTCGTCGCGGTAGCGCGGGAGATCGGGCACACGAAGCCCATCATCGCGCTCAAGGCCGGGCGGACGGCGGGCGGACGCCGCGCCGTGGTCTCGCACACCGGCGTGCTGGCCGGCGAGGACCGTGCCGTTGATGCCGCGTTCCGCCGCTCACGAGTGATCCGCGCGATGACGAGCGAGGAGCTCCTCGACTGGGCGCGTGCGCTGGCGTGGTGCCCCCTGCCGGAGGGCCGCGCCATGGTCGTCCTCACCAACGCCGGCGGACCCGGGGTGGTCGCGGCGGACGCGCTGGAGGCGAACGGCCTCGCGCTCGCCGGGCTGACCGACGCGACGCGCGACGCCCTGCGCGACCTCCTGCCGAGCGCCGCCAGCGTTGGCAACCCGGTGGACATGCTCGCCTCGGCATCGCCAGAGCAGTACGCGGCGGCCCTGCGCATCCTGCTCGCCGACCGCAACGCGCATGGCGTGCTCGTCGTGCTCCCGCCACCGCCGGCGTACGCCGCGGAGGCCGTCGCCGAGGCGCTCGTGCCGGTCGTGCGCGCCGCGGAGAAGCCGGTCGTGATTGCTCTGGCCGGCGAGCAGCTCCTTCGCCGCGCCGGCGAGGTCTTCACGGCCGCGCGCATTCCGGCGTACCGCTTTCCCGAGCGTGCGGCGTCGGCGCTGGCGGTGCTGGTGCGCCGGGCGGAGATGCTCGCGCGGCCGGATGAGGAGCCGCCGCGGCTCGACGACGTCCAACCCGACGTGGTGCGGCTTCTGCTGCGGAGGGCGCTGGAGCCCGGCGCCGGCGCGGCGGCTGCGAGCGGGCTTGTGGACCCAGCCGGCGCCGCGTGCGTGCTCGCGGGCTACGGGATCCGGGTCGCGCCGCTGGAGCTGGCGCGCAGCGCCGAGCAGGCGGCGGCGCTGGCCGATGCGATGGGCTACCCGGTCGCGCTCAAGGTGGCCTCGCCCCACATCCCGCACAAATCGGACGTGGGCGGGGTGCGGCTGGGGCTGACCGGAGCCGCACACGTGGCGGACGGGTTCGAGCATGTCGTCCGCGGTGCGCGCGCGGCCTGCGCGGACGCGAGGGTTCTCGGGGCGTACGTGCAGCCGATGGTGCCGGGAGGGCAGGAGCTGATCGTAGGCGCGGTGAGAGACCCGCAGTTCGGGCCGTTGGTCATGGTCGGTGCGGGAGGTGTCGAGGTCGAGAGGATGCGGGACGTGGCGTTCGCGTTGGCGCCACTCGGGTGTAAGGAGGCCGAGGAGCTGCTCGATCGAACGTGGGCCGGACGGCGGCTCCGCGGGTTCCGGAACGTGCCGCCGGCAGACCGGGCGGCGGCGATTGACGTGATGCTGCGTCTGGCTCAGCTGGCGGCGGACTTCGCCGAGATCGCGGAGGTCGAGATCAACCCGCTTCGGGTGCTGCCGGAGGGGCAGGGTGCGGTCGCGGTGGACGTGCGGGTCTGCTTGGCTTAGCGCAGCCGCTTCCGTTCCCGCCTGCGCGGCAGCAGCTCCTCGGGCGACTCGGCGCCCTTGCGCTCGCGCACCCTTACCTCGACGCCACCCATCAGCACCCGGGCGTGGATGCGCAGCCTCTGGCGCTGCGCCTCGAGCGGTCCCGGGTGTGAGGAGATCTCGTTGAGCCCGCCCGCGATCGCCCAGCCGTCCACCTCGAGGTCCAGGTCGGGCGGCACGATCACCTGCATTCCACCCCAGACGGCATAGACGTAGACGTCGGTCGTGCCTGGTTGCAGCTCGGCCTCGCGGAAGTCGAGCCGGCTGCCGCCCATGAACGCGACGGCCCGGTGGCGCCTGGCCGGGAACCAGCGCCCCTTCCGCTGCATCCCGCTCAGCACCGCGATCGTGAGCCGGCTGCTCTTCGGCCGGTCGGGGCCCATCGGGGCCGGGACGGGCGTCTTCGACGCGCCGGCCCCCGGCTGGAGGTCGGCAACCAGCGCCTCGAGCTCGGCGACTGTCGCCGCCCTTACCGCGCGGTCCACCCGCGCCTCGAAGTCCTCCAGCTCGATCCGGCCCGCGGCGAACAGCGAGGACAGCGCCTCGATCGTGATGTCGCGGCGCTCGGGCGTCGGCGCGAGGGCGGGGAGCTTCGTCGGCTCGGTCATCCGCGGTGCAACTTATCAGATTCGCCGGGGGGCCGCACGCTGCCGAGGCTCCCCAGCTGGGCGATGTCGCGCGGGAAGAACAGCGCGATCGTCCAGTCGATCACGACGCGCACCTTGCGCGCGAGCGTCGGCAGCTGGAGCAGGTGGTAGGTGCGCACCAGCCACCACGCGAGGAAACCCTTCACGGGGACGCCGAGCAGCCGCCCGGCGCCGTCGCGCGTGCCGAGGCCGGCGAGCATGCCGAGGGTGCCGTGCGCGAAGGGCCGCAGCGCGCGGCCCTCGAGCGCGGCCGCGATGTTGCGCGCCAGCGTGCGCGCCTGGCGCAGCGCGTGCTGCGCGGTGGGCGGTGCGGGCCGGCCCTCGGCCTTCGCGTCCGGCACCGCCGCGCTGTCGCCCGTCGCCCAGACGCCCGCGAGACCCGGCACGGCGAGCTCCGGCGTCGTGAGGATGCGCCCGCGCGGATCGCGCGGCGCGGGGATCCGCTCGGTCAGCGGGTGCGCGGCGACCCCCGCCGTCCACACCACCGTGCGCGTCGGCACGATCTCTCCGGCCGAGAGCACGACCGCATCGTCGCGCACTTCCTTGAGCGTCGTGTCGGTGCGGATCTCGATCCCCTTGGCGATCAGGCGCCGCTGGACCCTCCGCGCGAAGTCGTCGCCCAGCTCGCGGAGGATCGTGCTTCCCGCTTCGAGGACGACGAACCGCGGTATGCCGGGCTTGAGGCTGGTGTAGAACCGCAGCGCCTCGTGCGCCATCGCGTGCAGCTCAGCGGCGGCCTCGACGCCCGCGTACCCGCCCCCCACGAACACGAAGGTCAGCAGCCGGCGCCGCACGTTCTCGTCCGCCGCCGCATCGGCCATCTCGAGGTGCGCGAGCACCCGGTTCCGCAGGTAGATCGCCTCGGCGAGGCTCCGGAAGGCAACGGCGTGCTCGCGCAGCCCCGGCACGCTCGCGGGCATCCGCGTCGCGCTGCCCAAGGCGAAGACCAGATGATCGTACGAGAGGGTGAGCACGGGGCCCTCGGGCGGCCGCACGTGGACGAGCCGTGTCGTGGTATCGATCCGCTCGACGCTCGCGACGACGATGTGGGTGCGGCGGAGCGCGGTGCGCAGCGGCACGACGATATGCCGCGGCTCCAGCGCACCCGCCGCCGCCTCGGGCAGCAGCGGCGTGTAGAGCAGGTAGTTCTCGTTGGAGACGAGGGTGACTTCGTGCCGGCCGCGCGGCAGCAGGCGCTCCAGCCCGAGCGCCGTGTAGAACCCGCCGAAGCCCCCACCCAGGATGAGTACGCGTGCCATCTGACCTCTGCCTACCGCCCCACCGACTGCGCCCACTGCGCCCACTGCGCCCACTGCGCCTCTGTTCCGGGCATCTCACGTGATCGTGTATTCCGGCCCACTCCCGCCTTCCGGCGGCGTCAGCCTGCCGCCCTTTGCCGTGATCGCCCCGCACTGCACGCAGTTCGGCGAATTCACCCGCAGCACCTGCTTTCCCGACTCGTCCCGGATCCATTCGTACACTGCCGCCGGGCACATCGCGATCCACGCGTCGCCGACGTCCCGCGGCACGTCGGTGCGGACCAGCACGTGATTGGGCTGCGTGTCGCGGGTGCGGTTCCCGCTCGCGTACACGCTCGACAGCTTGTCGAACGTGAGCTTGCCATCGGGCTTGGGGTAGGTGCGGTCACCAGCGTGCACCGGGTGGTCCGCGTCGCTGCGGGTGCCGAAGCGCCAGCCGGGGAAGGCGCCGCCCGTCACCGTCATCATCCCGGCCAGCGCGGCGCCCGACCAGAAGCCGTGGTTGAACGCCTGGCGCATGTTGCGGACCGTGCGAAGCTCCTTCCAGATGAAGCTCTCCCGCACCGCCGCCTCGTAGCCCTCGAGCGCGCCGGTCTGGAGATCACGCCCCGCCTTCAGCGCCTCGAAAATGGCCTCGGCGGCGAGGATTCCCGACCACATCGCGTAGTGGATGCCCTTGAGCGCGGGCACGTTGACGAAGCCGGCGCATTCGCCCGTGAGCAGCGCGCCCGGCACGGCGAGCCGCTGCGGCAGCGCGTGGAAGCCGCCCTCGGCGATCGTTTTCGCGCCCCAGCCCTTCGGGTTGCGCGTCCCGCCCTCGAGGACCGGCTTCACCAGCGCGTGGAGCTTGAACTCCTGGAGCAGGTCGTGCACCGAGAGCGACGCGTCGGCGTTGTCGAGCCCCACGACGAGGCCGATCGCCACCTGGGTGTCGCCGAGCGGATAGACGAACGAGCCGCCGAACTCGCTCCCCTTCAGCGGCCAGCCCATGGTGTGGATGATCCGGTCGAGCGGTTTCGGGACGTCCCACACTTCCTTCACACCGAGCGCGTACACCTGCGGATTCGCGCCCCGGATGCCGAAGTGCTCGACGAGCGTCATTGCGAGGTGGCCGGTCACGCCCTCGGCAAGCACCGTCGCGCCGGCATGGATCTCGACGCCCGGCTCGTGGTTCGAGAGCGGTGTGCCGTCACGGCCGAGGCCCTTGTCGCCGGTCAGGATGCCGCGCACCGCTCCATCTGAAACGAGGAGCTTCTGCGCGGTCGTTTCGTTCAGCATCATCACGCCGGCCGCCTCGGCGCGCTCGCCCAGCCACCGCGCGATCTCGCTGATCGAGCCAATGAAGTTGCCGTGGTTCTTCAGCGTCGGCGGGACCACGGGCGCTTTGATGGCGCGAGTGGGGGTCAGATAGTAAATCGCCTCGCCGCTCACGGGCGAGCGGAACGGCAGCTCGGTCTCGGGCACGGCGGGGAACAGCTTGCGGAACGCGATCGGGTTCACCACGGCGCCCGAGACGAGGTGCGCACCGGGGTACTTCCCCTTCTCG
>CAYHQJ010000019.1:0-21338 GCA_964358595.1 uncultured Gemmatimonadales bacterium
GCGAACGTCGCCGGGGGCGAGGCGGGCGGCATCACGCATCACATAGGCGCCTACAAGGTGACGACGAAGTCGGGCGATGTCGTCTTCATCGACACGCCGGGCCACGAGGCGTTCACCGCGATGCGCGCGCGCGGCGCGCAGGTGACGGACATCGTCGTGCTCGTCGTCGCGGCCGACGACGCGATCATGCCGCAGACCATCGAGGCGATCAGCCACGCCAAGAACGCCGGCGTGCCGATCGTCGTGGCGATCAACAAGATCGACCTGCCGAGCGCCGACGTGGACAAGGTCAGGCGCGATCTGCTCCAGCACCAGGTCGTGCTCGAGGAGTTCGGCGGCCAGCCGCTGTGCACGCCGATCTCGGCGAAGAAGGGCACCGGCATCGCGCAGCTGCTCGAGCAGATCCTGCTCCAGGCGGAGCTGCTCGACCTCAAGGCGAACCCGGACCGCGCCGCGCAGGGCACGGTGATCGAGGCGCAGCTCGATCCGGGCAAGGGCCCGGTGGCCACGGTGCTGGTCACCAACGGCACGCTGCGCGCCGGCGACAGCTTCATCTGCGGCATGTTCTCGGGCCGCGTGCGCGCGCTCCAGGACGAGCGCGGCCGCGCGGTGAAGGAGGCCGGCCCGTCCTCGCCGGTGCAGGTGCTCGGCTTCGAGGGCGTCCCCCAGGCGGGCGACTCGTTCGGCGTGGTGGCGGACGCCACCAAGGCGCGGGAGATCGCGCAGATCCGCCAGCGGCTCGACCGCGAGGCGCAGAACCGCCGCACCAGCCGCGCGGGCGTCTCGCTCGAGGAGTTCTTCCAGCAGCAGGCGGCCGCTACGGCGGGCGGTACGCTGCGGCTCATCATCAAGGCCGATCAGGGCGGCCCCGCCGAGGCCCTGGCGGACGCGCTGAGCCAGCTCTCGACGAGCGAAGTCAGGGTCGAGGTCGTGCACCGCGGCGTGGGCGCGATCACCGACAGCGACGTGCTGCTCGCCAGGGCCGCGGGCGCGATCATCATCGGCTTCCACGTGCGGCCCGACAGCAACGCACGCGCCTCGGCGGCACGCGAGAAGGTGGACATCCGGCAGTACCGCATCATCTACGAGGCCGTCGAGGACGTGAAGGCGGCGCTCGAGGGCCTGCTCAAGCCGGAGGAGAAGGAGATCGTGCTCGGCGAGGCGGAGGTGCGCCAGCTGTTCAAGATCTCGGGCGTCGGCGTCATCGCCGGCTGCTACGTGCGCAGCGGCGTCATCCAGCGTACCGCGAAGGCGCGCGTCATCCGCGACGCCGTCGTGGTCTACGCCGGCCAGCTCGCCTCGCTCCGGCGCTTCAAGGACGACGTCAAGGAGGTCAAGGACGGCCTCGAGTGCGGCATCGGGGTCGAGAACTTCAACGACGTCAAGGTCGGCGACCTCATCGAGTCGTACCGCGTCGAGTCGGTCGCGCGCACGCTGGAGACGGCGGGCCAGCGCGCGGAGTAGCGCATGATCGTGGGCGTGAAGGCGTGGGAGCTGCAGCTCGCCGGCTGCCAGTCGCTCAAGGACAAGCGCCGCGTGATCAAGAGCTTGAAGGACCGTCTGCACGCGCGGTTCAACGTCTCCGTGGCCGAGGTGGACCACCAGGACTCGTGGCAGCGCGCGGCGCTCGCCGCGAGCGTGGTGAGCAATGACCAGCGCCACGCCGCCGAGGTGCTCGGCGCCTGCGACCAGATGGTGCAGCGTGAGCCCCTCGCCCACATCGTGACCAGCGAGACGAGCTTCCTGTGAAGAAACGCTCGGCGCCGGAGCACCGGTCCAGACGGGCGGCGGAAGCGGTCCGCGAAACGGTGACCGCGTTCCTCAGCGAGGAAGCCCGCGATCCCCGGATCGGGATGGTCACGGTGACGAAGGTGCACGTCACGGGTGACCTCCAGCGCGCCGTGGTCTCGTTCGTCGTGCACGGCGACGAGCAGGCGCGGCAGGACACGCTCGAAGGCCTGTCCCACGCGGCGAGCGCCGTGCGCCGCCGCCTCGGCGAGCGGCTGCAGCTCCGGCTGGTGCCCGAGGTGGTGTTCGAGCTGGACCGCGGGCTCGAGCACGCCGCGCGTATCGAGGCCCTCCTCGCCGACCTCCGCCGCCGGGGAGAGCCGGCGCCCTGAGCGATGGGGTGCTGCTCCTCGACAAGCCCGCCGGCCCGACCTCGCACGACCTGGTGAGCGCGGTGCGCCGCGCCTTCGGCGTGCAGCGCGTGGGGCACGCCGGCACCCTCGATCCCGCCGCGACCGGCCTGCTCGTCGTGCTCGTGGGGCGCGCGACCCGGCTGGCGCGGTTCGTGGCGATGCTCACCAAGCGGTACACGGGCACGGTGCGGTTCGGGTGGGAGACGACCTCGGACGACGCCGCGGGCGAGCCCACCGAGCGCGACGAGTCCTGGCGCGCGACGACCCGCGCGGACGTGGAGGCGGCCCTGGCGCGCGTGCAGCGCCAGAGCGTACAGGCGCCGCCCGCCGTGTCGGCGAAGCAGGTGGACGGGCAGCGTGCCTACCGGCTGGCGCGCCGGGGTGAAGCGGTGGAGCTGAGGCCGGTTCCCGTGACGATCTTCGACCTTCAAGTTTCATCGTTCAACTCGTCAACCGGGGCGGCGGGGATCGAGGTGGTCTGCGGCTCCGGCACGTACGTGCGCGCGATTGCGCGCGACCTCGGCCGCGCGTTAGGCACGCGGGCGCACCTGGCCGCGCTGCGGCGCACCGCGATCGGCTTGTGGGACGTGCGCGACGCAGTCGTGCCGGACGACGCGCTGCGCGAGACGGGGCCCCGCGCGCTCCGGCCGATGGCCGAAGCCGTGGCCCACCTGCCGCGCCTCGCGCTGTCGGTCGAAGACGCACGCCGCTTTCGGCACGGGATGAAGCTCGACGCCGCGGGCCGGTCGGACGCACTGGTGGCGGCGTTCGAGGGCGACGAGCTGCTCGGCGTGGCCCGGCTGCGGGACGGCGTGTACGCGCCGGACGTGGTGCTGGCGGCGTGAGCGGCACGGTCGTCACCGTCGGCACCTTTGACGGCGTCCACCTCGGCCATCACGCCGTGCTCGAAGAGATCGCGCGGCGCGCGCAGGCTTCCGGGCGGCGCAGTGTGCTCGTCACCTTCGAGCCGCACCCGCTCGAGGTCGTGAACCCGCAGGCGGCGCCGCTGCTGCTGACCGCGCCCGACGAAAAGCGGATGATCCTGGCGCAGTCGCCGGTGGATCGCGTGGCCTTCGTGCGCTTCACCGAGGAGCTGCGCGACTACCCGCCCGAGCGGTTCGTGCGCGAGGTGCTCGAGCGGCGCTTCGAGATGCGGGAGCTGGTCATCGGCCACGACCACGGCTTCGGCCGCGGCCGGGAGGGGAACGTGGCGCTGCTGCAGGCGATCGGGCGCGCCGACGGCTTCGTGGTGGATGCCGTGCCCGCGGTGATGCTGGACGGCCGGCCCGTTTCCTCGTCGCTGATTCGCCGCGCCGTGGCGGGCGGCGACCTCGAGACCGCGGCGCGCGCCCTAGGCCGGCGCTACTCGGTCAACGGCGTCGTGGGCCGCGGCGCGGGGCGGGGACGCTCCCTCGGGGCGCCGACCATCAACGTCGCGCCGCACCCGCGCAAGCTGCTGCCGCCGGACGGGGTGTACGCCGCGCGCGTCGCGTGGCGGGGCGGGGAACGCGGCGCGATGCTGAACCTCGGCGCCCGCCCCACGTTCGCCGAGGCGACCCGGGCTCTGGAGGCCCACCTGTTCGACTTCGCGGGTGACCTGTACGGCGAGGCGGTGACGGTCGAGTTCGTCCGGCGGCTGCGCGACGTGGTGCGGTTCGGGGCGCCGGAGGAGCTGAGCCGGCAGCTGGAGCGCGATCGCGACGCGGCCCTGGCCGCGTTGAGTAAGGTCCCCGGCCCGGTTACCTTGTGAGCTTGCCAACTTCTACCATTCGCCCATGCTTGATTCGATTCGCTCGCGCCTGATCGCCATCGCGATCCTCGTCGCCCTCTCGGTGTGGGCGTTGTGGCCGCGCCAGGTCACCACGCGGGTCCGCGGTCCCGACGGCCGGATGCGCGACAGCACGGTGCGACAGCTGAACATCAAGCGGGGTCTCGACCTCCAGGGCGGGATCCACCTCGCGCTCGAGCTCGACGAGAGCCGCGGCCAGGTCCCGAACCGGTCGGACGCGATAGACCGCGCGCTCAAGGTCATCCGTACGCGCATCGACGAGTTCGGCGTGGCGGAGCCGCTGGTGCAGAAGCAAGGCGCGAGCCGCATCGTGGTCGAGGTGGCGGGCATCACGGACCCGGCGCGCGCCAAGGAGATCGTGCAGCGCTCGGCGTTCCTCGAGTTCCAGATGACGGACAAGGAGAACCTGTTCCGCCAGGCGCTCCCCGGGATGGACCGGGCGCTCGCGGCGGCGGGGGTGAGCGAAGCGAGCGTCGGCCGCCAGATGGCCGACAGCGCCGCGAGGGCTGCGGCGGCCCCGTCCTCCGCGGTCGAGGACATCCTCTCCGGCGCCAGGCCGCCCGTGGCCGACACGGGCAAGGCCGCGCGGCACGACACCACCCGCGCCCGCCGCGACAGCGCGGCGGCGCGCCGCGACACCGCGCGCGACACCTCGGCGCTGCTGGGCGGGCCGCTCTCCCCGCTGCTGTTCTCCGGCTCGATGGCCGGGCAGTATCTGGTGGCCGAGGAGAAGGTGCCCATCGTGCAGGCGATGGTGGAGCGAGCGGAGCTGCAGCGCCTGCTGCCGCGCGGCATCGTGCTGCGCTGGGGTGCCGAGCCGCTGTCGCGCGGGGCGCGCGCCTTCCGCCCGGTCTACGCGCTCCAGGAGCGGCCGATCATCACCGGCGAGTACCTGATCGACGCCAAAGCGCGCATCGACCCGCTGATGAACCAGGCGATCGTCGTGTTCCAGCTCTCGCGGCGCGGCGGGCGCATCTTCGAGCGCGAGACCGGCAAGCGCGTCGGCGACTACATGGCGATCGTGCTGGACGGCCAGGTGCAGAGCCAGCCGCCGGTGCTGCGCAGCCAGATCGGCGCCAACGGCCAGATCGAGCTGGGCAACGCGAGCCTGCGGGACGCCGAGGACCTGGCGCTCGTGCTCCGCGCCGGCGCGCTGCCGGCGCCGCTCCAGATCGTCGAGGAGCGCACCATCGGGCCAAGCCTCGGCGCGGACTCGATCCGGAAGGGCGTCCTGGCCGGCGCCGTCGGCGTCGCCCTCGTCATCCTGATCGTCATCGGCTACTACCGGCTCTCGGGCGCGCTCGCGGTGGCCGCCCTCGGGCTGTACGTGCTCTTCACCCTCGGCGGACTCGCGGCCCTCGGGGCCACGCTCACGCTCCCCGGGATCGCGGGCTTCGCGCTGTCCATAACCATCGCGGTGGACGCGAACGTGCTGATCTTCGAGCGGATCCGCGAGGAGCTGGAGGTGGGCAAGTCCATCCGCCTCGCGGTGGACGCCGGCTTCAAGATGGCGATGAACGCCATCGTGGACTCCAACGTCGCGATGGTCCTGACCGCCTGGCTCCTCTTTCAGTTCGGGACGGGCCCGGTGAAGGGCTTCGCCGTCATGCTGATCCTGGGCGTCGCGGCCTCGATGGTCACGGCGATCTTCGTGACCCGCACGCTGTTCATGATGCTGCTCGCCCGGCGGCAGCAACTCCAGACGCTGAGCATCTGAGATGATCCGTCTCTTCGCCCACGCGAACTACGACTTCATCGGCCTGCGAAAGTGGGCCTACGGGGTCACGGGAGCCATCCTGATCCCCGGCCTGATCCTGATGGCGCTGCGGGACGTCAACTACTCCATCGAGTTCACGGGCGGCGCGCTGGTCCAGGTCCGGGCCACCGGCACGACCATGGATGCCGGCGGGGTGCGCGCGGCGCTCGATCGCGGCGGCGTCCCCGGCGCGGAGATCACGGAGTTCGGCGGCAGCACCGAGTTCGTCATTCGGGCGCGGCTCGAAGGCCAAGTCAGCGCGACGGAGCAGGCCGCGCAGGAGACCGCGACGCGGGTGCGCGCGGCCCTCACGGACGCCTTCGGCGCCGGCGGGTTCGAAGTTACGCGCGTCGAGGCCGTCGGCCCCAAGGTGGGCGGCGAGCTGCGCCAGCGCGCCCTCCTGGCGATCCTCGCCTCGTTCGTCGTGGTCCTGGTCTACCTGGCGTACCGCTTCGAGTGGCGGTTCGGCCTGGCGTCGGTGCTCGCCACCGCGCACGACATCCTCGCGACCATCGCGTTCATCGTCTACATGGACCTCGAGGTCTCGCTGCTCGTGGTCTCGGCGATCCTCACGGTCGTGGGCTACTCGCTCAATGACACGATCGTCATCTTCGACCGGACGCGCGAGAACCTGCACAAGTACAAGCGCGAAGACCTGGCCGAGATCCTGAACCGTTCCGTGAACGAGACCCTGCCGCGCACCATCATCACGAACACCACCTCGCTGGCCGCGCTGGTCGCGCTGCTCGTCCTGGCGGGCGCCGTGCTACGGCCCTTCGCGTGGGTGATGGCGTTCGGCGTGTTCACCGGCACGTTCTCATCGGTCTACATCGCCGCGCCGGTCCTCATGTGGATCGAGCGCAAGTGGCCGGGCAAGGACGCGCGCGGTGTCAAGGCGCGCGTGGTGGCGGCGGGCCACGGCACGTCTACCACGCTGCCTCCGCCTGAGGCCGGCGCGGAGCGGAGCCGGGTCCCGAGCGCCTAAAGCGGTTGCTCGTCGATTCCCACTGCCATCTCGCGGACGCCGCGTTCGCGGCCGACCGCGACGTGGTGCTCGCGCGCTCGCGCGAGGCGGGGATCACGCGGATCGTGGCGGTGGCCGACACGCTCGCGTCCTCCGAGGCGGTCATCGCCCTCGCCGCGGCCCACCCTGGCGTGGCAGCGACGGCGGGCATCCACCCGCACCACGCCGCCGAGTTCGACGCGGCGGCCGCGGTGCGCCTCGAAGCGCTCCTCGCGAATTCCGCCGTGGTCGCCGTCGGCGAGACCGGCCTCGACTACCACTACGACTTCGCGCCGCGCGAGCGGCAGCGCGAGGTCTTCGCCTGGCACCTCGCGGCGGCCGCCCGGTTCGGCAAGCCGGTCGTGATCCACGCACGCGAAGCCGACGCCGACATGGCGCGCCTCATTGCCGACGCGCCCGCCGGGCTTTCCGGCGTGCTGCACTGCTTCAGCGCGGGCCGGGAGGTGCTGGAGGCGGGCCTGGCACGCGATCTGCACGTCTCCTGGAGCGGGATGATTACCTTCCGCAACTGGAACGCCGGTTGGGCCGTAGCATTGGTGCCCGACGAGCTGCTCCTGGTCGAGACCGACGCGCCCTACCTTGCGCCGGTCCCCAACCGGGGCAAGCGTAATGAGCCGGCCTTCCTGCCGGCGACCGCGGCGAAGCTCGGCGAGCTGCGGGGCAGCACGCCCGAGCAGATCGCCGCGCTGACGACCGCGAATGCCGAGCGTCTCTTTCGGCTAACGTCTAACGTTTAGCGCCCAACGTCTAACGACCAACGGCCAACGGCCACCGACCATATGACCACTCTGACCCAACCCCCGACGACGGTTCCGTCCGATATCGCGATCGCCCAGGCCGCGAAAATGCGCCCGATCACCGACGTGGCGCGGGAGCTCGGCCTCACCGACGACGAACTCATCCTCTACGGGAAGTACAAGGCGAAGATCGCCCTCGAGGCCCTCGAGTCCCGGAAGCCCAGGGGCCGGCTGATCCTCGTGTCCGGCATCACGCCGACCGCGGCTGGTGAGGGCAAATCGACCGTCTCGGTCGGGATGACGCAGGCGCTGCGGCAGATGGGGAGGAACGCCATCGTCTGCCTGCGCGAGCCGAGCCTCGGGCCGGTGTTCGGCGTGAAGGGCGGCGCCGCGGGCGGCGGCTACGCGCAGGTCGTGCCGATGGAGGACATCAACCTCCACTTCACCGGCGACTTCCACGCCGTGTCCTCCGCGCACAACCTGCTCTCGGCGATGCTGGACAACCACATCTACCAGGGGAACGCGCTGCACTTCGCGCTGCGGCGCGTCACCTGGCCCCGCACCATGGACATGAACGACCGGGCGCTGCGCACGGTGATCGTCGGGGTGGGGGCGACGACCAGCGGGCCCGCGCGCGAGGATCGGTTCGTCATCACGCCGGCCTCCGAGATCATGGCGATCCTCTGCCTGGCGACGAGCCGCGAGGACCTCGAGGAGCGGCTGGCGCGCATCATCGTCGGGACGACGCACGAGCGGACGCCGATCCGCGCCGCGGATCTCAAGGCATCGGGGGCGATGGCGCTCCTCCTCAAGGACGCGCTGCTGCCCAACCTCGTGCAGACGCTCGAGGGCGGGCCGGCGATCGTGCACGGCGGGCCGTTCGCCAACATCGCGCACGGCTGCAACACCGTGATGGCCACGCGGCTTGCCCTCAGCCTGGCCGACCTGGTGGTCACCGAGTGCGGCTTCGGCGCGGACCTTGGCGCCGAGAAGTTCTTCGACATCAAGTGCCGGTTCGCCGGGCTGAATCCCGAGGCGTGCGTGATCGTGGCCACGGTGCGGGCGCTCAAGCTGCACGGCGGCGCCGACAAGAAGAAGCTGGGCACGCCCAACGCGGACCAGGTGGAGAAGGGCTTCGCCAACCTCGCGCGCCACGTCGAGAACGTGCGCAAGTTCGGCGTGCCGCCGGTGGTGGCCCTCAACCGCTTCAGCGCCGACACCGAGGAGGAGCTGGAGCGGGTGATGAGTCTCGCCGAGCGGCTCGGCGTGCCGGTCGCGCTCTCCGAGGTGTGGGCGAAGGGCGGCGAGGGCGGCAGGGAAACGGCGGAGGTGGTGCTGAAGGTGCTGGGCGAGGGGAAGGCGGCCTTCAAGCCGCTGTACGACGCGGCGCAGCCGATCAGGGAGAAGATCGAGACGATCGCCCGCGAGATCTATCGCGCCGACGGCGTCACCTTCCTGCCGGCCGCGCAGAAGAGCATCGAGCAGCTGGAGGCGGTGGGTCTCGGCAGCACGCCGGTCTGCATGGCCAAGACCCAGTACAGCTTCACCGACGACCAGACGAAGCTCGGCGCGCCGAGCGGCTTCAGGATCACCGTGCGCGACGTCTATCCGTCGGCAGGCGCCGGGTTCGTGGTTGCGCTGGCGGGCGACATCATGACGATGCCGGGGCTCTCGAAGTCGCCGGCCGCCGAGCGCATCCGGATGCTGCCGGACGGCATGATCGAGGGGCTGTTCTGATGGCCGACCTGAAGTCCGTCGCGACCGGGAAGGCGCCGAAGGCGATCGGGCCCTACAGCCAGGCAGTGATCGCGAACGGGTTCCTGTACTCGGCGGGCCAGATCGCGCTCGATCCCGCGACGATGGTGCTCGTGGGCTCCGACGTGACGGCGCAGACCGAGCGCGTCCTCCGGAACCTCGAGGCGATCCTGCACGAGGCGGGCTCGTCGCTGGGGCGGGTGGTCAAGACGACCGTGTTTCTCGCGGACATGGGCGACTTCGCGGCCATGAACGAGGTGTACGCGAAGCACTTCGGCGAGCACCGGCCGGCGCGCTCGACCGTGGCGGCGAAGACGCTGCCGAAGAACGCGCTGGTCGAAATCGACGTCGTCGCCTTGGTCTGAGGCGGACTGATCCGATGTGACCGCGGCCGCCCGTTCGGGGTCAGCGGAAGGGATTCGGGTCAGGGAGGCATCGTGAAAACGCGCCGTCTGCCATGGCTGCTCGCAGTGGGTGGGCTCGCCCTGGCGTGCAGCGATTCGCCCACCGCGCCGGGCCCCATCACCCAGCTGCCGCGCCAGCTCACTGCCGCCGAGCTGGGCGTCATCGCCGCCAGCAACAGCTTTGCGTTCGGGCTGTTCCGCGAGGTCAATCGGGCCCAGGCCGACAGCAATGTCTTCCTTTCGCCCCTCTCGGCGTCCATGGCGCTCGGCATGACGGTGAACGGGGCGGCCGGGACGACGCTGGATTCCATGCGCGCCGCCCTGGGTTTCGGCCAAATGCCGTTGGCCGACATGGATGCTTCCTACCAGAGCCTCATCGCGCTGTTGCGCGGGCTCGACCCCAACGTGGACTTCCGGATCGCCAACTCGATCTGGTACCGACAGGGCTTCCCGTTCGAGGCGAGCTTCCTCGACCTGGGCCGCCGGTACTTCGACGCCCGCATCGAAGCGCTGGACTTCGCCGATCCCGGCGCTCCGGGCGTGATCAACGGGTGGGTGAGCGAGAACACCAACGGCCGGATCCCGACCATCGTGGACCAGATTCCGGCCGACGCGGTGATGTACCTGATCAACGCCATCTACTTCAAGGGAGCCTGGACGGTCCGGTTCGATCCCGCCGACACCCGGGACGGCCCGTTCTTCGTGCCCGGCAGCGGCACGGCGCCGGCGCGGTTCATGAGCCTGCGCGACACCCTGCGTTACTACGAGGACGATTCGCTGCAGGCGGTGGACCTGGCCTACGGCGGCGGGCCGTTCGCGATGACCGTGGTGCTGCCACGGGAGGGCGGGGACGTCAACGCGCTGATCGGCGGCCTGACCGCGAGCGGCTGGCGGGACCTGACCGGGCGCTTCACCGCGCGCGAGGTGGACCTCTATCTCCCGAAGTTCCGGCTCACCTGGGAGGACCTCCTCAACGATCCGCTCCGCGCGCTCGGCATGGGGGTCGCGTTCCGGCCCGGCGAGGCCGACTTCACCGGGATGTCGCGTCAGGCGGGCCACGAGCTGTTCATCAGCAAGGTCAAGCAGAAGACCTTCGTGGACGTCAACGAAGAGGGCACCGAGGCCGCGGCGGTCACGTCGGTGGAGATCGGCGTCACGTCGGTCGGCCCGGAGCGGCCCGTCATGCGGGTAGACCGTCCCTTCCTGTTCGCCATCCGGGAGCGCTACTCGGGCACGCTGCTGTTCGTCGGGAAGATCATGAGGCCGCCCGAGAGCTGAGGTCCGTCCCCCCTCGATAGCCCGCGGGCGGCCGGCTACCTTTCGGCGCCCGTTCACCGGAGGCTCCATGGCCGCGGTCCCCTCCACCATGCTCGCGCTGGGCACGCCGGCGCCCGACTTCACGCTGCCGGACACCGACGGCCGGAGCTTCGCGCTAAGCGACTTCCGGGACGCGCCGGCGCTCCTGGTCATGTTCATCTGTCCGCACTGCCCGTACGCCAAGCACGTGAGAGTCGAGCTGGGGCGGATCGGTCGCGACTACCAGCCGCGCGGCGTGGCCATCGTGGGGATCAACAGCAACGACGTGGAGGCGTTTCCCGACGACAGCGTGGAAGGCATGCACGCCGAGGCGCGGGAGGCCGGCTACACCTTCCCGTACCTGGTGGACGAGGGGCAGGAGGTGGCCAAGGCGTACCGTGCCGCGTGCACCCCGGACCTGTTCCTGTTCGACCGGGCGCGGCGCCTGGTCTATCGCGGCCAGCTCGACGACAGCCGACCGGGCAGCGCGGTGCCGGTGACCGGCCGCGACCTCAGGGCGGCGCTCGACGCGGTACTGGCGGACCGGATGGTGCCTGCCGAGCAGAAGCCGAGCCTGGGGTGCAATATCAAGTGGAAGCCGGGGTACGCGCCGGCGTACTTCGCGCAGTGACTCGCGGGGGCGGATCGGGCCTGGTGGTCTGACGCGTCTTCAAAACGCGCTGGGGCGCGCTTTGCGGGCCCTGGTGGGTTCGATTCCCACACGCTCCCGCCAACAAGAACGGTCGTCAGAGGGCGCAGTGGGCGCAGTCTGGCGTCAGCCGCTCCGTCGTCGGTCCGGCGCCACGTACCGGCCTACGCGGTGCTTCTCCCGAATCGCTTCCACGCGAGCCACGCGAGCGTCCCCAGCGCGCCGAGCGGCAGTACGACGCCCAGCGCCTAGACCAGGAACGCCACCAGCCAGATGAAGTTCCGCCACGCCTGCCGGAAGGCGTCGCCGATCACACCGGCGCCCGGCTGGCTGCCGACCCTCGTCCCCGGCCTCTCCGCCTCGACCTTGCCCATCCTGCCGAGCCTCACCATCATGTACCCATGACGTCCAAGGCCCTGCTCGATGAGATCATGAAGCTCCCTCCAGCGGAGCGCCTGCGGCTCATTGAGGACGCGTGGGATAGCCTTGTCACGAGCCCGGAGGCGGTACCGGTTCCGGATTGGCACAAGGACGAGCTGGACCGGCTGCTCGACCATCCGGTGTCGGAGCCTTTGATTCCGTGGGAAGAAGCCCGCGCGCGGCTGCGTGACCTGAAGTGAGCCGGAGGGTCGCGCTACGAGCTGAGGCCTTCGCGCACATCGCGGAGGCTTTTTCGTGGTATCAGCGGGCGCGCCCCGGCCTGGGGTGGGAATTCGATGACGCGTTGCAGGCGACGTTCGCCCTACTGGTGCAAGCGCCCGAAGCCGGCCCGAGCGTCCATCGCGGACTTCGCCGCGCGCTGTTGCACCGCTTTCCCTACGCCGTCTACTACGAGTTGCCAGCGGGGCTTGTCGAAGTGCGTGCAGTGTTGCATACGCGTCGGCGCCCACGCCGGTGGCAGGCTCGCGCTGAGGGTTAGTTAGGCAGCCGCCGGGGCGCCTGGCGGAGCTACATTACGCCGCGCCCCTCCCGAACCGCTTCCAGCCGAGCCACGCGAGCGCCGCCAGCGCGCCGAGCGGCAGCACGACGCCCAGCGCCTGGACCAGGAACGCCACCAGCCAGACGAAGTTCCGCCACGCCTGCCGGAAGGCGTCGCCGATCACGCCGGCCCCCGGCTGGCTGCCGACCCTCGTCCCCGGCTCGTAGAGCTGGACCGTCAGCGTGCTGAGCGCCGCGTGCTGCCGGAGGAACTGCAGGCGGCCCGCGAACCGCTCGATCTCCTCCCGCACCCGCGCCAGCTCGCGCTCGACCTGGAGCACGTCCTCCAGCCGTCCCGCGCGCGTCGCGAGCAGGCCGAGCAGCCTCGCCTCGAGCCGCTGGGCGTTCGCCATCCTTGCCGAGACGTCCACGTACTCCTCGCCGACGTCCTGGACGGTCACGTTCACCGCCTCGACCTTGCCCACCGACCTGAGCCGCTCCACGGCCTGGTCGAATCGCATAGCGGGCACTTTGATCTCGATGGTCGCGCTGCGCCGCGCTTCGGTGGTCTGGGTTGAGGTGTTGGCGACGAAGCCGCCCACGGTCCGCGCGATCTGCTGGACGCGCTCCACGGCGGGCTCGAGCGAGTCCACCTCGACGCTGATCTCTCCGGTCCGGATGAGGAGGCGAGCCGTGTCCGCGGGGACCTCCGCCATGAGGTCGGCGACGGACGGCAGTCGGATCGCGGCTGCCGCCGCCCCCGCGACCGGCGACGCCATCGGTGCAACGGGAGCCTCGCCGGGGGCGGGGGGAGGGGCGTAGACCGCCCGGCCCAGCTCCGCCCGCGCTGCCGCCAACTGTGCGGCCTCGCGCGGGTTCGCGAACTTCGGCACGGTGGCCAGGATGGCGACGCCCACCACGGTCGCCGCCAGCACCAGCAGCCACACGACTCGTCGGTTCGTCATCGGTCCTCCCGGGCGCCAAGGTGCGGGGTCGGGTTCCCCACCGCAAGGAGACGCGCGAGCGAACCGGACTTGCACAGGACGTCTTGTTCACGGCGCGCGCCGTGTAGCTTGAAGGCGCAACGGGCAAAGGTGGAGTGACGTGTACGTGATCCTCTGGGAGTTCGAGCCGAAGCCGGAGGCCGTGGACGCGTTCGAACGCGCGTACGGCCCGGGTGGCGACTGGGGGCGCTTCTTCGGCACCGGTGCCGGCTACCGCGGCACGGAGCTGCTGCGCAACCTCGAGAAGCCGGGGCGCTACATCACGATTGACCGCTGGGACTCGCGCTCGGCCTACCTCACGTTCGTGGCAAGCGCCGCCGCCGAATACGATGCCATCGACCAGCGCTGCGAGGCGCTCACCGCGCGCGAGACGCTGATCGGGCGGTTCGACGCGGCCGGCTGACGGTGGGGCTTGCACGACCGGCGCCCGCTGGGTTCGATTCCCACACGCTCCCGCCACCTCTCTCCGTCGGCTGGCGGAAACCCGACCTAATCGCTATGCTATGCCCCAAGCGCCTCAGGGGGGACGCCGAATCCGTCAGCGTTCCCCCCTCGGGGCCGTTAGGGACAGGCGGACAGGACTCCGGCGTGCCGGCCCGTCAGGTCCAGGGGAGGGCACGGACATGCGCGGCATAGGTTCCAGACTCGCAGTGATCGCTCTGTCGGTCGTGGCGGCGTGCAACAGTTCGGAACCGAATGGTCCCGCAGCTGCGCAGGTCCCGACGGGGGTCAAGGCGTCCGTCGCGGGCGGCACGATCAACCTGACGTGGAACGCCGTCAACGCAGCGCTCGGCTACAGGGTCTACATGGCGGAGATCGGCGGCGTGACCAGGGTGAACGTCGCGACGCTCCCCGGCAACATGACGCATGCGGACCTCCCGACATTATTCGCGCATCCAGCGGGGCTCAGCCCTAGCACGAAGTTCTTCTTCGTGGTCACGGCCGTCAGGGCTGACAGCACCGAGTCCGCCGAGTCCTGCGAAGTCAACGCCAGGATCGGCACCAACGAAGCAACGGCCTGCTAGGCCGGCGAAGACCGTCGTTCATCGCTCCGCGCCCCGGCTTCGCGTCGGGGCGCGCGTTTTCGGCAGCGCGCAGCCATGCGTATTAGCTTGCCGGCCATGTCTGCTTCTCTCCTCGTCATCCTCAATCCCTGGGCCGGGCGCGGGCGCGGCGCGAAGTACCGCGGCTCCACCTTGCGCGGGCTCAAGCACGCCGGACTCGCCTTCGAGCTGGCCGAAACCACGGGCCCCGGCCACGCCCTCGCCCTGGCGCGCGAAGCGGTCGCGAATGGCGTCACCCGGATCATCGTCGCCGGCGGGGACGGGACGGTCCACGAGGTGGCCAACGCGCTCCTCGACGCGGCGCCGGCCTCGGACGGCGCGACCCCTGCGGCGGTCGGCTGCTACCTCACGCCGCAGGCCGACCCGACGGATGGGCTCCTCGATGTCTGCTTGATCCGCAAAGTCGGCCTGATGACCTTCCTCAGGGCCGTGCCGAAGGTGATGAAGGGCACCCACGCGACGCTCGACGAGGTCGCGATGTTCCGCACCCGGTCGGTGACGATCCGCTCGAGTGGCGCGCCGCTCGTGGTGCAGCTCGACGGCGAGCTGCGGGAGCCGGGCCTGAACGAGGTCGAGGTGACGATCGAGCCGAAGCGGCTGCGCGTGCTGGTGGGGCGGTGAGGCGCGCCGCGCTGCTCGTCGCCCTCGGCTTGGTCGTCGGCGCGGGCGTGGCGCGCGCCCAGGCCCAGCCGGCCCCGCCGCGGCGCGACTCCGTCGCGGCCGTGCAAGGTGCCGACTCGATCCTGCGCCAGCAGCGCACCCGCGGCGACTCGGTGCGCCCGCGCCCGCCCATCACGCCGACGGGCGCGTTCCTGCGCTCGCTCGTCCTGCCCGGGTGGGGCCAGGCGCGCCTCGGCCGCAACACGACCGGCGGGCTGTTCGTGGCGTTCGAGGGCCTCGCCGCGGCCATGGTCTGGAAGTCGCAGTGGCAGCTCCAGTTCGCGCGGACGCGGAACAAGTACGTGGATTCGCACCGCCAGGAGCGCGAGGACTGGATCGTCCTGCTCCTCTTCAACCACCTGATGTCCGGCGCCGAGGCGTACGTCTCGGCGCACCTGTTCGACTTCCCGGCCGCACTCCGGATCGACCGGCTTCCGGGCGGCAGGGCGGGCATCGGCGTCACCATCCCGCTCCCGTGAACCGCCGGCCCATCGGCGTCTTCGACTCGGGGATCGGCGGGCTCACGGTCATCCGCGAGCTCATCCACCAGCTCCCCCATGAGTCGCTGATCTACTTCGGCGACACGGCGCGCGTGCCCTACGGCAACAAGTCGCCCGAGACGGTGCGCCGCTACAGCCGCGAGATCCTCGCGTTTCTCCTCGCGCGCGACGTGAAGATGGTGGTCGTGGCCTGCAACACGGCGAGCGCGCACGCCCTCGACGATCTGCAGCGCCTCGCGCCGGTGCCGGTCGAGGGTGTGGTGGAGCCCGGCGCACGCGCCGCGCTGCGTCACTCGCGCAGCCGCCGCATCGGCGTGATCGGGACGGTGGGCACGATGCGCTCGGGCGTGTACGAGCGCGCCATCCGCGCGCTCGACCCGGCGGCGTGGGTCACCCAGAAGGCCTGCCCGCTGTTCGTGCCGATGGTCGAGGAAGGATGGCTGGATCATCCCGCCACGAAGCTGATCGCCCACGAGTACCTGGATCCCCTGAAGCAGGACGGCATCGACACGCTGGTGCTCGGGTGCACGCACTACCCGCTGCTCAAGCCGCTGCTCGCCGAGGTGATGGGGCAGGGCCTCGCGCTCATCGACAGCGCCGCGGAGACGGCCGCCGCCGTGGCCCGCGAGCTCGGGCACTCGACGCTCCACGCGCCGTCCACGGCCCACGGCCGCGTGACGTTCGTGGTCAGCGATGCGCCGGAGCAGTTCGAGCGGGTCGGCGCCGCGTTTCTCGGCGAGCGCTTGCGCGACGTCGAGACCGTTCCGTTGGGCGAGCGCCACTAGCCATTGCGGCGGAGCTACACGGCCTGTCCCGCCGGCAGGACAGGGTAGCCCCTTGTGACCTGGCGCACACCGCGCTCGCCAATAGGCCATCCGTCAACCGCTTAAGTACTTGACGACGGCATGACGGCCCGGTGGCACGTTCCTCGCGTGTACGGGAGGGCAGGCGGCGCGAACGTCGCGGGATGAAGCTGCGGGAACCGCCGCCCCGTACGGTGCTTTGGAGGGGACCATGACCGGAACCGCAGCCCTACCCGCAGCCACGGACTGGAAAGCCGCGCTCGAGCGGCTGGTCCCGTCCCTCGCGCAGCTGCTGCACCGCGCCACCGGCCAGGAGCCCGTCCGGATGAGCCGTCCCGTCATGCGGGACATCACCCTCACGGCGCCGCTGTCGTTCCCGGACGGTATCGGGCGTGGCGCGCTCGTGGCCACGCTGTTCGTCTATCGCGGCGCAGTCCGGCTCGACATCGTGATCGAGCACGACCGGATGCTGGCGACGCCCGAAGGCGTACGCACGCTCACGCCGTGTTTCCTCAACGACTACCAGACCTCGATCACGTTGCCCAAGCGTGCGGACGCGCTGCCGGATGGGTTCGTCCTGCGGACGCTGCACGGCGTCAAGGACGCGCTCCACGCCGTGCAGCGGCACGTCCGGCGCAGCGCGCGCGCCTGGCCCACGATCAGCGTCGTGGCACGCGGCTCCGATATCACGCCCGCCCCCGGCGAGGCGACGCGCGCCCTGCGCGCGCTGCTCGGCAACACCCGGACGAGCGTGGCGACGGCTTGGGATGAGGAAGAGGACGAGTAGCCGGCGCTAAGCTCGCGCCGGCCAGCGCAGCGGGAGGATCTGCTCCGGCGTGATCACCGCGTAGCCGCGGTCGCTCATCCACTGCCCGGCGTTCAGGTAGAACCGCCCGGGCTCCACCTCGACCAGCCGCTGGCGGTGGGTGTGCGCCAGCAGCACCAGCTGCAGCTCGGGCCGCGCGTCGAACAGGGCGCGCGCCCACGTCTCCTGCGCATCCGCCGCGGCGTCCATCGCCTCCGGCGACTTGTTGCTCTCGGCGAGCCCGCCCGACAGCCGGTCGGCGAGCTTGAAGCCGAAGTCGGGGTGGAGCCGGCGGAACGCGCCCACCGTGATGCGGCTGCGAGTGATCCGGTGGATGAGCTTCCCGCCCAGCTTCTGCTCGGCGAGGCCGTCGCCGTGCGCGACGTGCGCCATGCGGCCCGCGACGGTGAGGTCCGCCCCGTCGGCGTGGAACGGGATCTTGAGGTCCTCCGCCCAAAAGTCGCCGCCCCAGCGGTCGTGGTTCCCGCCGAACGCGTCCACGGGGATGCCGCGCTCCACGAGCAGCGCCAGCTTGGTCAGGGTACGGAACGGACGGCGGGGGATGACGGCCCGGTACTCGAACCAGAAGTCGAACAGGTCCCCCATCACGATCAGCCGGGAGCCGAGCGCGGGCACGGCGTCGAGCAGCTCGTGGAACGCTTCCTCGTCCCGGATGTCGGCGGACCCGAGGTGGGCGTCCCCCACGACCACCACGCGCTCCTCGCTCACGCTGGGATAATGCGCGGCGCCCCGAAGTGGCGCAAGCGCTTCAATTCTATTGACTTTTGCCTCGGGAGCACCTACTGTGGCACCGGAAATTCCTGCTTCGTGCCACATTCGGAGGGGCCATGCCACTGGAAGCGCTTGGGCTCATCGAGACCAAGGGCCTCGTCGGCGCGATTGAAGCGGCCGATGCGATGGTCAAGGCGGCCAACGTCAAGCTCATCGGCAAGGAGAAGGTGGGCGGCGGCTACGTCACCGTGATGGTCCGGGGCGACGTGGGCGCCGTGAAGGCCGCCACCGACGCCGGTGCCGCAGCCGCCGAGCGCGTCGGCGAGCTGGTGTCGGTCCACGTCATCCCGCGGCCGCACGCGGAGCTCGAGCAGCTCCTCCCCAAGAGCCCGCAGGGCTAAGGGGGCCCGATGTCGTCCTGGACCGAGCAGGCCCTCGGCCTGATCGAGACCAGGGGGCTCGTCGGGGCGATCGAGGCGGCGGACGCCGGCGTGAAGGCCGCGCCGGTCAAGCTCCTCGGCACCGAGCGGACCGATCCTGCGCTCATCACCGTCCTGTTCTCCGGCGACGTGGCCGCGGTGAAGGCCGCCGTGGACGCCGGCGCCGCGGCGGCGGAGCGGGTGGGTCAGCTGGTGGCCGTGCACGTCATCCCGCGGCCCTACCCCGGGCTCGAGCTGATGTCCGACAACCCCGAGGCGGCGGCGGGGGGTTCCGAGTCCGCCGGCGGCGACGCCGACGTGCCCCTGTCGGAGATGAAGGTGGTGGACCTGCGCCACAAGGCGCGCCAGCTCCCCGACTTCCCGCTCAAGGGCCGCGAGCTCTCGATCGCCAACCGCGAAGAGCTGCTCGCGCACTTCCGCGCGCTCGGCCTCACCACGTAGCGCGCGCCGCGTTCCCCGGTGGACCAGGACCTCGCCTCGATCCAGGAAGCCCGCGACCTCGTCGAGCGGGCCTGGGAGGCGGAGCGCGCCTTCGCCCGCTTCTCCCAGGAGCAGACCGACCGCGTCGTCGAGGCGATGGCGCACGCCGCCTCCGCCGGCGCCGAGCCGCTGGCGCGGATGGCGGTGGACGAAACCGGGATGGGGCGCTACGAGGACAAGATCCTCAAGAACCGGTTCGGCGCCGACGACGTCCTGAAGTTCATCCGGCCGCTGAGGACCTGCGGCATCATCCGCGAGATCCCCGAGCTCAAGGTCAAGGAGCTGGCGGTGCCGATGGGCGTCGTGGCCGCCCTCACGCCGACCACCAACCCGACCTCGACGGCGATCTACAAGGCGCTGATCAGCGTGAAGGGCCGCAACGCGATCGTGGTCTCGCCACACCCGCGCGCCGTGCGCTGCACGGCCGAGGCGGTGCGCATCATGCACGAGGCGGCGGTGCAGGCGGGCGCGCCGCAGGGCCTCGTGCTCTGCGCGCAGCACCCGACGCTCGAGGGCACCAACGAGCTGATGCGCCACAAGAAGACCGCGGTCATCCTCGCCACGGGCGGTTACCCCATGGTGCGCGCGGCCTACAGCTCGGGGAAGCCGGCCTACGGCGTCGGGCCGGGGAACGTGCCCGCGGTCATCGAGCGCACGGCCGACGTGCCGAAGGCGGTGCGCGACGTCGTCAACGGCAAGGCGTTCGACCACGGTGTCCTCTGTTCGGCCGAGAACTCGATCGTGTGCGACCGTCCGGTGGACGCCGCAGTGCGCCGCGAGCTGCCGACCAACGGCGCGGTATTCGTCACGGGCGAGTCGCGCGCGAAGCTCCAGCGGGCGATGCAGGACCCGCGCACCGGCGGTGTGAGCGCCGAGATCGTCGGACGCTCGGCCCTGGCGATCGCGCAGCGCGCCGGCATCGACCTCCCGCCGGACACGCGCGTGCTGGTCGCGGAGTGCAGCGAGGTTGGGCCGCGGGAGTTCTTCTCGCGCGAGAAGCTCTCGCCGGTGCTCGCCTACTTCGTCGCGGACGGCTGGGAGGCCTGTTGCGAGCGCAGCATCGAGCTGCTCCAGTTCGGCGGGCTCGGCCACTCGCTCGCGATCCACTCGAAGGATGAGCGCGTCATCATGCGGTTCTTCGAGGAGAAGCCGGCGTTCCGCATCCTCGTGAACACCATGGCGGCGATGGGCGCGACGGGGTTCACCACCGGCCTCGTCCCGGCGATGACGCTCGGGCCGGGCACGTGGGCGGGGAGCAGCACGTCGGACAACATCGGACCGATGCACCTGATCAACATCAAACGTCTGGCGTACGAGATCCGGCCATATGCGCAGAGTGGTCGGTCGTCAGAGGCGCAGGGAGCGCAGCGGGCGCAGTCGGTGGCCAGTGATCAGAAGTCCGTGTCGAAAGCGCCTGAGCCGGCGTTCACGCCGGAGCAGGTCCGAACCATGGTGGATGAGTTCCTCAGCACGCACCGCGCAGCGCGAGGTCGCGCATGACCAACGACGAAGTCGCCAAGCTGGTCGAGCTGGTCGCCGAGCGGATGCTGGAGCGGCGGACGTGGCTCCCGGTGCCGACGCGGCCCGAGCCGCCCGGCGATCCGACGCCCGGTGCGCTGCCCGCGTGGTCGGGCGCGGCGCAGCGCCTGGTGGACGTGGCGCCGGTGCGGCGCCAGACTGGCGTCCCGCGCCACCGGCCGGAGTACCCCGCGATGGTCGCCGCGGCGCGCCAGGCCGCGGCGGGGCGCGGGCCCTCGCCCCTGCCGTCGGGCACGAAGGCCGGGGCGGACCGGGCCGCGACGAAGCAGACCCGGCGCACCGTGGGCATCGGCGTGTCGAACCGGCACCTGCACGTCGCGCCCCGCGACTTCGAGACCCTGTTCGGCAAGGGCAAGACGCCGAGCGTGAAGCGGAGCATCTCCCAGCCGGGCCAGTACGCGGCCGCCGAAGCGGTGAGCGTCGCGGGACCGAAGGGCCGGATCGAGGGGGTGCGGGTCGTCGGACCCGCGCGCGGCGCCACTCAGCTCGAGCTGTCGCCCTCGGACTGTCAGGTCCTCGGGATCGCCGCGCCGGTCACGCTGTCCGGCAAGCTCGAGCGGTCGGCGGGCGGCGTGACGCTCGAGGGGCCGGTGGGGAAGGTGCAGCTGGCGCTCGGCGTGATCGTGGCGCAGCGGCACCTGCACGTCGCGCCGGCCGACGGCAAGACGCTCGGGGTGGCCGACGGCGACAAGGTCGCGATCGAGTGCGGGCCGGCCGGGCGCCGCGTCACGCTCCACGACGTCCTCGTGCGCCTCGGGCCGAGCCACGCCACCGAGCTGCACCTCGACCTCGACGAGGCGAACGCGGCGGGGGTGAAGACGGGTGACACGGCGGTCATCGTC
>CAYHQJ010000020.1:0-11329 GCA_964358595.1 uncultured Gemmatimonadales bacterium
GCGCAGGGCGCTGCGGCGGTCGTGCTCGCCGCTGCGGAGGCTGCGCGCGAGCCGCACCACGTGGGCGCCGGCGCCTTGCAGCTCCTCCGCGATCGCGAGGCCGATGCCGCGCGAGGCGCCCGCGATCACCGCGACGCGGCCGAACAGCGGGGGGCGGCTCACCCGAGGCTGAAGCCGCCGTGCACGAGCCGGAGGAACTCGTCGCGGGTCTTCTGGTCGTCGCGGAAGACGCCGCGCACCGCCGAGGTCACCGCCTTCGAGTGCTGCTTCTCGACACCGCGCATCATCATGCACAGGTGGTACGCCTCGATGACAACCCCCACGCCGGCGGGCTCGAGGCTGCACTGGAAGGCGTCGGCAATCTGGTCGGTGAGCCGCTCCTGGACCTGGAGCCGCCGCGCGTACACGTCCACGACGCGCGCGACCTTCGAGAGCCCGACTATGGCGTCGCCCGGAATGTAGGCGACGTGGGCCTTGCCGAAGAACGGCAGCATGTGGTGCTCGCACAGCGAGTAGAAGTCGATGTCCCGCACGAGAATCATGCTCTCGTGCGCCTCCTGGAACATCGCCGTGCGGATGATGTCGCAGGGATCGGTGGCGTAGCCGCGGGTCATCCACTTCATCGCCTTGGCCACGCGCTCGGGGGTCTTGAGCAGCCCCTCCCGCGCGGGGTCCTCGCCGATCCGGCGGATCGTCTCGCGGACGAGGTCTTCGAACGACGCGCCCGACAGGTCCACTCAGCCTCCCGTGTACTCGACGAGGTTCCGCTCCGTCTCCCACAGCACGAGCTTCACCAGCCGGCCGCGCGGGATGGCGGGCGCGAGCCAGCGCCAGCAGGTGACGACGATGTTCTCGGCCGTCGGGTTCAGCTCGCGGAACTCCGGGACGTCGAGGTTGAGGTTCCGGTGGTCCAGCTTCCCGAGCACGTGCGTCGCGACCAGGTCCTTGAGCGTCTTGATGTCGATCACGTAGCCGGTCGCGGGATCCACCTCGCCGGCCACCGAGACGTCGAGGTTGTAGTTGTGCCCGTGGTAGTTCGGGTTCGCGCACGGCCCGAACAGCCGGGCGTTCTCGGCGTCGGACAGCGCCGGGTTGTGGAGCCGGTGGGCCGCGTTGAAGTGGGTGCGGCGGGTAACGACGACCTGGGCCATGCGTCCTTTGCTTGTTGAGGATGCGAGCGCCCGTTAGCTTGCCCGCCTTGTACAGATAATGCCCGGGTTCGCATGATCGTCAAGCCGCTCGGCGCGATGCTGCTGCGCGCCGTGGCCGCCACCGGCAGCGCGCTGGCGGCGCTGTGGACCTTCCCGTCGATGCTGCTGTCGGCGTTCCTGGTCGCCTGGGGCGCCGAGGCGGCGCAGTTCCTCATCGCACAGGGGCTCGCCCTCGCGGCGCTGGCGTGGCTCCAGACGCTGCCCGAATTCGCCGTCGAGGCCGTGATCGCGTGGCGGGCCGGTCGCGACCCCGCTACGGCCCACCTCGCCATCGCGAACCTGACTGGCGCGATCCGGCTGCTCGTCGGCCTCGCCTGGCCGATGATCTTCTTCGTGGCGGCCTTCTTCGGCCGCCGCACCCGTGGCGGTCTGCCCGAGATCGTCCTGGACCGCGAACACGCCGTCGAGGTCGTCGGCCTCCTGCCGCCGCTGCTGTACTTCGTGGCGATCTGGGCGAAGCGGTCCATCTCCTGGGTGGACGCGGTCGTGCTGCTGTTGCTGTACGTCGTGTACCTGTGGGTGCTCTGGCAGTGCCCGCCGCGCCAGGAGGAGGAGCTCGACGAGGCTCCGGCGGTCTCGCGCTGGGCGTACAACCTCGGCGGCCGGCGCCGCGTGGCGGCAATCGTCGGCCTGTTCGCCGCGGGCGGCGCGCTCCTCTACCTGACGGCCGAGCCGTTCCTGGAGTCGATGCTGGCTGTCGCCGCGCTGCTCGGCGTGAGCGAATTCGTGCTCGTGCAGTGGGTCGCGCCGTTCCTCTCGGAGTTCCCCGAGAAGATCTCGGCGTTCAACTGGGCCCGCCGCGTGAAGCACGCGCCGATGGCGCTGATGAACATGGTCTCCAGCAACATCAACCAGTGGACCGTGCTCGCGGCGATGATCCCGCTCGTCTACGGCGCCTCGCACGCGCTCGCCGGCGGCGGCTTCGTGGCGTTCCGCTTCGACGGCGAGCAGCAGACGGAGATCGCGCTCACCATCGCCCAGTCGTTCCTCGCATTCCTGCTGCTCGCGAACATGAGGTTCAACTGGTTCGACGCCGCGAGCCTGTTCGTGCTGTGGCTGCTGCAGTTCCTGAAGCCGGGCTGGCGGGAGGAGATCACGGTCGCCTACCTGGCGTGGTGCGCGTGGCTCGGCCTGCTCTACGCGTCGGGACGACTGGACTTTGCGGCGCCACGCACGTTCGTGGCGATCTTCAGGGAGAATCGCGCGAGGAGGGCTGTCGGACGCTAGACGTTGGTCGCGGAGAACACGAACCCCGGCCGTGCGGCCGGGGTTCGGGGAAAGAGGGAGCTAAGAGGATTATTGAAGCCCGATCGTAATGAGTGGTCCCTCGCATCGGTTTCCGTCTTCCCCCTTGCGAGGGCATGACGTCCACCTACGTATGTGGGACCCAACCGGACATGTTGGCTCAATAATTTGTCTCTCGGCTCCCATTTCGTAGCTTCACCATTATCATAGGACGCGCCGACAGCACCGTCAAGACTTGACAACCGCCGCAGCGGCGCACGGAGATGCATATGTTGTACCGCCAGCTCGGACGTACGGGCCTCATCGTGTCGGAGATCGGCTTCGGCGCGTGGGGCATCGGCGGCGGGCTCTGGCAGGGGAGCGACGACGCCGCGTCGCTCGAGGCGCTGCAGGCCGCGCTCGACGCCGGGTGCACGTTCATCGACACCGCGCTCGCCTATGGCGACGGGCACAGCGAGCGGCTGATCGCACGGGCGCTCGGCGGCCGGCGCGAGGCCATGGTCGTGGCGACGAAGGTCCCACCCAAGGACCGCGTGTGGCCGGCGCTCCGCGGCGTGCCGCTGGCGCGCGCCTTCCCCGCCGATTACGTGCGGCGGTGCGCCGCAACGAGCGCCGCCAACCTCGGCCGCGCCGTGGACCTGCTCCAGTTTCACGTCTGGCGCGACGAGTGGCGCGCGGAGGGCGACTGGGTTGCGGTCGAGCGCACGCTCGAGGCGCTCATCGCCGCGGGCACGGTCCGGCACGTCGGCATCTCGATCAACGACCACGAGCCCGAGAGCGCGCTCGCCGCGGTACGCGACTGGGACCTGCTCGGCGCGGTGCAGGTCATCTACAATATCTACGACCGCTCCCCCGAGCGCGAGCTGTTCCCACTGTGTCGCGAACGCAACATCGGTGTGATCGTGCGCGTGCCGCTCGACGAGGGCGGTCTGACGGGGAAGATCGTCCCCGGCGTCACGTTCCCGCCGGACGACTTCCGCAGCCGCTACTTCCGGGGCGACCGGCCCGCGCAGGTGGCCGAGCACGTCGCGCGGCTCGAGCCGGTGCTGCGCCGCGAGGCCGGAAGCCTGGTGGAGGGTGCGCTGCGCTTCTGCCTCAGCCACCCGGCGGTCGGCACCGTGATCCCCGGGATGCGCACCGCCGCGCACGCGCGGGCCAACTGCGCGGTCAGCGACGGGCGGCACCTGTCGCCCGCCCTGCTGGCGGATTTGCGGGCGCAGGCCTGGGAGCGGAACTTCTACGCGTGAATCCGACCCTGATCGTCGCCCTGCTCGCGCTCGCCGCGTGGATCGTCTTCGGCTTCGTGATCCCGGTGGGCGCCGGCTGGCCGCACCTGTTCCTCGCGCTCGGCGCCATCCTGCTCGTGCGCCGCGTCGTGACGGGACGGCGGACGCGGTGAGGCCGCGCGCATGAGCGCCGGCGGCAGCCCCGGAAGCGCCCCCGCGACCTCGCCGTCGCGGCTCGCCGTCGAGATCGCGCCGGTCGTGCTGGTCCTCGCCCTGCTGCTGTGGGAGGTGCGGGTGGTGCTGTCGCCGCTCGTGCTCTTCCCCCTGTTGTGCATCGTCCTGTGGCCCCAGCGGCGCCACCCGATCGTCGCGCGGCTGCTGCTCACGGCCGCCCTGCTGACGGCGATCTGGTTCCTGTACGAGAACGGCGCGCTGCTCGCGCCGTTCCTCCTCGCGCTCGCCATCGCCTACCTGCTCGCGCCGGGCGTCGCCGCGGCCGAGCGGCGGCGCGTGCCGCGCGGCCTCGCGATCACCTTCGTGCTGCTGCCGTTCCTGGCCGCGCTGGTGCTCCTGGTGGTGCTGCTCGCGCCGGCCGTCGAGCGCCAGCTGGTCGAGCTGGCCGGCCGGCTGCCCGGGCTGGTCCGCCGCATCGTCGACTGGCTGCTCGAGCTGCGCACCCGGTTCCTCGCGAGCAGCGGCGGGCTGCTCACGCCCGAGCAGGCCGACCGGCTGCGCAACCTTCAGCCGAGCGACCTCGTGGGGATGGTGGACGCGCAGTGGCAGGACGTGGCGCGGCGGGTCTGGGGGGCGCTACTCGGCATCGGGAAGGGGTTCAGCGTCGCGCTCACAGTGCTCGGCTACGTCGTCGTGACGCCGGTGGTCACCTTCTACCTGCTGAAGGCGTGGCCGCGGCTCACCGGCAAGGTGGAGGAGCTGGTGCCGCCCGTGCGGCGCGCCGACCTGTTCGGGTTCCTCGGGGAGTACGACCTGCTGCTCGGCCGCTACGTGCGCGGCCAGCTGACCGAGGCGACGCTGGTCGGCGTGCTGACCGGCGGCGCGCTCGCGCTGCTGGGCTTCCCCGGCGCGCTGCTGGTGGGCGTCATCGCCGCGCTGGGCAACCTCATCCCGTACATCGGGCTGCCGCTCAGCATCATCCCGGGCGTGCTGTTCGCGCTGGTCTCGGGCGCGATCCTGCCGTCGCTGCTCAAGCTCGGCGCCGTGTTCTTCGTGGTGCAGTTCATCGACGGGTCCATCACCGGCCCGCGCATCGTGGGCGGCTCGGTCGGCCTCAACCCCGTGTGGGTCATGATCGCGCTCGTCCTGTGCGGCAGCCTGCTCGGCTTCGTGGGGCTGCTCGTGGCGGTGCCGCTCGCCGTGCTGGTGAAGCTGCTCGCGCAGCGGGCCCTGGCGCGCTACCACGAGTCGCCGCTCTATGCCGGCGCGGTCGCCGGCGGCGACTCGAGCTAGATCTCCCAGTTCGACCAGAGCACGCCGCGGTCCGGGTGCTGCTCCGGGAAGCCGGCCAGCGTCATCCTGAGGTCCGACCAGCGCACCCGAAAGCCGCGCTCGACCAGCGCGCGGTACGCCTCGGTGTAGGCGGTCTGGCAGCGCACGGCGAACCGCCGCACCGCATGCCGCCGCGCCCACGCCAGCGCCGCGTCGAGCACGCCGAGCAGCGCCGGAGTGTCCACGGCCCCGACCTTGAGGGCCCGCACCTCGTCGCGGCCGCCTCCCTCGGCGAGCGGTGCGGCGTGGCAGAGCGCGAAGCCCGCCAGCTTGCCGTCGCGAGCGAAGACGACCACGTCGCCGAGCGCCAGCTCGAGGGTCAGCTCGATCTCGCGGGAGAAGTCGTAGCCGGGCGCGAGCGCCGCGACGAGCCGGCCGATCTCGGCGACGCGCGCGGCGCGCGGCGCGCTTTCGAGGCCGCCCAGGGTCTCGCTCTCCGGCTCGGCGGGCGGGCGCGGGCCGGTGTCGGCCATCATCGTGAGGGTGACGTGGCCGGGCTGGAAGCCGAGCCGGCTGTAGAAGCCGATGTTGTCCACGGTGCGCGGCATCGTCTCGAGACCGATCGTGCGGCCCCCCCTGCCCTTCAACCACTCGACGGCGGCGGTCACGATCTCCTTGCCGAGGCCGCCGAGCTGGCGGTCGGGCCGCACGCAGAGCGGCCCCATCCACCCCTCGACGCCGGAGCGGTGCGCGATGTTGAAGGCGACGAGCCGGTCGCCCTCGTCGCGCCACAGCATCGCGCCGTCGCCCGCGTCGGCGATTGCGTAGCGCCAGATCGCCTCGTTGAGGAACGGCACCCGCACGCCGACCAGCCCGTCGCGCCGGTAGCGGTCGGTAAACGCGTCGGCGAACAGCCGGTTGAGCGCGGGGATGTCGCGTTCGCTCACCGGCAGCGGCCCGTGGGCCGCGCGCTCAGGCCGCCACATCCGCATCCGCGCCTCCCGGCACGAGCGGCGGCCCGCGCTCCTCGGTGACCGTGGCCGCACCCGTGCCCTCCTCGTAGCGCACCCGGAGCACGCGGTCGAGGCTCTCGCGCACCCCCTCGACGTGCGTGATGAGCAGCACCTGCGGGAACCGGGCCTCCAGGCCCCGGAGCAGCGAGACCACGTGGGTGCGGTGCGCCTCGTCGAGCGAGCCGAAGATCTCGTCGAGCACCAGCAGCGAGAGCGGCTGCCCCGCGCGGTCGGCGATCATCTGGCTCACGGCGAGGCGCAGGACCAGGTCGCGCAGGTCCTCCTCGCCGCCGGAGATCACCGGCTGCGGCTCGCCGTCCTCGAGCACGGTGGCGTTGAACTCGTCGTCGAGGATCAGCTCGTCGTACTGGCCGTCGGTGAGCACGGCGAGGAACTCGCTCGCCAGCGCCGCGATCTCGGGTCCGATCTCGTTGTTGAGGTCGGTGCTCAGGTCGCCCAGGGCGCGGTCGAGCTCGTTGTGCAGCCGCACGAGGCCCTTCAGCTCGGCCACGCGCGCCGCCCGCGCCACGGCTTCCTGCTCGCGCCGCTCGGCCTCGCGCAGCTGGCCCTGCGCGGCGCCCAGCTCGGCGCGCGCCACGGCCACGTCGCGCTCGGCGTCCTGCCAGGCGCGCTCGAGCCGCTCCATCTCGTGCTCGGCCAGGAGGAACGCCTCCTCGTTGAACTGGAGCGCGTCAAGCTCGCGCTGGAGCCGGGCCAGGATCTCGACCAGCGCCGCGCGGCGCTCCTCCGCCGCGCGCAGCTCAGCCGCCAGGCGTGGGGCGCGCTCGGCGTCGGCGGCGAGCCGCTGGGCGCGCAGCGCGGCCGGCTCCAGCTCGGCCACCGCGCGCCGGACCGCGTCGTGCCGCTCCCGGTCGTAGCCGGTGCGCAGCGCCGCCGCCTCGGCGAGGAGCTGCACGCGGCGGCCCTCCAGCTGCCGCCGCTGCTCGTCGAGCGCGATCGCCTCGTCGGCCGAGCGCTTCGCGACGGCCAGCTCCTGCGCGCCGGTCTCGACCGCCGCGGCCAGGTGGTGGCGGCGCAGGTCCAGCTCGACGAGCTCGGCGGGCGGCATCTGCAGCTGGTCGAGCCGGGAGCGGTAGTAGCGCCCGTTCTGCTTCACCTCCTCGAGCTGGGTGCGCAGCAGCTCCAGCACCGCGTGGTACTCGTCGCCGAGCCGCCGGCCGCAGGTCGGGCACGCGCCCTCGGGACCCGCGGCCGTGATCCGCTCCTTCTGCGTCTCGAGGTCGTGGTACTGCTCCAGCAGCGAGCGCCGCGTCGCGTCGGCGTCCGCCTTCTCGCGGACCCACGCCGCGTCCTGCTCGCGGCAGGCGAGGTCGGCACTCTCCCACGCGCGCCGCGTGGCCTCGAGCCGCTCGGCGATCGCCCGGGCGGCCGCCGCGGCGGCGGTCGCCGCCTCGAGCCGGGTGCGCAGCTCCTCCTGCCGCCTGGCCAGCTCGTCGAGCTTCGCCTCGAGCCGCGCGCGCATATCGGCGTCACGCGCCAGCAGCTCCAGCTCGGCCAGCGCCGTCTTCTCGCGCGCGTACGCCGCGAGCTGCGGCGCGAGCCGCTCCAGCTCGCCCTGCGCCGCCGCCGCCGCCGCGTGCTCGCCCTCGAGGCGCCGCACCAGCTCCACCGCCTGCCGCAGCTGCTCCTCGGTCACGCGCCGGTCCGCCGTCAGCGCGAGGTGGCGCTCGCGGAACTCCTTCAGCTCGCGGAACACCGGCAGGTGCTGGTCGCTCGCCGCCCTGGCCTCGGCCTGCGCCTCCTCGGCCGCCGCGAGTTGCTGCGCCACCTCCTCGGCCAGCGCCGCGCGCCGCGCGCGCTCGGCGGCGAGCGCGGCGGGATCGGGCGCGCCCTGCTGGAGCCCGGTCAGCTCGCCGTTCATCTCGTTGCGGCGCTCGCGCGCCAGCTTCTGCGCCAGCAGCAGCCGCTCGTAGCCCAGCAGCCGGTTGAGAAACCGCCGGCGGTCGGCGGGCGTGAGCTCCGCCATCACCGCGAGGTCGCGCTGTCCGGTGAAGTAGGTGTTGCGGAACTCGTCGTGGGTCATGCCGAGCACCCGCGCGAGCCGCGCCGAGACCTCGCTCAGCGACGTGACGATCGGCTGCGGCGCGCCGTCGAGGTACAGCTCGGCGTTGAACAGCGTGCGCACGACGCGGTACTCGTGCGCGCCGAGGCCGAACTCCAGCTCGACCTTGACCTCCGAGCGCGGCCTGGCGCGGCGCCAGCGGATCGAGTCGCGGCTGCCGCGCGCGGCCTCCATCCCGTAGATGGCCCAGGCGATCGCCTCGAGCAGGGTGCTCTTGCCCGCACCGTTCGGCCCGATGATGCCGGTGATCCCGGGGCCGAACTCGAGGTCGGTGTCCCGGTGCTGCCGGAAGTTGACGAGCCGCAGCCGCTGGAGCCGCACGCTACGCCCCCCCCTCGACGAGCGCGCGCTCGACCGCGTCCAGGTACTCGCGGCCGAGGGCCACCAGAGCGCCGCGGTCGAGCTCGGCATCGAGCGGCCGGCGGCCGAGGTAGTCGGCGACGACGTCGGTGAGCGTGAAGCGCGGACCGGGCCCGCCGACCCCGACGGTGCGGCGCGCCGGCTCGGGGCGCCGCAGGTCGAGGTGGAAATGGAGCGCCTGCGTCCTGAGCGCGCGCAGCGCGGTGTGGTCGAGCGCGTGGGCGAGGGGACGCGGCACGTTCTCCACGACCAGCCGCGTGAGCGTCCCGGCGAGCCCACCCGCGATCCCCGCCACGCGGCCCTGGATCGCCGCGTCCAGCTCGGCGGCGGTCATCCCGCGCGCGTCCAGCGGCGGCAGGTCCTGGATACGGCGGCCCGGCGGGAGCGGGACGCGCTCCACGGTCCCGGCGTCGAGATCGGCGATCAGGATTCCCTTCGCCACGTTGCGCCTGCGCTCCTCGCGCCACTCGCCCCAGATGTTGGGGCTGGTGTACTCGAGCGAGCCGCTGTACCAGACGCGCGGCGCCACCTCGGTCACGACGTGATAGTGGCCGAGGGCGACGTAGCTCCACGGCTCGCGCGTCAGCTCGTCCGGCTCGACCCGGACGCCGCCGTAGTCGCTGGTGCCCTGCTCGGGGAAGAAGCCGGCCACTTCGGGGTGGAGCACGAGGACGTTGTGGCGCGCGGCGGCATCAGGTTGCCAGGCGCGGCCGCTCCGGTCCGCGAGCAGCGCCGCGTGCGGCACGGCCGTCACCGACAGGCCCGCTCGGGGGTAGCTCAGGCGACGCGCGTCCTCATCCACGACGTCCACGCCGAGGCTCGCCATGAGCTTGAGGATCGAGCCCGCCTCGGCGGAGCGCGGGGTGTCGTGGTTGCCGGCGATGAGCACGACCGGCGCCTCAGGGAACGCGGCACGCAGCCGGCCGAGCTGGGAGAACGCCTCGATGATCGAGCGGTTGGTCGGGCGGACGGAGTGGAACAGGTCGCCGGCGATGACGACCGCGTCGGGGGAACGAGCGACGAGGGCGTCGATCGCCTGCCGGAACGCCGCGGCGACGTCCGCCTCGCGCTGGTTGACGCCTTCCGGGTCGAGCCGCTGGAACTGCCGGAAGCCGAGGTGCGCGTCGGCGAGGTGGGCGATCTTCACCGTTGGCAGGCCCCCGCGCCCACGGTGCGCGTCACGCCCCGCCGAGCGTGAAGCCGGCCTCCCGATCCGTCTTCGAGTAGACGCGGAATGCGCTGATGATGAGGTCGCGGGAGCAGCGGATCTGGACGATGGCGGTGATCACGCTTCGACCCCCTCGGACGGGAACGGCGGGACGTCGGTCAGCCACAGCCCTGCCAGCTCGCTGTTCTCGTCCACCTCGACGAGCAGGCCGTCGGCGACGCGGACCGCCTGGAGGTGGCGGGACGGGCCGATCCGCACGTGGAAGACCGATTCGCTGGCGTTGGTCTCGATGGTGAGCGCGGTGTCCACTTCGACCGCCGCCACCGCCGGCTGGGAGCGGCGCGTCGGCAGCTGGACGCCGCCCTCCTTCGCGTCGGCGGGCTGCTGGAGCGACGCCACGGTGCGCACGTCGGGCCAGACGACGACCTCGACGCCACGGATCGCGCCGCCCGCGACGTCGAGCAGGATGAACGAGCCGTCGGCCCCCTCCAACTCCACCGAGCCGGTGAGCCCGCCGCCTTCCTTCTCCTTCGCGCCGCTCTTGATCGCGCCGGTCAGGATGTCGGTCTCGGGGTCCCAGCGGTAGCTGATGTGGGGGACGCGGCCCTTTCGCTCGACGACACGCGTGCCAAGTCCCATGGTGGGACTAACCTACGCCTCCCCCGGAGGACCAGCAAGAGAAGGCGCCGCACCGCCGCGCCGCCCGCCTGCAGGCAAAGCGCGGCGGCCTACTTCGCCATCACCCGCCGCATGAGGTCGTTCACCGTCCCCTCGCGCAACTGCTTGGTGACGAACACGATCTGGCCCGCATGGAAGGCCCAGTGGTGGCTCATCCGGCTCAGGGCCGCGGCGACGCTCATCGGGCCCCCGGCGCGGTCGGTGACCGCGAGCAGCCGCGCCTCGTCCACCGTCCCGAGGATCCGGTCGGCCTCGGCGACCGTGTCGTCCAGCAGCTTCCGCAGCTCCGCCTTCGGGACCGGGCCCCGCGCCGCGAATTCGCCGTCGCGGTCGCGCCCATAGTCGCTGCCGCCGACGCCGCGGCCCCAGAAGTGGCGCGTCGCGCCGCAGAGGTGCAGAACGAGGTTGCCGACCGAGTTGCTCGACGGGTTCGGCCGCCACCAGATCTGGTCGTCAGCGAGGAGATCGAGGCACTCGCGGATCATCGCGGGCGACTCGAGGATCATCTTGTTCCGGTGCAGCTCCACGACTGCCCTGGCCAGGTCGCTCATGGTCAGGCGGCCTTCTCGGAGCGCAGCCGCGCGAACTGTCGCACCAGCCGGTCCAGGCCGTCCCTCAGCGTCTCGTCCGACGCGGCGTAGCTGAGCCGCACCCAGCGGTCGTCGCCGAAGGCGGCGCCGGGCACCAGCGCCAGCGCCTCGTCGGCGATCAGCCGGCGGCAGAACTCGGTGGCGTGCGGCACCTCGCGCGAGAAGACGTCGTCCACGCGGAAGTAGAGGTAGAAGGCGCCGAGCGGGTCCACGAACTCGGTCCCCGGCAGCGCGGCGCGGACCCGGCCGGCGACGACGTCGCGGCGGCGGCGGAACTGCGCGGTCATCGCCTGCACCTCGGCCTCGATC
>CAYHQJ010000020.1:11339-20956 GCA_964358595.1 uncultured Gemmatimonadales bacterium
ACCCACCGTCGGCCCGCGTGTTCTGAATCCGAACCGTGATCGTGTTGGCGCCCGAGGTCGTGTGCGACTGGAGCGCGTTCATCGTGCGGGCCAGCTCGCGCGGGGCGAGCGCGAAGCCGATGCGCCATCCCGTCATCGCGTACGCCTTGCTCGCGCCGTTCACGACCACCACGCGCTCGAGCAGCTCGTCGGGGAGGTCGAGGAACGACGGCGCCGCTCCCGCGCCGTAGTGGATCTGCCGGTAGATCTCGTCGGCGATGATCCACACCCCCTTCTGCCGCGCCCACTTGGCGATCGCCTCGAGCTCGGCCTGGGTGTAGACGGCCCCGGTCGGGTTGGTCGGCGAGTTGAGGATCAGCCCCTTCACCGTTTCGTCCCACGCGCGGTCGAGGTCGGCCACCGAGATCTTGAGGCTCCACTCGGGGTCGCCGGGCACCTCGACCGGCGTGGCGCGCGCCAGGTGCACGATCTGCGGGTAGCTGGTCCAGTAGGGCATCGGCACCAGCACCTTCTCGCGCTGGCCGAACAGGCAGAGGGACGCGTTGTAGAGGCTCTGCTTCGACCCGTTCGAGACGACGATGTTGTCGGCGTTCACCGCGCGCCCGCCCGAGAGCAGGCTGAGGCGCCGCGCGATCGCGACGCGCAGCTCGAGGATCCCCTCCGTCGGCGCGTACTTGAACTTGCCGGCGTTCACCGCGCGGATCATCGCTTCGGCGATCGGCTTCGGAGTCGGGAAGTCGGGCTCGCCCGCGCCGAGGTCCACGACGTTCACGCCCTCGGCCTTGAGGCGCGTCGCCTCGCGCGAGACGGCGATCGTGGCGCTCGGCGTGAGCGCGGCGACGTTGCGGGAGAAGAGGGCGCTGCTCATGGAATCGCTCGGCGCTCCCGGAGAAGGGTCGTCACGGAATCTAGCGGAAGGGCGCGCACGGTGCCGCGCGCGCCGCGCACCGTTTGGGCGCGGAACAGGGAGTTCACGATCGCCTCTTCCGTCGCCTCGGCGACGGCCTGGAACAGCGGCGAAAGCGCGTCGTGGATCACCGCCTCGGCCTGGCGCGTACGCTGGTTCGCGGGCAGCGGCCCGCGGCGCACCGGCCCCGCGGTGGAGAAGGCGATGGCGAAGTCGCCGCTCCCGTTCGCCATCCACGACCCCGTGCGCGCGACGCCCAGGAAGGCGCGCTGCGCGAGCCGCTCGAGGGCGCGCGGATCGAGCGGCGCGTCGGTCGCGACCACGATCATGATGGAGCCGTCGGCGGAGGAAGGCGCTCCCGCCGCGGCGGCGCGCAGCGCCGCGCCGACGTTCACGCCGCCGATGGTCAGGGAGCCGCCGAAGTTCGACTGCACCAGGACGCCGACCGTCCAGCCGCCCAGCCGCTCGGGCAGGCGGCGCGAGGCCGTGCCGATCCCGCCCTTCCAGCCGAAGGCGACGGTGCCGCGACCCGCCCCGACGCTCCCCTCCTCCACCGGGCCCTCGCGCGCGCTGCGCAGCGCCTCGAGCACGTGCTCCTCGCGGATGGGCCGCGATCGGATCGCGTTGAGGAAGCCGTCGTTCGTCTCGCCGACGATCACATTGATGGAGCGAACGTCCTCGTTGCCCTGCATGCCGAGCAGCCAGGTGAGCACCGCATCCGCGGCGCGCGGGACGCACAGCGTGCAGGTGAGCACGATCGGCGACTCCAGCTCGCCCAGCTCGCGCACCTGCGCGATGCCCATCAGCTTGCCGAACCCGTTCCCGACGGCGACCGCCGCCGGCACCTTCTCGCGGAACAGGTTCCCGCCGTGCGGGAGGATGGCCGTGACGCCGGTGTTGATGGAATCGCCCGCGATGACCGTCACCTGCCCGACGCGCACGCCGGCGACGTCGGTGATGGCGTTGAGGGGGCCGGCCGGGAGCGTGCCGATCACGAGGCCGACGTCGCGCGCGCGGGGGCGCGGCATCTGAGCCTGAAGGCCGGAAACGATGCAGAGGATTGCGAGGAGGATCGTCCGTCGCACGCCGTATAATGGCGCCCAGCGGTGGCCTGTCAATCGCATTCCCCGCGTCCGGCGCTACTATTGATGCTCACGGCACAGCATCCGGAGCGGGCGGCGTGGGTGCCAAGGCATGGCGACTCGGGGTGGTCCTGATCGCGCTGGTGGCGGCCATCGTGCTGCTGCGCTCGCGCAGCGGGGAGCGCGGCGCGCCCACCGCCACCGGGGCGCCGATCATGGCCGTGCCCCCCGACTCCGAGTTCTCGGGCGTCGTTGAAGTCGAACGTCGCGTCGGCGACTACCTGCTCCGCGTGATCCACGACACCACCAGCGACGAGCGAGTCTTCGACCTCAAGCTGCGCGGCCGTCGCGCCTGGGCCGTGCGCGCCGCCAACATCCGGCTCCTCCGCATCGGGCGGGACATCACCGGTGACGGCGTGCCCGACGTCATCGTCGAGCAGTTCTCGGGCGGAACGCACTGCTGCACCCAGTCCACGGTGCTCGGTCTCGGGTCCGCGGTCCACGACTACGGCACGATCAACGGCGCGGACGGCGAGGTCGGGTTCGAGGACGCGGACGGCGATGGTGTGCTCGAGGTGCGCATCGGCGACTGGCGCTTCGCCTACTGGCGCGAGTACGCCTTCGTCGAGACGCAGGTGCCCGACGTCATCCTCCACTTCACGCCCGAGGGCTACCGGCCCGCCTGCGACCTGATGCGCGAGCAGCCGCCCGACTCGGCGGCGCTCACCGACAAGGCCCGCGAGCTGTCGGACGGCTGGACCAGTGGCGATCCCCCGGCCGAGCTGTGGGGTTACGCCGTGGAGCTGGTGTATCAGGGTCATGCCAGCCTCGCGTGGCGCTTCCTCGACCTCGCCTGGCCGCCGACGATCTCGGGCAAGGCGGAGTTCGAGCGCGACCTGCGCGAGCAGCTCGAGGGCAGCCCCTGCTGGAGCGAACCCCCGAAGACAAGGCCGTCCGCGTGACGGGCCCTCTGGTGCGGCAGCTCTGGCGCCGGCCACCAGGACCAGGCTTGTAGGGCGGGTCGCCGCCCCCTAACTTCTTGCCACGCCGTTTCTTTGACATCCGATGGGGGCAGCTTCCGTGGACCCGACGCCGGTCATCACCCGTGGCCACAACGTGGCCGTCTTCGTCCCGCCCGTCCCGGGCGCTGTGCTAGCGTATATCCAGCAGATCGTCCGCCGCACCCTGGTGCTCACCGCCGACGCTGACCGCGCCGCCGTCTTCGGCGACGAGGGCCTGGCCGTTTCCGGGCTCGAGCGCGCCGTCCGCCGGCTCGCGGCCGGGGCCGCGCAACGCGTGTTCGCGGGCGCGAGCGACGCCCTTGCCCTGCTACGCCGTTCGGCGTTGAAGCCGGCGGACTTCGGCGCGATCGTGATCGCCTGGCCGGAGCAGTTCGACGAGGAGGGGGCCGAGGCGCTCGAAGCGATCATGGCCGAGGCCGACAAGGAGGCGCAGCGCATCATCCTGACGGCGGAGCCGGGGCCCGGACTGGAGACGCTGATCGAGCGCTACGCCTTCAAAGCGATGCCGTTCGGGTTCCCGCCGGCGGAGCCGCCCGCGCTTTGGGCGCCCCCGGCGCCGATCGGCCCGGCCCGCTACGTGATCGCCCGGCCCGGGCAGTTCCCCGAGGTACAGCGCCGGGTGCTCGATGCCGTGAATCCGGATCACGACGAGGACCTGGTCGTCGCCCCCTGTCCGGCGAGCCGGGCGGAGGCCGGGGCGGCTGCCGGACGCACGGGAGGCGGCCAGCCGCCCGTCTTCGTGATCGAGGCGCACCAGTTGCGCTGGCTGCGCTCGCTTTTCTCTCCCCTCTCCCCGCTCCCCCTACCGACCGCCCTCGACGTGCTCGAACAGCGCTCGGAGGCGGTCCGCGCCCGGCTGGCGCGGGTGGCGGAGCGTGAGGACCTCGACCGTGAGCTGTTCCTTCTCGGTCCGCTGCTCGAGCGGTTTGACCCGGCGCTGCTGGCCGCGGCGGCGCTCCGCCTGGCGGGCGGGATCGGGCAGCCGACGCGGGGCGAGGTCGCGGCGGCGCCGGAAGCCGCCGCCCGAGCCGACATCCCCTCCTACGCGAAGATCTGGGTGGGCGTCGGCCGAAAGGACGGGGCCAAGCCGGGCGACCTGGTGGCCGTCCTGGCCAAGGAGGCGAAGGTGCCGGCGGACGCGATCGGGAAGATCGAGATGCGCGACCTGTTCTGCCTGGTCGAGGTCCGGCCGGAGCACGCGCCGCTGGCGGTGCGGGGGCTGACCGGGATCGTGCTGCGTGGGCGGCGGCTGGTCGCGCGGGTGGACCGCGGGCCGGGGCCGGGACCGGGACCGGGACCTGGTCGGCCGCCGCGGCGCAGCTGAGGGGGAAGCCCGGAAGCCAAAGCGCCACCACGGTTTCCGCGGTGGCGCCTCGGCGCTACGGGGATCGGAAGCCGCCCTACTTCCTCCGGTTGACGGCGTCCTTCAGGCCCTTGCCGGCGCGGAACACCGCGGCGGTGGATGCCTTGATTGTGATCTCCTTCCCCGTGCGCGGGTTCCTGCCCTTGCGGGCGCCGCGCTTGCGGGTCTCGAAGTTGCCGAAGCCGGTAATCTGCACGTTCCCGCCCTTCTTCAGCTCGCCGGCGATCACGCCGACGGGGGTGAACAGCGCGTCGATGCACCGGCCGGAATCCGCCTTCGACATCTTGGTCTTGGACGCGAGCGCGTCCACGAGTTCGGACTTGTTCACCTGGATGACTCCTTGCGGGAGGTGGGAGGTCGTGGGCGGTGCGACGCCCGGGAATCGGCCAATAACCTAGGAAATTCGCCGGTTCTTGGCAATAGGCAGTTTCGCACGCTTGACCCGTTTCGCGGCCATTTCCATACTTCGGCGCCCCGGCACCCACCCGTTTTCTCGGACCCGACATGTTCCACGGCACGCAGCCCGGCTGGATCGAAGTCATAAGCGGCGTGATGTTCGCCGGCAAGAGCGAGGAGCTGATCCGGCGCGTGCGCCGCTCGGTGATCGCGAAGAAGAACGTCCAGGTTTTCAAGTCGCATCTCGACGTCCGCTACGGGGGCGTCTTCACGATCTCGAGCCACGACGGCACGCTCGTCGAGGCGGAGCCGGTGCAGGCGTCGCTCGAGATCATGGAGCGGGTGCGGCCCGACACGGAGGTGGTGGCGGTGGACGAGGCGCAGTTCCTCGACGCCGGGATCGTGCGCGTCGCGAACGCGCTCGCGGGGCGCGGCGTGCGCGTGATCCTCGCCGGCACCGACAGCGACTTCCGTGGCGAGGGGTTCGGCGCGATGCCGGAGCTCATGGCGGCGGCGGAGATCGTGGACAAGCTGTACGCGATCTGCGTGGTGTGCGGCGGTCCGGCGACGCGCAACCAGCGGCTGATCGACGGGCGGCCCGCGCCGTACGACTCGCCGCAGATCATGGTGGGCGGCCGCGAGTCGTACGAGGCGCGCTGCCGGCACTGCCACCAGGTGCCGCGCAAGGACGAGAACCAGGGGGCGTTGCTGTAGATGCTGCGCGTCGGTCTCACCGGCAACGCGGCGGCGGGCAAGTCCACCGTGCTCACACTGTTCCGGCAGTGGGGCGCGGCGGTGATCGACGCCGACGAGCTGGCGCGCGAGGCGGTGCAGCCGGGCACGCCGGCGTTGCGCGCGATCTTCGAGCGCTTCGGCCGCGAGCTCGAGCTCGCCGACGGCGGGCTCGATCGCGCGAAGCTGCGGCGCCGCGTGATGGCCGACGACGAGCAGCGCGCCGTGCTCAACGCGATCGTGCACCCCGAGGTTGCGCGGCTCTGGGCGGAGCGCGAGGCCGCGGCGCGGCAGCGCGGCGAGCCGCTCTGCGTCGCCGACATCCCGCTGCTCTTCGAGGTGCTCGATCCCGCATCGTTCGACGTGATCGTGCTGGTGGACGCACCGGTCGCTGTGCGGCGCGGGCGTCTGATCGCGGACCGCGGCTACACGCCCGCCGAGGCCGACGACCTCATCGGCGCGCAGCTGCCGAGCCGCTTGAAGCGCGCGACAAGCCACCTCATCATCGACAACGACGGCACGCTCCAGGAGCTGGAGCGGCGCGCCCGCGGGGCGTGGGAAGAGTTGCAGCGGCGGGCTCAGAATTCTGCTTGACTTCCCCAAAGGGCCCGGGTACCCTTTCCGCGGCCGCACGCACGCTCAGCATACGGGAGTTCCGATGGCCAAGATCCCCGAGCATTTGCTGTATACCGAAGAGCACGAGTTCGTGCACAAGATGGATGCCGACGACGAGGTCGAGATCGGCATCACGGACTGGGCGCAAGGCGAGCTCGGCGACGTCGTCTACGTTGACCTTCCCGCCGTCGGCAGCAAGTTCGGCAAGATGGAGCCGTTCGGCACCATCGAGGCGGTGAAGGCGGTCTCGGAGCTGTACGCTCCAGTAAGCGGCGAGGTGGTCGAGGTCAATGCGGCCATTGCCACGGCTCCGGAATCAGTGAACAAGGACCCGTACGGCGCGGGATGGATGATCCGGCTCCGAGTGAGGAAACCGAGCGAGCTGAAGGAGCTGCTCGGCCCCGAGGAGTACGCCTCCCACGTCGGCCACTGACCACGCGAGCCGGGCCACCGCCCGGCTCGTTTCGGTTTGATCCCCCAGGCAACGGTCTTTCCTCATGGCACATTCTTCGACATGCTGAACCAATCCGACGGTTTCGCCGCGCGCCACATCGGGCCCCGCCCGGACGACACGCGCGCGATGCTCGAGACGATGGGCTATCCCTCGCTCGACGCCTTCATCAATGCCGTCGTTCCCGACGCCATCCGGCTGCGCACGCCGCTCGACCTCCCCGCGGCCAGGAGCGAGGCGGAGGTGCTCGCCGAGCTGCGCGCCATGGCCGCGCACAACCAGGCGTTCCGCTCGTACATCGGCATGGGCTACCACGACACCGTCACGCCCCCGGTGATCCTGCGGAACATCCTCGAGAACCCCGGCTGGTACACCGCCTACACACCATACCAGTCGGAGATCTCGCAGGGCCGGCTCGAGGCGTTGCTCAACTTCCAGACGGTGGTCGCGGACCTCACGGGGCTCGAGATCGCCAACGCGTCGCTGCTCGACGAGGCGACGGCGGCCGCCGAGGCGCTGCACATGACGCACGCCGCGTCGAAGAAGAGCGGCGCTCGCACCGCGTTCCTCGTGGACGAGGAGTGTCACCCGCAGACCATCGCGGTCGTCCGCACGCGCGCCACGGCGCGGGGTGTCAGGATCGTGGTCGGCGACCCGGACGGCTTCGATTTCGGCGGCAACGCCATCGGCGCGCTGGTGCAGTATCCCGCCAGCGACGGCCGGGTGCGCGACTTCCGCGCGCTGTGCGAGCGGGCACACGGCGCCGGCGCGCTCGTCACGGCAGCAACCGATCTCCTCGCCCTCGCGCTGCTCACGCCTCCCGGCGAGTGGGGCGCCGACATCGCGGTCGGCAACTCGCAGCGGTTCGGCGTCCCCCTCGGCTACGGTGGCCCGCACGCCGCCTTCTACGCCACGAAGGACCAGTACAAGCGCCTGCTTCCCGGCCGCATCATCGGCGTCTCGAAGGATGGCGCCGGCCGGCCCGGCCTCCGGATGGCGCTCGGCACGCGCGAGCAGCACATCCGCCGCGAGAAGGCGACGAGCAACATCTGCACCGCGCAGGTGCTGCTCGCCGTGTGCGCGGGGATGTACGCGGCCTGGCACGGCCCCGATGGCATCGGGCGCATCGCCGAGCGCGTGCACGGCCAGACCCGGCGGCTCGCCGCGGCACTGAAGGGCCTCGGCTACCGGCTCCGCCACGACGCGTTCTTCGACACCCTCGCGGTCGAGACCGACGCCGCGACAGCCCGGACCATTCACAAGGCCGCGGTGAAGCGGCGCATCAACCTGCGCGCGCTGACGAAGCAGACCGTCGGCGTGGCGCTCGACGAGACGGTGACCGACGCCGATCTGGCGGACCTGGTCGCCGTGTTCGGTCTCGGCCGGGATGCCGCCGTGCCCGCCGACGCGCCGGCCGCGATCCCGCCGGCGCTGGCGCGCACCAGCAGGTACCTCACGCACCCGGTCTTCCGCCGCTACCACTCCGAGACCGAGATGCTGCGCTACCTCAAGAAGCTCGAGGACCGCGACCTCTCGCTCACCAGCGCGATGATCCCGCTCGGCTCGTGCACCCTAAAGCTCAACAGCACGACCGAGATGATCCCGATCACCTGGACGGAGTTCGGAGCGATCCACCCCTTTGCGCCGCGCGGGCAGGCGAAGGGCTACGCGGAGCTGTTCCGCCAACTCGGGGAGTGGCTCAACGGGATCACCGGCTTCGCCGCGACCTCGCTCCAGCCCAACGCCGGCTCGCAGGGCGAGTTCACAGGCCTCCTGGTCATCCGCGCGTACCACAAGGCCAACGGCCAGGCCCACCGGACCACCTGCCTCATCCCGGCATCGGCGCACGGCACCAACCCGGCCAGCGCGGTGACGGCGGGGATGCAGGTCGTGGTGGTGAACACCGACGAGCACGGCGAGATCGACCTCGCCGACCTCCGCGCGAAGGCGGACGAGCACAAGGACACCCTCGGTGCGCTGATGGTGACCTACCCGTCCACGCACGGCGTCTTCGAGGACACCATCGTGGAGGTGTGCCGTATCGTGCACGAGCGCGGCGGCCAGGTGTACATGGACGGCGCCAACCTGAACGCGCTGGTCGGCCTGTGCCGGCCCGGCGACATGGGCGCCGACGTGTGCCACCTGAACCTGCACAAGACGTTCTGCATCCCGCACGGCGGCGGCGGACCCGGAATGGGGCCGATCTGCGTCGCACAGCACCTGGCGCCGTTCCTGCCGGACCACCCCGTAGTGCGCCTCGGCGTCGGCCGGCGCAGCTGCGGGACGGTGAGCGCTGCGCCGTGGGGGAGCCCGAGCATCCTGCCCATCTCCTGGGCGTACATCCGGATGATGGGCCGGGACGGCCTGACCGAGGCGACGAAGATGGCGATCTTGAGCGCCAACTACGTCGCTAGGCGGCTGCACGGGCACATCGAGCTGCTCTACTCCGGCACGACCGGGCTGGTGGGGCACGAGTGCATCCTCGACACGCGGCCGTTCAAGCAGAGCGCCGGGATCGAAGTCATCGACATCGCCAAGCGGCTGATCGACTACGGGTTCCACCCGCCGACGGTGAGCTTTCCGGTGCCGGGCACGCTGATGGTGGAGCCGACGGAGAGCGAGTCGAAGGAGGAGTTGGACCGGTTCTGCGACGCGCTCATCGCGATCCGCCGCGAGATCCTCGAGATCGAGCGGGGCGAGGCGGACAGGGAGGACAACCTCCTCAAGAACGCGCCGCACTGCCTGGGAGACCTGCTCGCCGACGAGTGGAAGCACCCGTACGCACGCGAGCGGGCGGCCTATCCTCACCCTAGCACACGCGAGCACAAGATCTGGCCGCCGGTGGGCCGCATCGACGACGCGTGGGGGGACCGGAACCTGGTCTGCACCTGCCCGCCCGTTGAGGCGTACGCCACGGCCAGCGACTGACGCCTGCTGTTATCCAGTGACGCAGAAGGGGCCGCCGAGTGGCGGCCCCTTCGTGCGCTCAGCCCCCCGCGGCTACGGCCCCCGGCGCAAGCGTTAGCCCTGCGCGGGCCGCCCCCCCCCC
>CAYHQJ010000021.1:0-5076 GCA_964358595.1 uncultured Gemmatimonadales bacterium
GGGAGGGTCTCGACGCCTTCGCCGCGCGCGATGCCCGCGGCGAACCGCGCGTCGGGCGGGCGCAGGTAGATGCGGGTGCGGCCGCTCACGGCGTCCACGGTGACGACGTACGGCGCGGCGACGTAGTTGACCTCCTCGCCGAGCCAGCGGACGTGCTCGGCGAGCGGAAAGCGCGAGGAGACGAGGTAGCCGTCGGCGATCCAGAGGAGGCGCCCGCCCACGATCGCGGGGCGGGCCGGATCGAAGGCCGCGAACGGGTAGAGCCGCGAGAGGCGTGACGGGAGATCGCGCCAGAACAGCACCCGGTCGGCGCTGCCGGTGCGGCCCGAGAGGAGGGGCGGCGACTGGAGCGCCCAGGCGAGCAACAGCCGACGCGCGAACGCGCCGAGCCGGACGCCGGGCGCCGGCTCGTCGATCGTCGCCTCATCGGGCGAGACGATCGCCAGCTCGGCGGGGCCCGGCAGAAACCGGATGCGGCCCGGCTCACGCGTCACCGGCTGCGGCGCAGGCGCCGTGTCCACCGGCGCCAACGACGCCAGGAACCGGCCGCCTCCCGCGCCGCCAACGTCCATCGCAAGCGGCTCGCCCGCCCAGGCCAGCGCGCCGCGGTGCGTCTCCGTCCAGCCGGGGCGCGGCCCCAGGCGCGCCAAAGCGAGGGGATCGATCTGCGAGACGGCGAGCGCGACGAGCCGCGGGCTCCCGCTGGGGTCGCCGTAGCGCGCGAAGGTCGTGGACCAGGCGCGTGGGGGCGCGGTATCGCCCGCCGCGGCGGCGATGGTGGCCGTGAGGAGGGCCGGCTCCCCGCTCCACGGTGAGTAGCCGGCGAGAGCGGCGGCGAGCCGGGGCGCCTCGCCGGCGGCAGCGGCGCGGGCGCCGACGGACCGCGGCACGACCTCCAGCAGGCCGAAGCTGGCGCGCGCGTAGCCGTTGGCGTAGCCGTTCAGGGCCTGCGCCACCGCCGGGCTCGCGCCCGCGCCCCACGCCTCGGCGAGGAGCGGCACGACCAGCCTCCCGAGCAGGGCGGCCATGCCGAGCGTGGCCCACAGCCCGACCAGCGCCGCCGGGCGCGTCCAGCGCACGGCCAGGCCCGACCCCACCGCGACCCCGAGGGCGATGAGCGCGAGGGCGTGGGCCGCCGGGATGCGGATCGCGTGATCCACCGGCGAGAGCGCGCCGCCGCGCGCGCCGCCGCCGCCCACGACCTGGAGCGCGTCGAGAGAGAAGCCCCACGCGATGGCGAGCGCGAGCGCGCACAGCAGCAGGGTGAGGTGCGTGCGCGCGTGCGGCGTAAGCTGGAGCCGGCGGCGCGACACCGCGAGGCTCCCGGTGAGCGCGTACAATCCCGCCGCGAGCGCGACCGCGAGCAGGACGCTCAGCGTCGCGAGCAGGTGCAGGGTCTCGAGCAGCGGCAGCTTCGCGAGGTAGAACGCGGCGTCGCGCCCCAGGACCGGCTCGGTCACGCCGAGGCGCCCGGCGTGCCGGTACAGGGCGACCAGGTGGTCGAGGTCGGCGAAGGTGTACGTCGTGGCGAGGGCGAGGACCGCGGCGATGGCGAGGGCGATGGCGCGCAGCATGGGGCGCGGCACCGCCTCGGCGATCTCGAGGTTGCCGAGCCGGCGCGGCAGGTGCACGGAGCCGATCGAGCGGTAGACGCCCAGCGTCGTGGCGGCATACCAGCCGAGTGTTGCCGCGAGGACGGCCAGCTGGACAGCCGCGCTGCGGGCCAGGAGCGCCCAGAACCGGTCCTGGAGGCCGAGCGACGCGTACCACGCGTGCTCGGCGTAGCGGAGGGCGATCCAGCGGCCGCCGAACAGCAGCACGAGCACGGCGGCGATCGCGACGCCCGCGAGTCGGCGCCGGTTCATGCGGTCGGGACGCGTACCCCCTCGGCGGCGAGCACCTCCAGCGCCTCGCGGCGGATCCGCTCCAGTCCCTCCGCCGTCTTCGCCTCGAAGCGCAGCACCAGGATCGGCTGCGTGTTCGACGCGCGGATCAGGCCCCAGCCGTCCTGCGCACGCCAGCGCACGCCGTCGATGGTGATCGTCGGGTAGCGCGCGCCGAAGTGCCGCGCCGCCGCCTGCACGGCGGGGACCTTGCGGTCCTCGGGGCAGTCCGCGCGGATCTCCGGTGTGGAGACGTAGCGCGGCACGTCGGCCAGGAGCCCCGAGAGCGGTAACCGGCTCTCGGCCACGATGCGCAGCAACCGCGCCGCCGCGAACAGCGCGTCGTCGAAGCCGAGGTAGTCGGGCGGCCCGAAGAACATGTGGCCGCTCATCTCTCCCGCGAGCGTGGCGCCGGACTCCTTCATCTTCTTCTTGATGTGGGAGTGGCCGGTCATCCACATCGTGGGCCGCGCGCCGGCGCGCTCGAGCGCCTCGGCGAGCGCGTCCGAGCACTTCACGTCGAAGATCACCTCGCGGCCGGGGCCGAGGCGGTGCACGAGGTCCCGCCCGTAGAGGATGAGCAGCTGGTCGCCGAACAGCACGCTGGCGTGCTCGTCCACCGCCCCGATCCGGTCGCCGTCGCCGTCGAAGGCGATCCCCAGCTCGGCGCCGCTCTCGGTCACGCGCTCGCGCAAGTCCTCGAGGTTCTCGAGCACCGTCGGGTCGGGATGGTGGTTCGGAAAGCTGCCGTCCGACTCGCAGTAGAGCCGGATCACGTCCGCGCCCAGCGCCTCGAGCAGGTCCGGCGCGGCGAGGCTCGCCGTGCCGTTGCCGCAGTCCACGACGACCGTCACGCGGCGCGGCAGGCGGCCGATGCGCCGCACGACCTCCAACTTGTACGCGTCGAGCACCGGCTGCTCGCGCACGCCGCCCTTCCCCGCGGCGAAGCGGTCCCCTTCGATCCGCCGGCGCAGCCCCTGGATGTCGTCGCCGGCGAACGGCAGACCCTGGAGAACCATCTTGAAGCCGTTGAACTCGGGTGGGTTGTGCGAGCCGGTGACCTGAATCCCGCCATCCGCCTGGAGGTGGTGGATGGCGAAGTACAGCGTGGGGGTCGGCACCAGGCCGACGGAGATCACCTGCGCTCCGGTCGTCATGAGGCCGTCCACGAGCGCGGCCACCAGCAGCTCGCCGCTCGGGCGGTTGTCGCGGCCGACCGCGAGAACCGGCGCGCGGCCCAGGCGCTCCCGCGCCTCCGCGCCGGCGGCGAGCCCGATGGCGCGCGCGACGTCGGCCGTCAGGTCGGCGCCCACGGTGCCGCGGATGTCGTACTGGCGGAAGATGACGGGGTCGATGCGCATGGTCGGAAGCGGTGACGGGGCTCGCGGCCCCGGCGTCGCTACTGGTCCGCCGTCGGCCGGGTGGCGAGGGGCACGATGTGCTGCGGCAGGAAGGCGTGCGAAGCGGCCCGCGCGGTGTCGAGGAGGCGCCCGTAGCCGGCGATGCCGTTGGGCAGGATCCCGAAGAACAGCACCACCACGATCACCGCTGCCAGGGTGCGCCGCACCAGGCCCGGCAGGACGACGTCTTCGTGGGCGCGCTCGTGCACCCGCGGCTTCATGTACATTGCCATGATCACCGGAAGATAGTACCCCGCGGACACGACGCTCGTCAGGACCAGCACCGCGGCGAGCACCGGATAGCCCGCGCCCGTCGCCGACGTGAGCACGTACCACTTCCCGATGAACCCCGCCGTGCCCGGGAAGCCGAGCAGCGACAGCATGCTCACCGCCATGACGAGGGCCAGGAACCGGTCGGACTCGGCGAGGCCGGCGAGGTCGTCGGTCGTGACGTCGCGCTCGCCACCGCGGCCCTTCGCGATGACCACCGTGAAGGCGGCGACCGTGACCAGCGTGTAGAACAGCAGGTAGTACAGGAACGCCGCCGCCCCGGCGAGCGAGCCGCTCACCAGCGCCGCCAGCAGGTAGCCCGCGTGCGCCACGCTCGAGTAGGCGAGCATGCGCTTGAGCGAGCGTTGCGAGAGGGCCACCAGGTTCCCCACCACCATGGTGATCGCGGCGAGCCACCAGATGACCTGGTCCCAGTAGGCGTGCTGGTGCGCGAAAGCTCCGAGCAGCAGGCGCACGAACGCCGCGAAGGCCGCCGCCTTCACCGACGCCGCCATGAACGCGGTGACCGGCGTCGGGGCGCCGTCGTACACGTCGGGCGCCCACATGTGGAACGGCACGGCCGCGACCTTGAAGGCGAATCCGATGAACAGCAGGCCGAGCCCGGCGGCGAGCATCAGGTTGTTCATCGCGTCGTCGCCCATCACCTGGATGCTGATGATGGCGAGCTTGGTCGAGCCGGTGGCCCCGTAGACCAGGGCGATGCCGTACAGGAAGAACGCCGAGGCGAATGCGCCGAGCAGGAAGTACTTCAGCGCCGCCTCGGCGGAGACCCGGCTCTTCCGGTTGATCCCGGCGAGCACGTACACCGAGACCGACATCAGCTCGAGGCCGAGGAAGACGACTAACAGGTCCGCGCCGCCCACGAGCAGCAGCATGCCGATGACCGCGAACAGCACCATGACGTGGTACTCGGGGATCGCGATCCCCTCGCGCTCGAGGTACCCGATCGAGACCACGGTCGTGAGCGCCGCGCCGACGAGGACGATCAGCGAGGCGGCCCAGCGGAACGGGTCCACCGCCACGCTGGTCGGGATCCCGTCCACCCGGGCGCCCGTGATCCACAGCCAGAGCACGGCCGCGGCCGCGAGGCCGAGGCCGGCGAGGGTGAGCCACCCCACCTGCCGCTGCGCGCCCGGCTCGTTGTGCCGCCACGCGACGTGGAGCAGCAGGAGCAGCGCCCAGGCGGTGAGAATCAGCTCGGGGAGCAGCGCGAGGAACAGCCCGCGTCCGGTCTCGAGATCGAGCGGCATGCTAGCGCGTCCCCGCCCGCGCGACGGCATGGCCGGTCGTGCGGGACTGAACGGTTTCGATGTACTGGCGGGCCGAGGGCTCCATGCGCCGCAGGACCGGGCCCGGGTAGAGGCCGAGCCCCACGATCATGGCGAGCAGCGGCACCAGCACGACGAGCTCGCGCGGCGTCAGGTCGGTCAGCGCGCGGTTCTCCTCCTTCACCAGCGGGCCGTACAGCACGCGCTGAAGCGCCCACAGCAGGTACGCGGCGG
>CAYHQJ010000021.1:5092-7887 GCA_964358595.1 uncultured Gemmatimonadales bacterium
AAAGATCACGGCCGTGGTCGAGACGACAACTGCGGCCGGATAGGTCTGGAAGCTGCCCAGCAGCACCAGGAACTCGCCCACGAACCCGTTGGTCGCGGGAAGGCCCACCGACGAGAGCGCCACGACGGTCAGAACGGCGGCGTACACGGGGACCACCTTCGCGATCCCGCCGAAGTCCGCGATCATCCGCGAGTGGCGCCGCTCGTAGATCATGCCGACCAGGAAGAACAGCCCCCCCGTCGAGATGCCGTGGTTGATCATCACCATCAGCGCCCCCTGCGTGCTCTGCACCGTCAGTGCCCAGATGCCGAGCATCACGAAGCCGAGGTGGCTCACCGACGAGTAGGCGATCAGCCGCTTGAAGTCGGGCTGCACCATCGAGACCAGCGCGCCGTAGACGATGCCGATCACCGCCAGACCGACGACGATGGCGCTCACGGTCGGGTGGAAGGCGACGGTGGGGAAGAACGGCACGGCGAAGCGCAGGAAGCCGTAGGTGCCCATCTTGAGCAGGATGCCGGCCAGGATCACGGAGCCCGCCGTCGGCGCCTCGGTGTGGGCGTCGGGGAGCCAGGTGTGGAACGGCACCATCGGCACCTTGATGGCGAACGCCAGGAAGAACGCGCCGAACAGCCAGAACTGCGCACCCAGCGGCACGTTGGCGTGGCGCAGGATCTGCTCGTAGGCGAACGAATACGAGCCGATCGCCCGGCCCGCGCTGTAGAACAGGTACAGGATCGCGACCAGCATCAGCAGCGAGCCGAGCATGGTGTAGATGAAGAACTTGATGCTGGCGTACAGCCGCTTCTTCCCGCCCCAGACCCCGATGATGAAGTACATCGGAATCAGCATGACCTCCCACATCACGTAGAACAGAAAGAGGTCGAGCGATACGAAGACGCCGATCATGCCGGTGGTCAGCGCCAGCAGGAGCGCGTAGAAGCCCCGCTCGCGCGTGGTGATCCCCGACCAGCTCCCCAGCACCGACAGCGGCATCAGGAACGTGGTGAGGAGGACCATCATCAGCGAGATGCCGTCGATCCCGACGTAGTACGAGATGCCCCACGAGGGGACCCACGGCGCCGTGAGCGTCAGCTGGAACGCCGCGCCGCCGGGGTCGTACGCCCACCACAGCCCCAGCGAGACGACGAACTCGACGAGCGACACGACGAGCGCGAGGCGTTTGGCGGCGCCGGAAGGGAACAGCGCGAGGAGCGCCGCGCCGGCCATGGGAATGACCAGCAGCGCGGTGAGCGCCCAGCGCGCGTAGCCGATGCTCGCGAGGAACGCGCTCACGGCCTCACCGGATCAGCGCGCCGAGCAGCACCAGCGCGCCGATGACGAAGAACATCAGGTAGGTTCCCACCTGCCCCGTCTGGAGCCGGCTGCCCACCCAGCCCAGGGTCCGCGCCACGACCGCCGACCCGTTGACCGCGGCGCCGTCGATCGCGCCGGCGTCCACGCCCTTCCACAGCACCGTGCGCGAGAGCCAGACGAGGGGCCGCACGATAGCGGCGTCATACAGCTCGTCCACCCGGTACTTCTCGGCGAGCAGCTTCGCGAAGCCCCGCTCCGGTACCGCCCGGTCGGCGGGCACGAGCTGCTCGGGGTGTAGCCGCGTGTACGCGAGCCAGATGCCGCCGACGGCGATGACGACGGCCAGGCCGATCAGCGTGAGTTCGGTTGCGCGCGCCAGCTCGACGGGGCCGACGAAATTCGTCGCCTGCTCCGTAACCGGCTCGAGCCAGTGCTGCAGCCTTCCGGCCCACGGCAGGAAGTCCGGCAGGTTGATCACGCCGCCAAGAACCGTCAGCCCCGCGAGCACGATGAGCGGCACGGTCATCACCGCCGGCGACTCGCGCAGGTGGTGCTGCTCCCGCTCGCCGGTGCGGTTCGGGCCGTGGAAGGTGTACAGCATCAGCCGCGTCATGTAGAAGGCGGTGAGCAGCGCGGCCACGGCGCCGAAGCCCCACACCACGTAGTAGAACGGGTCATCGGCGCCACGCGCGAAGGCCGAGGCGAGGATCTCGTCCTTGGAGAAGAAGCCGGCCAGCGGCGGGATCCCCGCGATCGCGAGCCACGCGACCCACATCGCGCGGAAGGTCGTCGGCAGGTACTGGGCGAGGCCGCCCATGTTGCGCATGTCCTGCGCGTCGGCGTGCTGGTGCGTGTGGTGGTAGGCAGCGTGCATCGCGTGGATCACGCTGCCCGAGCCGAGGAACAGCAGCGCCTTGAAGAAGGAGTGCGTCACGAGGTGGAACATTCCGGCCGCGTACGCCCCCACGCCGACGCCCACGAACATGAGGCCGAGCTGGGAGACGGTGCTGTAGGCGAGCACCTTCTTGATGTCCCACTGCTTGAGGCCGATCGTCGCGGCGAACAGCGCCGTGAGCGCGCCGATGCCGGCCACGACGGCCGACGCTGTGGGCGCCATGGCGAACAGGATCCCGGCGCGCGCCACCAGGAAGACGCCCGCCGTGACCATCGTCGCCGCGTGGATCAGGGCCGAGACCGGCGTCGGGCCGGCCATCGCGTCGGGCAGCCAGGTGTGCAGCGGGAACTGCGCCGACTTGCCCACGCACCCGAGGAACAGCAGCAGCGCGATCGCCGTGACCTCGGGGCCGCCGGGCGCGAGGCGCAGCGGCGCCCGGCTCCAGACATCGACGAAGTCCAGCGTGCCGAGCGTCTTGTACAACAGGAATATCGCGACCAGGAAGCCGGCGTCGCCGATACGGTTGACCAGGAACGCCTTCAGTCCGGCCGCAGTTGTCGTCTCGACCACGGCCGTGATCTTT
>CAYHQJ010000021.1:7897-20579 GCA_964358595.1 uncultured Gemmatimonadales bacterium
GAACCAGAAGCCGATCAGCAGGTAGGAGCAGAGGCCCACGCCCTCCCACCCGATGAACAGCACCGGAAAGCTGGAACCGAGGACCAGCGTCAGCATGAAGGCGATGAACAGGTTCAGGTACGCGAAGTAGCGCGCGTAGCCCGGGTCCTCGCCCATGTAGCCGACGCTGAACAGGTGGATCAACGCGCCCACGCCGGTCACCACCAGCGCCATCACGATGGAGAGCTGGTCCAGCTGCAGGCCGAAGCCGACCTGGAGGTCGCCCACGGGCATCCATGCCCACAGCGTCTTGACGTACGGCGCCTCGAGCGGGACGCCGAGCATCTTCACGAAGATCGCCGCGGCGAGACCGAACGAGAGGGCAACCGAGCCGACGCCCACGATGCTGACCAGGCGCTTGTCCTGCGGGCGCAGGAACGCCAGGGCGCCGTTCACCAGGAAGCCCAGAAGCGGCAGGAGGATCAGCAGGCCGACGGAATCGGCCACGGAGCCGGCGAGAGGGTTCACCCGCGGAGCAGGTTGATGGTGTCGAGGTTCACGGTCTCGCGGTGCCGGTACAGCGCGATCACGATCGCGAGGCCCACGGCGGCTTCGGCTGCCGCGACGGTCATCACGAAGAACACGAACACCTGGCCGTCGAGTCCGAGCTGCTGCGACAGGGCGACGAAGGTCAGGTTCACGGCGTTGAGCATCAGCTCGACGCACATGAAGATCACGATGGCGTTGCGGCGCAGCAGCACGCCGACGACCCCGAGGCTGAACAGAATCGCCGAGACGGCGAGCGCGGGGCCGAGGTACACGGTCACAGCCTCCGCTTGGCGAGCACGACGGCGCCGACGATCGCGGCGAGGAGCATCACGGACGTCACCTCGAAGGCCACGACGTACTGGTGGAAGAGCGGCAGCGCGAGCGCCTGCAGCGCCCCCTGCTCCGCCACCTTCCGCTCCACCTCGCCGGCCGGCAGCGTGATCGCCGCCGGCAGCGCGACCGACCGGAGCGCGAGCAGCTCCCCGATCAGGACCAGCCCGAGCACCGTGGCGAGCACCTTGCCGCGCAGCCCCCGGATGTCGGTGGCCTCCTGTCGCCCGAGGTTGAGCAGCATGATCACGAACAGGAACAGCACCATGATCGCGCCGACGTATACGAGTACCTGGACGGCGCCGAGGAACGGCGCGCCGAGCAACACGAACAGGCCGGCGACCTGGAACAGCGTGCTCGCTAGCCACAGCGCGCTCGCCACCGGGCTCCGCCGCGTGATGCACAGCACCGCCGAGGCGATCGCGAGGACCGAGAACAGGTAGAAGGTGAACGTCAGCATGGCGCTACTGGCCCTTCGCGTCGTTCGGGTCCCAGAGCGAGCTGACCTCGTGGGTCTGCTGCATCAGCCGCTCCAGGTCGTAAACGAACCCGTCGCGGCTGGTCTCGGCGTTCTCGTAGTGCACGCCGACGTGGATCGCCTCCTCGGGGCAGACCTCCTGGCAGTACCCGCAGAAGACGCACCGGAACTCGTCGATCTCGAAGACGAGCGGGTAGCGGTTGCCCTGCTCGTCCTCGCCCGGGACCAGGCGGATGCAGTTGGCCGGGCAGACCTGCGGGCAGAGGCCGCAGGCGACGCACTTCGCCTTGCCGTTCTCGTCCACGGCCATGCGGTGCGTCCCGCGCCACCGGTTGGAGAGCGTCCACCCGTCGTGGGCGTCCCGCTCCTCCGGGTACTCCATCGTCCACTTCTTCTGGAACAGGTGCTTGAAGGTGATCGCCATCCCCTTCAGCGTGGCGCGCGTGTACGACGTGCCCTGCCCGGGGCGCCGGATCGTTCTGACCGTGATCGCCATCAGTCGTCCCCGGAGTGGGTGAACCGCGCCCGCCAGATCCGGCGGCTGCGCGCGCTGGCGCCGCCGATCAGGCGGTCGCTGTCGAGCCCGAAGAAGATGCCGATCGCCAGCGCCAGATTCACAGCGCCGAGGATCGCGCCGTACCGCCTGCCGTAGGCGATGCCCGCCGCCTCGAGCGCGTACACCGCCGTGCCGGTCACCATCACGTACACCAGCGCGATCGGCAGCAGGATCTTCCAGCCGATGTCCATCAGCTGGTCGAAGCGGAATCGCGGGATCGTCCAGCGCACCCAGACGTAGAGGAACAGGAAGACCAGCGTCTTGGACCAGAACGCCGCCGCGGTGACGACGGACTTCAGGACGGTCCACGGTGCCGCGTTGTCCCAGGACGTGAACGGCACGTCCCAGCCGCCGAAGAACAGGGTCACGAGCAGCGCCGAGGCGGTGACCATGTTCGCGTACTCGGCGATGTAGAACATCGCGAACTTCATCGCGGAATACTCGGTGTGGTACCCGGCCACCAGTTCCGCCTCGGCCTCGGGGAGGTCGAACGGGAGCCGGTTGGTCTCCGCGAACGCCGAGATCAGGAACACCCAGAAGCCGATGAACAGCGGGATCACGAACCAGGTCCCCGCCTGCTGCTTCTGGATGATCTCGTTGAGGGTGATGTTGCCCGCCAGGACCAGCACCGCCACGGCCGACATCCCCATCGCGATCTCGTAGGAGATGAGCTGCGCCGAGGCGCGCAGGCCGCCCAGCAGCGAGTACTTGTTGTTCGACGACCACCCGGCCAGCACGATCCCGTACACGCCGAGCGAGCTGATCGCGAGGATGAACAAGAAGCCGACCGGCAGGTCGGCGATCGCCGAGGAGACGAGCCCCCACGGGGTCGGAATGGGCGAAGCCCACGGGATCACCGAGAAGGTCAGCAGCGCCGGCGTGAACGACATGATCGGCGCCAGCACGAACAGCACCCGGTCGGCGAACGGCGGGAGCGTCTCCTCCTTGAGGAAGTTCTTGAGGCCGTCGGCGATCGGCTGGAACAGCCCCTGCGGCCCGACCCGGTTCGGGCCGAGCCGGTTCTGGATGAACCCGGCGCCCCGCCGCTCGACCAGCGTCCAGAACGCGATCAGCAGCAGGAGCGCCACGAAGACCACGGGGATCTTCACGAGCGAGGCGATGAGGAAGGCGTCGCCCGAGACCCAGGTCATGCCGCCGCCCCAGCGCCCACGCCGAGCGCCGCGAGGATCTCGCGCAGGATCCAGTCGGCCGGCCGCGCCATCCCTGGCGGCGTGTTCGCCTGGAAGTAGCGCTGCACCCGGCCCCGCAGATTGCGGAACGTGCCCTCTTCCTCCGCCATGTTGGCGCTCGGAAGGACCACCGCCGCGTGGTGCCGCGCCGCCTCCGGCAGCGTGGTGCCGACGTAGATCAGCGTCCGGCCCAGTGGGCCCTCGACACCGTCGAGCGGCTCGTCGAGGACGAGCACCAGCCCGGCGTCCTTCGCCTGGTGAACGGTGGCGGCCCAGTCGCGCGCGAACCCGGCCTCGAGCGCCCCGTGCACGTTGGGCGCGCGCTGCGCGCGCAGGGCCAGGTCGTTCACGCCGGCGAGCCGCCGTTCCGGGCCTTCCCGCACGCGGAAGGCGCCCCCGCCGCCGCCGGTCTTGAGCAGCCTCATCGCCTGCTCGAGCGCCTCGCACGAGGCCCCCGGCGAGACGAGGCCGACCCACGCGCCCTGCACCTCCCGCAGCAGCTCGGCCGCCCGCTCGAGCACCCGGTCCCAGTCAACGGCGAGGAGCCGGTCGCCCTCCCGGACCATCGGTGCCTCGAGCCGGTCGGCGCGGTTGAGCCACCGGTAGCCGAGCCGCCCCTCGTCGCACATGAAGTGCCGGTTGACCTCGGCGTTCGGCCGGGGCCGGATGCGCAGCACCTGGTTGTCGCGCGTCTCGAGCATCACGTTGCAGCCCTGGGTGCATCCCGGGCATACCGAGGCGGTCTTGTCGAGGTCCCAGGCGCGGGCCTTGTGCAGGAAGTCCTTCGAGATCAGCGAGCCCACCGGGCAGAGGTCCACCACGTTCCCGGACCACGGGTGGTCGAGCTGCCTCCCCTCGAAGATCCCGATGTAGGCGCGGTCGCCGCGCTCGGAGACGTTGAGCACCGGCTGCTCGGCCACATGCTCCATGAACCGGACGCAGCGCGTGCACAGGATGCAGCGGTTGGGCACGTACAGCACGTCGGGCCCGAAATCCTCGACCGGATTGAAGCGCTTGGCGTAGTCGCCGTAGCGCGTGCCCGCGCGCCCTTCCTGGAACACGTAGTCCTGCAGCTCGCACTCGCCCGCCTGGTCGCAGATCGGGCAGTCGAGTGGGTGGTTGATGAGCAGGAACTCGAGCACGCCCTGGCGGGCCTTCTGCGCCTGCTCCGTCGCGACGCGCACCACCATGCCCTCGGCCACCGGGGTTGCGCACGAGGCCGCGAGCTTGGGTGCCTTCTCGATCTCCACCAGGCACATGCGGCACACGCCGGCTACGGGGAGCGAGGGGTGGTAGCAGTAGTGGGGGATCAGGATGCCGGCGAGCTTGGCGGCCTCGAGCACGGTGGTGCCCGCCGGCACCTCCACCGCGCGCCCCTCGACCGTCAGCTTCACCATCGGGCTCATGCGCTGGCTGCCTTCCGGCCGCTGCGGATGTACGCCTCGAACTCGGGCCGGAACTTCCTGAGCGCGCTCACCACCACCGCGGCACACGAGTCCGACAGCACGCAGATCGTTGTGCCCGTCATCTGGTCCGACAGGTCGAGCAGCAGGTCGAGGTCCTCCATCTTCCCCAGCCCGGCCAGGATCCGCTGCACGATCTTCACGGTCCAGGCGGTGCCCTCGCGGCACTGCGTGCACTGCGCGCACGACTCGTGGGCGTAGAACGACGCCAGACGCATGACCTGGTAGACAATGTCCACCGAATCGTCCATCACGATCACGCCGCCTGAGCCGAGCATCGTGCCCCGGGCAACGCAGCCCTCGTAATCGAGCAGCGTCGCCTCGGCCTCCTCAGCGGTGAGCATCGGCACCGAGGAGCCGCCGGGGATCACGGCCTTGAGCCGCTGCCCGTCACGCATCCCGCCGCACAGGTCGTACAGCAGGTCCTGGAGCGGGAAGCCCATCACCACTTCGTAGTTGCCGGGCCTGCGGATCGTCCCGCAGACCGACAGCAGCTTGGTGCCCGTGCTCTTCGGGTTGGAGAGCGAGAGCCCCTTGTACCACGCCCCGCCGTTCAGGATGATGTGCCCGACGGAGGTGAGCGTTTCGACGTTGTTGATCGTGGTCGGGCAGCCCCACAGGCCGGCCTGGGCCGGGAACGGCGGCCTGATCCGGGGGTTGCCGCGCTTGCCCTCGATCGAGTTCATGAGGGCGGTCTCTTCGCCGCAGATGTAGGCGCCGGCGCCGCGGTGGATCGTCATGTCGATCCGCACGCCCTTGCCCATCGCGTTCGGCCCCAGCACGCCCTTCGCGTAGGCCTCGTCCAGGGCCCGCTGCACGACGGCGATGGCGTCGGTGAACTCGCCGCGGACGTAGATGTAGGTCTGCTCGGCCTGAATGGCGTAGGCCGCGATCGCCGCGCCCTCGATCAGGGCGTGCGGCGTCCAGCGCATGATCTCGCGGTCCTTGAAGGTGCCCGGCTCCGACTCGTCCGCGTTGACGCACAGGTAGTGGGGCTTCGTGACCTGCTTCGGCATGAAGGTCCACTTGAGACCGCACGGGAAGCCGGCGCCGCCGCGGCCCCGCAGGCCCGACGTCTTCACTTCCTCCGTCACCTGCTCGCGGCTCATGCCGAGCGCCTGCTCGAGCGCCCGGTAGCCGCCGCGCTTCACCCAGCCGTCGTAGCTCCTCGCGTCGGCCTCGCCGAAGTGCTTCGAGAGGACCGGCATCTCCTTGGGGTGGGACGGATGTGGGTAGCCCATGGCGGTTACCGGTACTTCGCGACGAGCCCGGGGACCTGCTCCGGCGTCACGCTCTCGATGAAGTCGTCGTCGATGAGGATCGGGGTCGCGAAACCGCACGCGCCGAGGCACTCGACCTCGATCACCGTCCACTTCCCGTCGGGGCCCGTCTCGCCGAGCCGCTTGCACCCGGTCGCCGCGAGGAACGCCTCGGCAACCTGCTCGGCGCCGCACACGTTGCACGGCGTCGTGGTGCAGACCTGCACGAAGTGCGTCCCGACCGGGTGCTGGTGGTACATCGTGTAGAACGTCACCACGCCCTTCACGTAGGCCGGCGTGAGGCCGAGCGCCTCGGCCACCTCGGTCATCCCCTCGGGCGAGATCCAGCCGTGCCGGTACTGCACCACCCACAGCGCCGGCAGGAGGGCGGCCTGCCTGGTCGGGTACTTCGCCAGGATGGCGTCGAGCTTCGCCCGGCCCTCGCCCTCGAACACCCGCGGCAGCGCCTCCGCCACCCGGTCCCCCGGTCCCGCGGTCCCCTCTGGCTTCACCTGTCCACCTCGCCCATGACGACGTCCACGCTCGCGTTGATCGCGATCAGGTCCGACAGCAGGTGCCCCTCGCACATCGTCGGCAGCGCCGCGAGGTTGATGAACGCCGGCGGGCGGATGCGCCACCGCACCGGCTTGGCCGTGCCGTCCGACACGAAGTAGTAGCCCAGCTCGCCGCGCGGGTTCTCGATCCCCGTGTACGCCTCGCCCGCCGGCGCGCTGATGCCTTCCATCACCTGCTTGAAGTGGAAGATCATCGCCTCCATGTCGCCCATCGCGCGGCTCTTGGGCGGGAGGATGACGCGCGGGTCGGCCACGTTGATCGGCCCGTCCGGCAGCCGCTCGAGCGCCTGGAGGAGGATCCGTGTGGACTGCCGCATCTCCTCCATCCGCACCAGGTACCGATCGTACACGTCGCCGTGCTCGCCGATCGGGACCTCGAAGTCGTAGGACTCGTAGTCGAGGTAAGGCCGGTCCTTGCGGACGTCGTAGGGGACGCCGCTGGCGCGCAGCAGGGGGCCCGAGAGCGACCAGTTGATCGCCTCCTCGGCCGCCATCGCGCCGACGTCCACCGTGCGGCCGAGCCAGATGCCGTTCTTCGACAGCAGCGCCTCGACCTCGTCGAGCACCTTGGGGAAGTGGCGCGCCCACGTCTGCAGATCGGCGGCCCACCCGTCCGGAACGTCGGCCATCAGGCCGCCCACGCGGGTGAGCGTGGTGGTGAGCCGCGCGCCGGTCCACGCCTCGATGAAGTTGTAGAGCTTCTCGCGCTCCTGGAACATCCACAGGAACACGGTGAAGGCGCCGATGTCGATGGCCGTCGTGCCGGCCCACACCAGGTGCGAGATGATCCGCGACAGCTCGCAGGCGATCACCCGGAGCACCGTGCAGCGCGGGGTGATCTCGATGCCCATCAGCTTCTCGGCCGCCATCGCCAGGCACACGTTGTTCGACATCGCCGAGAGGTAGTCGGTGCGGTCGGTGAGCGGGATGATCTGGTTGTAGTGCCGGTACTCGCCCAGCTTCTCGAAGCCGGAGTGCAGATAGCCGACGTGCGGGATGACGCGGACCACGACCTCCCCGTCCAGCTCCACCACCAGCCGTAGCACGCCGTGCGTGGCCGGGTGCTGGGGGCCGATGTTGAGGAGCATGTGATCGGTCCGGACGTCCGGATCCTCGCCGCCCGCGCTCACGACCTCGAGACGGGCGCGCAGATCGCCCGGCAGCAGCGGCGCGGCGTCCTTGAGCGACAGCTCCTCCATCGAGTAGTGCGCCGCGAGGTCGGCTGTGAGGGCGCGGTGGGTTTGCTCCGCGCGGCTGAAGCGCCCGCGCAGCGGAAAGTCCTTCCGCAGCGGGTGCCCCTCCGAGTAGGTCTCCCACATCAGGATCCGGCGCAGGTCGGGGTGGCCGGCGAAGCGGATCCCGAACATGTCCCAGACCTCGCGCTCCAGCCAGTTCGCACCCTTCCAGAGGTCCGTGATCGTGTCCACCTCGAGGGGCCGGTCCTTGGCAAGCTCGACCTTGAGGCGCAGGTCGAGCTTGCGCTCCAGCGACCGGAGCTGGTAGACGACCTCGATCGGCAGCTCGCGGTCGCGGTATTCGACCGCCGTGATGTCGGTCAGATAGTCGTAGCGCTCGACCGGGTCGTTCTTGAGCCAGGCGAGGATCTCGTGGGCCTTGCCGCGCGCGACGTGCATGATCGTGTCGCCGCAGGAGGTGCTCGCGCGGCGCACGGCGGCGCCGAACCGGGCCTTGAGCGTCTCGACCGAGGGGTTCAGGGTGGCCGTGGTCACCGGACGAGCTCAGGCCGAGCGGGTCTGGTGGACCGAGTTGCCGAAGGGCTCCGACAGCTCGTCCACGACGGCGGGCGCGAGGAACATGCCCTGGTCGTCTAGGAGCTTCTCGACGCGCAGCGTCGGGTCGAAGACGGTTTCGCCCTTGATCTTCTTCTGGAGCAGCAGGATCCCGTAGAGCAGGCCTTCCGGCCGGGGCGGGCAGCCCGGCACGTACACGTCCACGGGCATGATCGTGTCGATGCCCTGCACCATGGCGTAGTTGTCGAAGATGCCGCCCGAGGAGGCGCAGGCGCCCATCGAGATGCACCACTTGGGCTGCGGCATCTGGTCCCAGATCTTCCGGATCACCGGCGCCAGCTTGAAGGGCAGCCGGCCCGCGCAGATCAGCACGTCGGCCTGGCGGGGTGAGTACGCCAGGCGCTCCATCCCGAAGCGCGAGATGTCGAACCGGCTCGCCGCCGTAGCCATGAACTCGATCGCACAGCAGGCGGTGCCGAACATCATCGGCCAGAGCGAGTTGGCGCGGGACCAGTTGACGAGGTCGTCGAGCCGGGTCGTCACCCAGTTCGGTGAGGAGGTGATCACCCCGGTCGTCGTGTCGCCGTGCGTCACAGCCACTCCAGCGCTCCCCTCTTGAGGACGTACACGTATCCCACCGCCAGGATCACGACGAAGATCGCCATCTCGATCAGCCCGCCGAGGATGCCGAGCCCGAACAGGTCGAGCTGCCGGAAGGCGACGCCCCAGGGCATCATGAACACCGTCTCGATGTCGAACACGATGAACAGCACGGCCACCAGGTAGAACTTCACGTCGAAGCGCTCCCGGGCGTCGCCCAGGGGCGGCATGCCGGACTCGTAGGGCTGGTCCTTGACCGCGGTCGGGCGGGTCCAGGACAGGAGGTGCGAGCCGCCCACCATGATGGCGGCGTTCACGAGCACGAAGACGATCAACAGCACCAGCGGTAGGTATGCTTGCAAATGCGTCTCCCAACGTGCGTTGGCGGTGCGTCGAGGCGCAGCCTTGCAGCCGTCAAAAGGTAGCCGCGGGCAAATCGGAATTCAACTCATTCGCGAGTATATTGTGCGACCATCCCGGGGGGGCAACGATGGGCGTCAAGTCCGACCGCTGGATCGCGAAGATGGCGCAGGAGCACCGGATGATCGACCCGTTCGCCGAGGCCCAGGTGCGCGAGGGCGTCATCTCGTACGGCGTGTCGAGCTACGGCTACGACATGCGGGTGGCCCGCGAGTTCAAGATCTTCACCAACGCGATGTCGGCCATCGTGGACCCCAAGCACTTCGACCCGAAGTCGTTCGTGGAGTTCGAGGGGGACGTCTGCATCGTCCCGCCGAACTCGTTCGCCCTTGCCCGGTCGGTCGAGTACTTCCGGATCCCGCGGAACGTGATCACGGTCTGCCTGGGCAAGTCCACCTACGCCCGCTGCGGGATCATCACCAACGTCACACCGTTCGAGCCCGAGTGGGAGGGCCACGTCACGCTGGAGATCTCGAACACTACGCCCCTGCCGGCCAAGATCTACGCCAACGAGGGGATCGCGCAGGTGCTGTTCTTCGAGGGTGACGAGCCGCCCGCGGTGTCCTACGCGGACAAGAAGGGGAAGTACCAGGCGCAGCGAGGGGTGACGCTGCCGAGGATCTGAGACCCAAGGCGGGTCGGAGACCACACCCTACTCGTCGTCGTTTTCGGGATGCCGGACCAGGATCAGGATCGCGGCCTGCGGCACGACGAGGTACTTGTTCTCCTCGAACGTGATCTCGACCGCCGCCTTGCGAAAGAACAGCGCGTAGTCGCCCACCCGCGCCTGCATCGGGACGTAGCGAGCGCCGGCCTCGTGGGCACCGATCCTCCACGGCTCGTCGTCGAGGCTGGCGGGCTCGGCGGTCGGAGTCCCGGGGCCCGTCGCGACCACACGGCCTCCCTGCACCGCCAGCGTTTCGAGCGCCGACTGTGGGAGGTAGAGGCCGACGCGCGTGCGCTCCTCGCCCTGTTCGGGGGCGATCAGCACCCGGTCGCCGACGACGACGAGCTTCTTGTTGGGGTGCTCGTTCATGGCAGGCTCCCTCAGACCGGGATCACCGGCTCCTTCTGGGGGACCCGCACGGCGAGGTACCCGGCCGCGGCGCCCACCGCGCCGAGGATGAGGAGGTCCACGGTCCAGCCGAGCTCGGTGGCCGGCATCGCCATCTGGACGAAGTACATGAGTCCGTTGAAGGCTCCCACGGCGAGCGCGCCGACGAACCCGCGCTTCGGGCTGATGTAGTGCTTGCCCTTGCCGTGCGCGAGGGCCGTGGCGGCGGCGGCCAGGCCCTGCCCCGCGCCGATCGCCGCCACCACCGCCACGTCCGTCGTGAGCATCCAGGCGAAGGAGAACGGCCCGCCCGTCGCGAGGATGCTGTGTACGGCGGCCGGCACGAGGCCGCCGGCGGTACCCATGACGGCAGTGGCCGCCCCCGTGAATGCCGCGGGCTTGAGGTCGTCCTTGATGTCGCTCACAGGAACCTCGGTTCTCCTCCCTACGGCGGGCTCACCCGTAGGTTACGGCGAACAGCTCGTGCAGCTCGACCGACAGCAGCCCCGCCCGCACCATCGGCTGCTCCTCGACCAGGTTCTCGGCTTCCTTCAGCGACTGCACGTCGTAGACCACTATGCCGGCCGAGCTATCGGCCAGCGGCCCGGACAGGTAGAGCTCGCCGGAGCGCTGGAGGCCCGCCAGGTAATCCTTCTCGCGCTGCTGGAGGTGCTCGTCGCAGCGCGAGGCGAAGACATCGGGCGCCACGCAGACCTTCACGAGGCCGTAGATCATCTTGCGTTCGGTAGACATGGCCACGGGTAGCTTAGGGACGCCCTTGCGCCGCGCGCAAGCTGCTTCTGATTATTCGCCGTCCCGAATCCCCACGGGGGAGCGCCATTTCCGATGAGCGCCACAGCGATCACCATGGACCCGGCCCGCCCAGTCGCGGCGGCCGGCTTCATCGCCTCGACCGTCGGCCGCAAGGCGATCATGGCGGTGACCGGGGTCATCCTGTTCGGGTTCGTGCTCGGCCACATGGTCGGCAACCTGCAGGTGTACCTCGGCCCGGAGGCGATGAACCACTACGCGGTCTTCCTCCGCACGTTCCTCCACGGCTGGGGGATCTGGATCGCGCGCAGCGTGCTGATCGTGGCGGTGGTGCTGCACGTCTGGTCGGCGACCATGCTCACGCTGGAGAGCTGGGCGGCACGACCAACGAAGTACAAGCGCTGGGAGCCGCGCGACTCCACCTACGCTTCGCGCACGATGCGCTGGGGCGGCGTGATCCTGTTCCTGTTCGTCGCCTATCACCTGATGCACTTCACGTTCGGCAACCTGCATCCCGACTACGTCCCGGATGACGTCTACCACAACTTCGTCACGGGCTTTAGGCAGCCGCTCGCCTCGGGCATCTACATCGTGGCCATGCTCGCGCTCGCCCTGCACCTCTACCACGGCGGGTGGAGCATGCTGCGCACGCTGGGACTCAGCCATCCGCGCTACCTGAAGTACGCCAAGGCGGCGGCGCTGCTCTTCGCCCTCGTGGTGGCCGCCGGCAACATCTCCTTCCCGCTCGCCGTCCTCGCGGGGATCGTCCGATGAACCTCGACGCCAGGGTCCCCGCGGGGCCGCTCGCCGAGAAGTGGGAGCGGGCCCGGTTCGAGTACCAGCTCGTGAACCCCGCCAACAAGCGGAAGTACAGCGTGATCATGGTGGGCTCGGGCCTGGCCGGCGCCGGCGGCGCCGCCGCGCTCGCCGAGCTGGGCTACGAGGTCGCGTGCTTCTGCTACCAGGACAGCCCGCGCCGGGCCCACTCGATCGCGGCGCAGGGCGGCATCAACGCCGCGAAGAACTACCGCAACGACGGCGACAGCATCTGGCGGCTATTCTACGACACCGTCAAGGGCGGCGACTTCCGCGCCCGCGAGGCGAACGTCCACCGGCTCGCCGAGATCTCGGTCGAGATCATCGACCAGTGCGTCGCCCTCGGCGTGCCGTTCGCGCGCGAGTACGGTGGGCTGCTCGACAACCGCAGCTTCGGCGGCGCGCAGGTCTCGCGCACCTTCTACGCCCGCGGCCAGACCGGCCAGCAGCTCCTGCTCGGCGCCTACCAGGCGCTCGAGCGGCAGATCGGCGCCGGCACGGTGCGGATGTTCGCGCGCCACGAGATGCTGGAGCTGATCGTGATTGACGGCCGCGCCCGCGGGATCGTGGTGCGCGACATGGTGACGGGCGAGATCGAGACCCACTTTGCGGACGCGGTGTGCCTGGCCACCGGCGGCTACGGCAACGTGTTCTACCTCGCGACCTACGCCAAGGGCTGCAACACGACCGCCATCTGGCGCGCCTACAAGCAGGGTGCCGGCTTCGGCAACCCGTGCTACACGCAGATCCACCCCACCTGCATCCCCGTCACGGGCGAGCACCAGTCCAAGCTCACGCTGATGAGCGAGTCGCTGCGCAACGACGGGCGGGTGTGGGTGCCGAAGCTGCCGGGCGACAAGCGGGCCGCGAACCGGATCCCCGAGGCCGAGC